>JAITHB010000033.1 GCA_031280145.1 Oscillospiraceae bacterium | reverse complement strand
ATCAACAGTTTGATTCAAGCCGGCAAACGTAAGGCCAGAGGCTTCCGCACCTTCAGAGGCTTTAGAACCATGATTTTCCTCTCCTGCTCCAAGCTCTCCTTCCCTCCCATCCCTCTCTTTCCCTAAGCTTCCTACCCTTTCAGGAAAAGAACCACGATTCTGCGGGGCTTGACAAATACCAAAGTTCGCGTTAAACTGAGGATAACTTGTACCGTGCCGTACAAGAAAGTTAAGGAAAGGAGGCTTACGATGTACATAACCCGCGCTCGCGCGAAGCGAATCGTTTCCATAATGGTCTTGTTCTGCTTTGTGCTGACGTTCGCAACAGGCGTCGCTTATATTCTCGCGAACGCCAATCACCTGCACGACCGAACGGGACCGCACAGCGACTGTCGCACTTGCGTAAACATTAACGCGGTGCTGACCGTTATGAAGTCAATGACTATCCTTGCGCTCGGCGTCGCAATTCTTAAAAGCCGCCTCCTTGCCCACCCCTCGAATTTATTCCAAGGGGCGGACAAAGCGCAATTTTTTACGCCCGTCACGCTTAAAGTACGCCTTAACAATTAAAGCGCCCTCCATTTCTATTCATACTTCATTGAGCAAAGCGCGAGCTTTGCGGCGTTAGGTCTTTTTGACGCGCCTGAAAACAGAATAAAATTTGGAGGATGTCTTATGAAACGATCCTTTTGCATTGCGCTATGCATATGCCTTTTATCCCTATATACAATTGAGTCCCTTCCCGCCGTTCAAGCGGAATCCGCGGACAAACCAACCGTCGTCGCCACAATATTTGCGCCGTACGACTTCGCGCGCGTTATCGCGGGCGGTCTCGCGGACGTGAAGATGCTCCTGCCGCCGGGCAGCGAGTCGCACTCGTTTGAACCCACGCCGCGCGATATAATCACAATCCAAAACAGCGACGTGTTCATCTATGTGGGCGGCGAATCCGACGACTGGATAAGCTCAATCCTGTCTTCAATGGATACTTCGGATATGCGGATAGTCACCTTGATGGACTGTGTGGAAGCTGTCGAAGAGGAGCTGGTCGAGGGCATGGAAGCAGAAGAAGAGGGAGAGGAAGAGGAGGAAGCCGAATACGACGAGCATGTCTGGACGAGTCCGCGCAACGCGATGATGATAGCGGACAAGCTTGCCGCCGCGCTCATCGAGGCGGACCCCGCGAACGCGAAGGCTTACCGCGCCAACGCGGACGCATATCTTCTTGAGCTTGACGCGCTTGACGCGGCGTTCCGCGAAGTGGTCGACGGTGCGGCGCGCAAGACAATCGTGTTCGGCGACAGGTTCCCGTTCCGCTATTTCGCGGACGCGTACGGGCTTTCCTACTTCGCGGCGTTCCCCGGCTGTTCCACTGAAACGGAACCGTCAGCCGCCACAATAAAGTTCCTCATTGACAAAATCAACGACGAACAAATACCCGTCGTGTTCCACATCGAGCTTTCCAACGGGCGCATGGCGGACGCGATAAGCGAATCCACGGGCGCGGCCGTACGTCTGCTTCACTCCGCGCACAACGTGACCAAGGCGGATTTCGAGGCCGGTATTACCTATCTTTCGATTATGCAGGCAAACATCGAAGCTCTAAGGGAGGCGCTTAACTGAATGCCGCTTATAACCTGCCGCAACGCCACGTTTGCATACGAAGGAATCGCCGCCGTGCGCGATGTCTCTTTTGAAGTAACCCGGGGCGATTTCCTATGCATAGTCGGCGAGAACGGTTCGGGTAAATCCACATTAATGAAGGGACTGTTGGGGCTTCACGCCCCTCAGTCCGGCACAATCGAGTTCGGCGGCGGGCTGCGTCCAACCGGAATCGGCTACCTTCCGCAGCAGAGCGCGGCGCAGAAGGACTTCCCCGCGAATGTGCGCGAAGTGGTTCTTTCGGGCAGACTGAGTTCGCGCGGGCTGCGTCCGTTCTACACTTCTTTTGACCGAAGCGAAGCTGAGCGTCATATGGAAGAGTTAGGCATCGCGCGGCTTGCGAACCGCAGCTACCGCGAATTATCGGGCGGGCAGCAGCAGCGCGTATTGTTGGCGCGCGCTCTGTGCGCGACCGAGAGTCTTCTTCTGCTGGACGAACCCGTCGCGGGTCTGGATCCTGTCGCGACCGCCGACCTGTACCGCCTTATCGAAACGATACGCAAGGAGCAGGGTGTAACAATCATAATGGTTTCTCACGATATCCGCGCGGCCGTTCAATACGGCAGTCACATACTTCATATGCATACGACGCAGTTGTTTTACGGAACAACGGCGGAGTATACCTCTTCGCCCATAGGCGCAAGATTTTTAACGGATACAGTTCATGCGCCTGGCAATGCGCCTATAAAAGAAAATGTATCGGAAAAGAAGGGAGGCGTTGAGAATGCTTGCGGTATTGGGTGAAATGTTCACTTACACGTTCATGATTCGCGCGATAATCGTGGGACTGCTGGTTTCGCTGTGCGCCGCTCTGCTGGGTGTGAGTCTGGTTCTTAAACGTTACTCGATGATTGGCGATGGGCTGTCGCACGTAGGCTTCGGCTCGCTGGCAATCGCGACCGCGCTTCACGCGGCTCCGCTGCTCGTCTCAATCCCGATCGTGGTGCTGGCGGCGTTTCTGCTGCTTCGCCTAAGCTCGTCAAGCAAGATAAAGGGCGACGCCGCAATAGCGCTGATCTCGACAAGCTCGCTCGCCATAGGCGTGGTGGTTATATCGATGACAACGGGCATGAATACGGACGTTTGCAACTACCTTTTCGGAAGCATACTCGCGATGAGCAAGGCGGACGTGTATCTGTCCATTGCGCTTGGCGCGTGCGTGCTGATTCTGTTCGTTCTGTTCTACCATAAGATACTCGCGGTCACGTTCGACGAAACGTTCGCGCGCGCGACAGGCGTTCCCGCGGGCGCGTATAACATGCTCATCGCGCTGCTCACGGCGCTCACAATCACGCTTGGCATGAGAATGATGGGCGCGCTGCTTATTTCCAGCCTCATCGTAATTCCCGCCTTGACGAGTATGCGGCTTTGCAAATCGTTCAAGACCGTCACAATCATGTCCGCAATCGTCTCGGCGGTATGCTTCTATATCGGTATCGTATGGTCATACCTCAAAGCGACGCCGACAGGCGCTTCCGTCGTGTTGGTTAATATCGCGCTGTTCTTGGTTTTTTCAGGCACAAGTATTTATATTGCAAGAAGGAAGGTATCGGCATGAAAGAGTCTGGAAAGTCTAATCAATCAGGAAAACTAATATCTCTGCTCGCACTCCTGGCATTGGTCCTGTACTTGGCGGCGGGCTGCGGAGCATCGTCCGCTTCCGAATCGAACGGCACGACTGCGGCGGACGCTATCGACATTACGGAGAAGATGTTCCTGACGCAGACGATGGACATCTACACGAATACGGAGGATTATCTGGGCAAGACAATCCGTTACGAAGGAATCTTCGGTCAGTATTCCGCTACGCTGAACGGCGAACCTATCACATATTCAAGCGTGTTCCGCTATGGTCCTTCCTGCTGCGTCGGCGACCAAACGGTCGGCTTCGAGGTTGCGTGGGACGACGCGTATCCCAAAGAGAACGCGTGGGTTGAAGTGGTTGGCGTGCTGGAGGAATACGACGAGGAGGGCTCGACATACCTTCGCTTGCGGCTTTCAAGCCTTAACGTTAAGGATAAACGCGGGCTGGAGACCGTGACGCAGTAAGATTTCACGCATCCTGCGGCGTGGATGGGCCGTACATTTGCAGGGGCGATTTCTAATCGCCCGCCTGTTACGCGTACGACCCATCCACACCGCAGGTCACTCCTAATTCCTCATTAAATTTGCATTCTCTCCCAAACCCGCATGACAAGCTTATGCGGCAGAACCTTGGACAGCCCCGCCTCGACCTTGGTCGTGAAGCCGAGGACGGACACGTCCTTCCCCTTGGCAAGGTCGGCGAAGGCTTGGCGCACGACAGCGTCCGCGCTCCACATTCTGCCGATGTTCTTCACTTCGCTGCCGCTGTCCTGCGCAATATCGATGAATTCGCTCTTCACCCAATACGGACAGACGCAGATTACCCTTATACCCTTCACCTTCAGCTCCTCGCCGAGCGCGCGGCTGTGGCTCAGCATGAACGCTTTTGTCGCGGCGTATATGTTCATGTACGGAACGGGCTGGAACGCGCTGCGCGAACCCATGTTGATTATCACGGACCCTGCTTGCATATACGGCGAAGCGAACAATGTGAGCAGCGCGGGCGCTTTCACGTTGAGGTCTATCGAGGCCGCCGTCTCAACTTCCGTCATATTCATCGCGGACTTGAACTTACCCATTCCCGCGGCGTTCACAAGATAACGCACGGCAGGCTTCTCTTCCTCAAGCAGGCAGCGCAGCTTATGCAAATCATCAGTCGATGTAAGGTCACACGCGATGGTCTTGCACTTTATGGGAAGGCTTCCCGCAAGCTCCTCTATAACGGACAGTCTTCGCGCGACCAGCCATATTTCCTCAATGCCATGTTTGTCTTTGTGTTCCGCCAGATACCTTGCGAATTCGCGTCCGATGCCGCTTGACGCGCCTGTTGCGATTGCGATGTTCATGTGCGTTCGCCCTCCTTGTGAATAATCGGAGCGGTTTATTGGGATGTGTACAAAGCTTGCGGGGCATGATAGAATAAAACGCTACAATACCCGCGCATTGCTTTATGGAGTATAAAATCGGGGATTGGGCGAGGATACATCGGGCGGCGTAATGATAACCGCGGGCGAGCCGGGGGCTCGCCCCTACAACGTTTGTTTTCTTTCAATCGGGAATATAACCAAAACCTGTAGGGGCGCGCGCCTCGCGCGCCCGCGGTTATCATTACATCGCCCGCAGTATTCAAACATCGCCCGCCGCAACGCATTCGCCCGCGGTCTGCAATACTCGCCCTATATGGAGAACCATTATAAAGAAGCAGTCCAAACAGTACAGCAATAGACGTAAACCGATTATCATGGCCGCCGCCATGGTGGTTTTCCTCTGCGTACACGCGGGCGCGTCTCTCGCGGAAGACGCGGGTATGCCGAACCCGACCGTCGCGCCGTCCGCAATCAAATACGACGCCGCGCGTCCCGAATCGCTTTTGCCGGAACAGATAGCCGCCGAAGCGTTCCTCGTCATGGAGATGGGCAGCGGTGAAATCCTTATGGAACGCAACAGCGACGTCGCGATGTATCCCGCCTCAACCACAAAGATTATGACCGCGCTTCTCGCGCTTGAATACGTCGCGAACCATCTTGACGCGGAGCAAACCGTCGGCACGGCGCTTAACAAACAAGTGACGGTGAGCGACAGCGCGCTTGATATAGAGGAAGACTCGTCCCGAGCGGGGTTTCGCGCGGGCGACGTCATATCGCTCCGCGACGCGCTTTACGGCATGATGCTGCCGTCGGGCAACGAAGCCGCCAACGTTCTTGCGGAATATGTCTCCGGCAGTCAGGCGGCGTTCGTGGATTACATGAACGGCATGGCTTCCGTACTGGGCATGACGAACACCAATTTCGTAAACGCGAACGGTCTGCACGACCCAAACCATTATACCACGGCGCAGGACATGGCGAAACTGGCGCGCGAAGCCATGCGCAACACGGTGTTCCGCCAAATCGTCTCGACCGTGAATTATACGACGGCGCAGATCGGCAACCGCGCGCCGCTCAACCTGCACAACTCGAACAGGCTTATAGACAACGCCACGACGTATTTTTATCCGAACGCGACAGGTATAAAGACAGGCAATCATTCGCAGGCGGCGTATTGTCTCGTCGCGGCGGCGGAACGCAACGGCATAAATATTCTTGTCGTTCTGCTGTATTCCGGGTATTACAGCCGCTGGGACGACGCGACGCGACTGTTCAATTACGGCTTCTCGCAGTACGCCAGCATGACCTTTCAGGAGGTTTACGCGGCGGACCCGTATCTGATTCAGACAATCAGCTTCGCCAAGGACGACGAACGGCACGGCGAGCTTGAGCTTGCGATAGAGCCGCAGGACATAACGCGCGCCGCCAGACTTACGGGGCGCGTGTCCGACGTTTCCGCGCTTGCGGAGAATTACCGCTCGCTCGTTTCGATAGAATGGACGCGCGGAAGACAGCCGCGCGCGCCGATTCTCGCGGGCGAAGTGTTAGGCGTGCTGACGTTCTACACGCCGACGGGCGAGGCGTTCAAATTCAACCTCATTTCACCGCGCAGCGTGCTTGCGCGCGAGGACGCGCCGCTTACCATCGAGCAGATTGAGGAGATTGTCGCGGAGAACCCGTTCCGATTCGTCGGGCTTACGTGGGATTCCGTAACGCCGCTCGCGATAATAGTTGTCGCGGCGTTCGCCTTGCTGCGCTTCCTTATACGCAGGATAGGCGGCAGACGGCGCGACGCCCGGCAGATACCCAAGCCGAAGCAGCGTGGGTACAGGTGAAGGAAGAATGAACAATGAAAAATGAACAATTGAATGTTAGGAACGGATACTTACAACACCAAACCCTCAACCAACAATTGTTCATTGTTCATTTTTAATTTTTCATTATATTAGTTCCGTCCATCCACAGTCTTTCCAGATTGAAATACCTGCGCTCCTCCTCATGGAAGATGTGTACGATAACGTCGCCGTAATCGACGACTATCCAGCGCCCCTCCGCCGTTCCCTCGTGCCGTCTTGCGGCGATTCCCTGCTCCTCAAGCTTTTCGGTAAGCGCGTCATACAACGCGCGGACTTGCAGCGAGCTGCGCCCCGATGCGATGATGATTGAATGCGCGAGAATTGTCAGGTGCGACACCGACAGCGCTAGAACATCCTCCGCTTTCTTGTCTTCCAGAACCTCGATGATTTTGTTAACCAGTTCTTGGGTTTCATTGCCCAGTTCTTCTCTTTGCGAGCTTACTGATTCATCCATTGTTATACTCCTTATCCTTTACAATTCCGACAAGTTCGTTCATCGACGATGTTTGGTCGGGGTGCAGGCGCAGACCGATTCCGACGTAGTATTCGTCCGCGTGACGGTGCGCGAGCAGTGTTGCTCGGTCAAGGTCCGTTTTGGATAGTTCGCGAATCGCGTCTAGGTGGCTGAAGCTGCGCCCGTCGCACGACTTATCCGCGAGGTACAGAATCTTGTCAAGCGCGGACATCGGAACGGACAGCGTGTCGTGAACCTTTACGGCGTGAAGTATCGCGGGGTTCGTCACGCCGAACCTCTCGCGCATAAGCGCCGCGCCGACGGGCCCGTGAAGCATATCGCCGCTCTCAAAGCGTATCGGGTCTATTGGAATGCCTAGCCGCACAGCTTCGCTTCGCATAACGTCAAGCGGAAGCTCCTTCGCGCAGTCGTGCAGAAGTCCCGCAGTCGAAGCGTCCGCTATGTCCGCGTCAAACTCTTTCGCAAGCTCGATTGCGCGGCGCTCGACAGCCAGCGAGTGCGCGAAACGCCTTCCTGATAGTATACCTTGAAGCTTCGCTTCGCATTCCCCGCGCGTCAACTGCGGCGGCGGATTGTACAGCCGATTCGCGTCGATGTAATCCTGCACAGATTGCGGAACAAGCAGTTCGCACGAAAGCCCCGCGCGAACGCGTTCGCGTATCTCAGTAGAAGATATGCCCTGTATATCCTCCCTGACAAAAGTTATGTGCGCGTCGAACTCCTCATTCAGCCGCTCGGCCTCCGCGTACATCGCGCCTTCGTCGCCGCCTTCGCGAAGAATTACGGCGAACGCGGTCATGCGCATAACTTCCGCGGAATTCTTCCATGTGCGTATCTCGTGAAGCGTGTCCGAACCCGTGATAAACGTATAATCATGCCCGAGCGGCGCGAGACTGTGAAGCGTATCCACCGTATATGTAACGCCGCCGCGCATGGCTTCTATATCAATCGCCTTGAAGCGCGGAATATCCCGTACGGCAAGGCGCGCCATGTCGAGCCGCTGCCGTGCCGTCGCGCCTATGTTGTCCTTGTGCGGCGGATTCCCCGCGGGGATAACCCACACTTCGTCAAGCGACAACGCGTCAAGCACAGCCTTCGACATCGCGATGTGCGAATTGTGTATCGGATTGAGCGTCCCGCCAAGCAAACCAATCTTTATTGTTCATTCCTCCGCGTGATAATTTACCCTATATATGGAAATGATAACCGAATGGGACGGGATTTGCAAGACAGGATGAATTAAATGAAAAATTAACAATGAAAAATGAACAATTAATGGTTTTGGATTGGTGTTGCAGTTTTCCGTTCCCAACCATCAATTTTTCATTGTTAATTATTCATTTTTCATTCAAAAAAAGGAGGCACTCATGCAGCCACTTCTGCGGCGCACAAAAACATCCGGCATAATCGACAGAATAGGGCTTCGCGTATTCATCCTCGCGCTGTGCTTCATATGGTTCTATATGCTTTGGGGCAAGCCCGTGCAGTCCGTCTGCGCCGCAATCGGGCTGACGCTCCTCATCAACCTTGCAATCATGCAGGCGGAGAAGCGCACGGTGCAGAAGCGCGAGAATTCCCTTCGGCAGAAGATCGGCGGGCAGCTTGCGGTGGACGCGCTCGTATACGAAACAGGCAAGTCCGCGGCGAACAGCGTTGCGCAGTGGATATCAAACGCCGTCCCTCTTGAGGGCTGTGAGGAAAAGGAAAGCGGCGTATACGGAACGCTGGAAGGCAAGCGCGTGTATATCGAGTGTATGCGCAAGCACGCCGCGTCCAAGGTCGGCAAGGACGACGTTGTATCTATCGTGCGCACCGCTAGATTGCTTGGCATGGATATTGCGGTTCTGTGCTGCACATGTCAGATTCCACCCGACGTAGCGGGCTATGCGGACGAACAGGCGCCGCGCGTACGCCTTATCAGCCGCGATATGCTCATCCGTCTCGCGGGCGTTTGCGCACCCGCGACAGACGAACAGCTCTCCGAATTGGGTTCGCGGACGCGCGGCAAACGCTTTGACATTGAAGCGTTCAAGCAGCGTATTCTTGAAGCGGGCAAAGCGAAGCGCTACGGTTTATATGGACTGGGGCTGTTCGTGATGTTCCTTGTGACGCGCCAATGGCTCTACGCGATACCCGCCGCGATGTGCCTTGCGCTGTTCTTCTTCAGCAGGTTCCACAGGAGGGAAGGCCCGCTGACGCTGTAGGGAATGAGGGGTTAGGTACGAGGTATTAGGTGCGAGGCGTAAATTACCTTATACCTTATACCTCGTACCTTGCACCTAATACCTCATTCCTTATTCGTCTGATTCTATTTAACTATTCACTAATCTTCTTCATAACCTTAGGCTCGCGTGATTCGCGGAAGATAACGAACTTGCGCCCGATAACCTGCACCGCTTCCGCGTGCGTCTTTTCGCAGAGCGCATCGCAGGCTTCGCGCGTGGATTCAAACGGCGCAGTCTCCTGCACGTTCACCTTGATTAACTCGCGCGCCTCAAGAACATCCCACACGCCCTTTACAAGTGTGTCCGTTATGCCGTCCTTTCCTATCTGTACCACCGCGTCGTAGCCGTTCGCGAGCTTCCGCATTGCCGCGCGTTGTTTTGATGTCAACATATTATTACCTCTTTTATACTCCATTAGGCAATGTGCAAGCATTGCATCGTCAATCAACAAAATCGAACGGCATGTCTTCCACATACACAGTGTCGCCCTGCGACGCGCCGATATCCCTGAGCGCTGCGATAACGCCGATATTGATTAGCTGTTTGTGGAACCACGCCACGGAATCACGGTCGGAGAAGTTCGTGGAATCGATAAGCCTGCGCATCCCCGGACCATACGCGAAGAACTCGCCCTCTTCCTTCTTCACGCCGAAGCCTGTCAGCGGCTCAATCGACTCAAGCTCTATGGAAGACTCAAGCTCCGCCGCGGGTTCGGGCAGTTCGCGCAGCATTGCCGCCGCGCGGTTGATAAGCTCGCGCACGCCCTTCTGCGCCGCCGCGCTAATCACGAAGACGGGCACATCGCCCGCTGCTTCCTTTACTCTTGCGGCGTTCTCGTCCGTTTCGGGCAAGTCGGCCTTGTTTATTGCAATCAACTGCGGCTTGGCGAAGATGCCCGCGCCGAACTTCTCGCCGTAAGCCTTCAACTCGTTTTGGATTATCTGATAATCGGAAACAGGGTCGCGGTCTTCCTGCCCGCTTCCGTCTATCACGTGAATCAGCAGACGCGTACGTTCCGCGTGGCGAAGGAATGTGTGTCCCAGCCCCGCGCCGTCCGCCGCGCCTTCGATAAGCCCCGGCAAGTCCGCCAAAACGAAGTCGCCGTTGTCCGTGCGAACCATACCGATATTGGGCTCAAGCGTTGTGAACGGATAGTTTGCGATCTTCGGTTTAGCCGCGCTCACAACGGAGAGAAGCGTAGACTTGCCCGCGTTCGGGAAGCCGATAAGCCCGACGTCCGCGATAAGCTTCAGTTCCAATACAAGCTCGCGCTGCACCGCTTTCTCGCCGGGCTTGGCGAAATCGGGGGCTTGGCGCGTCGCTGTTGCGAACCTCGCGTTGCCGTGTCCGCCGCGTCCGCCGCGCAGAATCACGCGCCGCTCGCCGTTCGACTTTATGTCCGCGATAAGCTTATCGTCAGCGAACACCATTGTGCCGAGCGGAACGCGGACGACAGCGTCCGCGCCGCGCTTGCCCGTTCGTTTCTGCGAGCTGCCGTCCGTACCGTTTTCAGCTTCGTGATACTGCCTGTAGCGCAGGTCGACGAGTGTTCGCACCTGATTGTCGCCGACGATTATCACATCGCCGCCGCTGCCGCCGTCGCCGCCGTCGGGACCGCCGTTCATTATGAATTTCTCGCGGTGGAACGAGACGCAGCCGTTCCCTCCCGAACCCGCTTTTACTTTGATTACTACTCTGTCAACGAACAATTTTATTCTCCATAAAGCAACGCGTTAGCATTGCATCGTATATTCTTCCTCAAACTACATCATTCTGAATTTATAAAGGAATGCCACAGCCGTGGCTATACCGACCGCCGCGCCCGCAATAACCTCCACGGGCGTATGCCCGATGAGCTCCTTCAGTTTCTTTTCGTCGAGCGGTTCGCCGCGCTCAAGCGTCGCTTCCAATATGTCCTGCACTATGTCGCTCATGCGGTTAAGCTGCTTCGCGTGTTCGCCCGCGGCGCGCCGAACGCCCGTCGCGTCGTACATCACGACCAGACAGAACACCGCCGCCAGCGCGAACTCCGGCGAGTGGAATCCTTCCATCATGCCGACGCCCGTCGTCAGCGCAGACACAAACGCAGTGTGCGAGCTTGGCATTCCGCCCGCGCCAAAAAGTCTGCGAATGCGCAGCTTTTTTTCTTTTATCAGGATGACGACGACCTTCGCCACCTGCGCCGCAAGCCACCCGAGCAAGGCGGCCCACAGCACCCTGTTTTCAAGAACAGACCCGATTACAACCATCCGTCAGTTATCTCTCTTATGTAAACTGTCAACGATTGAGCGCAGCGATTCCACGTTAAGCCCCGCCTTGGCGAGCTTGACGAGCAGCGCTTCGGACTGCGCGGCATATTCCGCCTCCGCTTCCTTCGCGCCGTCTAAACCCATCAGCGAGACGAAGCTCAGTTTGTTTTCGTCCATGCCCGTGCTCTTTCCAAGCTTATCGGAACTGCCTTCCGCGTCCAGTATGTCGTCCTGTATCTGGAACCACATGCCGAGCGTTCCGCCGAACTCTTCTCCAAGACGCACAACCTTGTTATCCGCGCCGCCGATAATCAAGCCCGCCATAACGGAAGCTTTTATCAGCGCGCCCGTCTTCATCGCGTGGGTCGTCTTAAGACGATCGAGAAGCTCCGGCTTTTCGGGGTCAAGCCTTATGCCGAACCTTCCGAGCGCGATATCGCGAAACTGCGGGATAAACGGAACGCCGCCGACAGGATCGGGCGCGCTCGGCTGTTCGTTCTCCATATCGAGCGCTTGACCGCCCGCCATTCCGGTGACGCCGCTCGCGTTTGCGATAAGCCGAAGCGCGCGTACATACCGCAAATCCGTATCCCAATCCATCGCCTTGTTCGCCATAACCTCAAACGAGAGCGCGAGAAGAGCGTCGCCCGCGAGAATCGCCGTCGCTTCGCCGTATTCGACGTGGCAGGAAGGTTTTCCGCGCCGCATATCGTCGTCGTCCATCGCGGGCAGGTCGTCGTGAATCAGCGAGAACGCGTGAATCATCTCGACAGCGCAGGCGAAGTCCAGCGCTTCCTTATAATTCCCGCAGACCGCCTCGCAAGCTGCCAGAACCAGCCGCCCGCGCACACGCTTTCCGCCGCCGAGCAAACTGTAGCGCATGGCTTCCGTCAATTGCGCGGAAGGCGAGTTAATGCGCGTCAGCTCGTCCAGCCGACGTTCTATGATTGCGCCTGAATCTGTCATTCTTCCTCCGACGGCCGCGCGTCCTCTTGCTGTTTCGCCTTTAGGATAACCAACTGTTTCTCCGAATAGTCCAGCATATCCTTAAGTCCCTTCGCAAGCTTCACGCCTTGCTCGTATTTCTCAAGCGTATCCGCGAGCGAAAGCTCGCCCGTTTCCATCAGGGTCACTATCTGTTCAAGCTGTTCCAGTCCTTCTTCGAAGGTCGGCTGCTTTGTTTTTGTTGCCACGTCAGTTTCCTTTCAGTATATTTGTAACGTCGGCTTTTATAACACCATCGCGAAGCCTTACGGAAATTTCGCTATCGCCTAACAATAATTCACTTGTCGCGGAGATTGTTCGCGCGTTCGCTGAAACTATCGCGTATCCTCGGTTCACAACGTTATTGGGGTTAAGCGGCACTATGCGCTTCACCAAGTTATCGCGCTCCAGCTTCTTCTTCTTTACCAGTTCGAGCGCAAGTCTTTCAAGCCTTTCTGAAAAGGAGGCGAGATTCGCGCGGTTAGTCTTTATCGTGTTGTATGGAGACAGCCGCATCAGCCTGTGCGACACGAACTTGAGCGTCTCCAGCCGCCCTTTCAGAATCGCGGACGATGCCATGTCAAGCCTTATTTCGCGCGATGTTATCTCCAAAGCGAGGTCGTACAGAATCGGAACCGCAAGCTCCGCCGCGGCGGACGGAGTAGGCGCGCGAACGTCCGCCGCGAAGTCTGACAGCGCGGTGTCCGTCTCATGACCGACGGCGGAGATGATTGGCGTGGCGCTTGCGTGAATCGCTCGCGCGACCACTTCCTCGTTGAACGGCCACAGGTCTTCAAGCGAGCCGCCGCCGCGTCCGATGATAATCACATCCACCTTGTCAAATTTGTCGAGGAATCGGATGGCGGCCGCAATCTCGTTCTCCGCGCCTTCGCCCTGAACCTTTGTCGGGACGAGATAGAGCGGAACGCCGGGATGCCTGCGCTTTGCCACGGTTTGGATATCGCGTATAACCGCGCCTGTCGGCGATGTTACGATACCCACGCCGCGCGGCAGAAGCGGCAGCGGTTTCTTGAGGCTCGCGTCGAACAAACCCTCCGCGAGAAGCTTCTTGCGAAGCTGCTCATATCGCAGAAACAGCGCGCCGACGCCGTCCATGCTCGCGGTTTCAATGTAGAACTGGTACGTTCCGTCGCGCGGGTAAAGCGCGGCGCGGCCGCTGACGACCACGCGCAGACCGTCCGACATGCGAAGCGGACACATCATCGCGTTCTGGCGGAACATGACGCACTGAATTCTGGCGGATTCATCCTTCAAGGAGAAGTAAAGGTGTCCGCTGCTGTGCGCCTTGAAGTTGCTTATCTCGCCGCGCATGCGCGTGTTCTGAAGCATCGGGTCGCTCGCAAGCGATCGCTGCACATACGCGTTAAGCTCCGATACGGAAAGGATTCGCTCTTCCATTATGCCTTGTTCTTTCGTTCGGCGGATTCGATCGTGTTGCTCATCAGCATTGCGACGGTCATCTTGCCGACGCCGCCGGGAACGGGCGTCAGCCATTCCGCGGCATTCTTCACGGAATCGAAGTCCACATCGCCGACTATCGCTCCGTCAACGCGGTTTATGCCAACGTCTATAACCACCGCGCCGGGCTTCACATATTCCGCAGTAATCATTTTCGGTCTGCCGACCGCCGCTACGAGCACGTCCGCAGTTTTGCACACGCTTGGCAGGTCGCGCGTTCTGCTGTGGCAGATAGTGACTGTCGCGTGCTTCGCCAAAAGAAGCTGCGCCACGGGCTTGCCCACAATGTTGCTGCGCCCGACGACCACGGCGTGTTTGCCCGCGAGGTCGCAGTTTATCGCGTCCAGCATATACATCACGCCCTTTGGAGTGCATGGCACAAAGGTCGGCGCGCCGATTGAAAGCTGACCGACGTTCGCGGGATGGAAGCCGTCGACGTCCTTCGCGGGGTCTATCGAGTTTAGGATAATGTCTTCCGATATACCCTTGGGAAGCGGAAGCTGAACCAGAACGCCGTGAACGGAGTCGTCGCTGTTCAGGCGATGGATGATTGTAAGAAGCTCGCCTTGCGTCACAGCCGCATCAAGGCGGATTATCTCGGACGCAAGCCCAAGCTGTTTGCACATCTTCGCCTTGGAGCGAACGTATGATTTGCTCGCGGGGTCTTCTCCCGCAAGAATCACGGTCAGCTTCGGCACTATACCGCGCGCCGCCAAATCCTTCACGCGAACTTCAAGCTCGGAAAGCAGCTTCTGCGACAAATCCGCTCCGCTTATAAGCTTTGCTTCACTCATCTTCATCCTCATCACCATCCTCATCGTATTTCTTTCCGTCGTCCTTGCTTTCATAATCCCTCGCGACGCTCGACAACACGCCCGTAATAAACGGAACGGATTCAGGCGTGGAGAACCTGTGCGCAAGCTCCGCCGCTTCCTCGACGGAAACGCCGATCGGAATATTCGGCTGACACATAATCTCCCAACACGCGACGCGCAATATGGCAAGGTCTACCTTCGCAAGCCTGTCCAACGTCCAGCCGACCAAATTGACTGAAACGGCGTCGTCGAGTTCAGTCATGTTCTCGAAGACGCCGAAGACGACGCTGCGCGTATATTCTAAATCGGGGTCGGCTGTGTCAAGCTCAAGCAAACCCGTTTCGGTCTGCTTGCCGCCTTCCCCGCCCATCATTCTCTCGTAAACGAGCTGAACCGCAGCCCGTCTGGCTTTACGTCTGCCCAATATTCTTTCTCCTAAAAACTGATGTTGCGCGGATTTACGGAGACGCGGGCGAGCCGAGGTTCGCCCGCGGGTATACAAAATAACCGTTTATCGAAAGCGCGTACGTTATCTACCGCGGCTCGCGATACCGTTCTGCGAAATACGCGGTCAATTTCTGCACAATGCCGGTCTTGCCGATGAACCAACCGACCACGAAAAACGCGACCAGCAGAAGCGTTTTCCAGAAACCGATTATGAGGGCGAGAAGCGCGATGGCGAATCCGACGACGGCGCACACCAAGGCGTAAAGGTTCGTGCCGGGCTTGAACGCTTCCTTCTTGTCAATCTTGTCAAACTTGTCGAAATCCATTGCGTCCGTTCCTCCTATTCCGCAGTCTCGTCTGTTTCGGTTGAATCGTTCTCGTCGCCCGCGTCCGTTTCGTCCGCGGATTCATCCGCGTCGGTTTCCTCTTCGATATCTTCAAGCCGCGCCTGCGCCACAGACTCGATTGAATCCTCAAGCGTCGGGTCGTCCTTGTATTCAATCGGAGCGTCTTCCGACGCTTCTTCCGCTTCCGCTTCGTCCTCGACCAAACCGAATATGCTGTCGGCGCGCGGTTCGGGCGTGGGCTTCGCCTTCGCGCCGCCTGTCAGGATTGAATAAGGTGAAGGCGCGACGGGCGGCGTGACGCTGTATTTATCGTCCGCCTGCGGAAGCTGCTTCTGCTCGAACGGCGGAAGCTGACCCGGCAGGCGAGTGTCCTCAACTATAACGTCGACGGACTTAACCGTGATTCCCGCGTAGTCGGACAGGTGGTCCACAATCTCCTTCTGAAGCGCGGCGGTGGACTTGGGCATGGATGCGCCGCCCGTTATGGTTGAGCGGATGGAGACGCGCGCCGTATCCTCGTCGCCCGTTATGCGTATGTGCGAGTTCGCGAACTCCGTATGGTTGGATAGACAGCGGGTTACCAAATGCTCAAGCGCGGTCAGCGAGATGGAAAGCCTGCCGTTCTCCATTTCCTTCGCGTTGTAGAAGTGCTGGCGCGTCTTCTTCGGGATTATGCTGATTATCTGGCGGATCGCCCACACGATAAGAACGACACCGATCACCGTCATTATCGCGATGGTTATCCACGTCCAGCTTGTCACGCCGTATGTAAGCCCCGGAACGCGCAGCGTCATTATAAGCCGCGCGCCAACATCGCCGATCGGCGGAACCTGATACGCCGTCAGAATGACGAACGCGCCTAAGGCGAGCAAAATCACGGACGACACCGCGATAAGCAGCCTATCGTACCATTTTATTCTCAAGATATTACCTCCCATTTCCATTGGAAAACGCCGAGCGAGAAGTTAGATTAGCGCGGTATCGTCTATTGTGAAGTCTTCAGCGTCTTCGCTGGTATTGTATTCCGACTCTTCCTGCGGTATGTCTGCGACGGAAACCGACGCGAACACAGCGTCCTCCTGCCCGTCAAGCTCGACGGGCTTGGGCAGGGCGTTTGCGGTTTCCGGCTCTTCGCTAACCGCTTCCTCTTTATCAGGAGCGACTGATACTTCCGCAGACGCGTTCTGCGCAACATCCTCATCAACGTCTTTGCTTATGACTTCTTCAGGCTCGTCGACGAATTCCGGAGCTTCGTATTTCTTCTGCTTATCCTTCGGCTCGTCCCTGCGCGCCTTGATCGGCTGACCGCGGCGGACCGTCTCCGTGACCTGCGAACCCGCGCCGAGCTCCGACACGGACGCGCCCTGCGCAATCGCCTGCGTTTCCTTCTCAAAGGATACGCCGAGCACATGCACGTCAACCTTCACCACGTGAAGACCCGTCATTGTCTCTATGGCTTTGCGCACGCTGTCCTGCACGTCGCGGCACACGCGCTGGATAGGCTTGCCGTATTCCACCGACAGAACGATATCCACCGACGCTTCTTCGCTGCCGACCTCGACGCGCACTCCCTTTGTCACGGGGCGGCGGTTGCGGCTGAGTATGTCCGCGATGGACGACGCCGTTCCCATGGACGCGACGCCGTCTATCTCAGACGCGGCCACGCCCGCGATTATCGCTATCACTTCGTTTGCGTATGAAATTGAACCGATTTCCTGAATGCTCTCGCGAACTTCCGCGGGAAGGTTTGATTTATCCATAGCGTTTGAATCCTCCTGTATGCTCAAACAAATAGTTAACCTGTTCTGTGCCGATTTTACCGTAAATTACCGCTTATCAATATAACGTATTATATCCGCTTATCCATTCTATTACCAGTCTTTTTTTTGCGGCGCTTCGCCGCTTGACTTTTCCCCATCGTTAGATAATAATCTCAAACAGAATATTCTCATCGGAGGCGCAAAATGCTGCTTGAAACGTTTGATTCCCTTGGGCGAGACGCGCTTATTCCGCTTCGCTCGTTCCGTCCGATACCGAAATACGGCGACCCTGAGTGGCGCCAAATAGACGCCGAACAGCGCGCGGGCATAATGCGCCGCGCTTCCGAGACGGCGCAGGACGGCGTGCCGCAGCTTACGGCTTCGCTCTATATGGAAATTTCGCGCAACGCGAACCGCTCGCACTATGAGACGCCGTACTTTGCGAGGCGCGGTATGCTGCTTTCGTACGCGCTTGAGATATGCGCCGTCGGCGCGTCGGCGGGTATCGTCGATAAAGTGATAGACCTGATTTGGGCAATCTGTGAAGAAAGCACGTGGGTTATTCCCGCGCATAACAGCAGATGGATAAGAAACGGCAGCCCATACGAACCGCTGGTCGACGTCCGCTCCGTCGAGTTCATAGATTTGTTCGCGGCTGAAACGGCGTCGGTTCTGTCATGGGCGTGCTACCTTATCCGCGATTTGCTGGACGAAGAGACGCGGCTTATCGTCGCGCGCGTCCGCGATGAGCTGCGCAGGCGCGTGTTTGCGCCTTATCTTATGCGCGAGGACTTCTGGTGGATGGGATACGCGCCGGGCGAAGTGGTGAACAACTGGAACCCTTGGGTGAACGGAAACGTCGCTGCTGCGGCTCTTCTTATGGAAGAGGATGAAGAGAAGCGTTGCGAGATAGTCCGCAAGACATGCCGCTCCATGGATATATTCCTTGCGGGATATGCTGAGGACGGCGGCTGCGAGGAAGGACCGACATACTTCGACCACGCGGGAGGAACGCTGTTCGACGCTCTGGAAATGCTCGGCGCGGCGACAGGCGGGAAATTCAACGTATATGATGATGTGAAGATAAAGAATATTGCGGACTATATACGCCAAACGAACATCGCGGGCGAACACTTCATGAATTTCGCGGACGCGAACGCCCGACTGCGTCCCGCCGCGAAGCTGCTCAAGCGCGCCGCGATTCATACGAAGAACGAGAAGCTCATGCGGTTCACAAACTCGCTCATAAAGAGCGGCGTGTGCGAATCCTCGGACGAGCCTGAGAAAGTCTATCACGTCTACAGAATTTTGCAAGACGTCTTTACAAAGAACGAGAACCTTGAAGACGTATCGTACGTCCATGACGCAAGCCACTATTACGAAGGCGTGCAGGCCGCGATAATGCGTTCCCCGCGCCTCACGACCGCCGCCAGGGGCGGTAACAACGGTGAAAGCCACAGCCACAACGACGTCGGAAATTACATCATATACGCGGACGGCGAGCCTTCCGTAATAGACGTCGGAGTGGAAACCTATACGCTGAACACGTTCAACGAAAAGCGCTACACAATTTGGACGATGCAGAGCGGATACCATAACACCGCGATAATAAACGGCTTCGACCAGAAGGACGGCGCCGCTTACAAAGCTGAATGTGTAAGCTTCAAGGACGATGAGACGGGCTGCGCGTTCAGCTTGGATATATCGAAGGCGTATCCGAAAGAAGCCGCAGTCGCTTCGTACAAGCGCACCGTACAGATTCTCCGCGATGAGGAACGGATTCGCGTACACGATGAAGTTGAGCTGGAGGATTGCGCGGAGCCGCTGGTTCTGCCGATAATGTGCGCCGCCCGGCCGACGTTGGAGCAGGGCAAGATTACGATCGGCGGGCTGGTTCTACGTTATCCGAGCGCGGCGTTCTGTGTATCCGCGGAAGAGATTCCGATTCCCGACGCGCGTTTGCAGAAGGGCTGGGGCAGGCCCGCGCTGTACCGCGTTCTGCTGACCGCGAAGGACTGCGAGAAACTTTATAATGTAAACTTGGTTTACGGTTTGGCGTGACGTGGTATTAACAAAGCGGGAATTTGTGGTATAATGAACCTCGTCGGATCGAATGAGGAATAATGGGAGGATATACCGATGGCGGAATTCAAGGATTCAAGAACGTGGGCGAACCTTATGTCGGCGTTCTCGGGCGAGTCGCAGGCGTACAACAAGTACGGCTACTACGCCTCGCAGGCAAGAAAGGACGGTCTCAACCAGATAGGCGACCTGTTTGAGCTGACCTCGCACAACGAGAAGGAACACGCAAAGCTTTGGTTCAAGCTTCTGCATGACGGCGCGGTTCCCAAGACCGACGTGAACCTTGCGGACGCGGCCGCGGGCGAGCATTACGAATGGACCGATATGTACAAAACCTTCGCGGAGGAAGCGCGCGCGGAAGGCTTTGACGCAATCGCGGCGCAGTTCGACAAGGTCGCGGCAATCGAGAAGGAACACGAGGAACGTTATCTGCTGCTGCTCGACCGCGTGAAGAACGGGCTTGTGTTCCGCCGCGACGACGAGCAGACGTGGATCTGTATGAATTGCGGACACATTCACCACGGGGTATCCGCGCCGCCTATCTGTCCGACTTGCGCGCATCCTCAGGCGTATTTCGAGATTCAGGCGGCGAATTATTGACGACATTGCAGGGCACGGTAAGAACAAACGTTATGATTTGGCGAAGGGCGGGCGACCGAATCCCACCCCGACAAATCTGTTGAACCACCCCGCCAAAACTGCGGTTTTGTCGGGGACCCCGGGGATTTGTCGGGGACCCCGAAGGCGGTCGCCCCTACATAACGCAAGCTATCGGTATGCAAGAACACAATATGCTGTAGGGGCGAGCCCCCGGCTCGCCCGCCCTTTTGAAAAAACTGCTTCTTTATCTTTAGCTTGGTGTAATCGATATTGATTGAAGAAGGTTATTGTCAATTGTCTGCACAATCACCCCGCCGCGTCCTAATCCTTGACACGACGCTGCGCGACGGCGCGCAAAGCCCCGGCGTGTCGTTCACCGTCAAAGATAAGGTGAGAATCGCGGAAGCGCTTGACAGTCTGCGCGTAGACATTATAGAAGCGGGGAACCCCGGCGGCAATCCTAAGGACGCCGCCTTTTTTGCAGACCCTCCGCAAATGCGCGGCGCGAAGCTTGCGGCTTTCGGCGCGACGCGCAGGGCGGGCGTTTCCGCCGAAATTGACGCCAACCTCTCCGCCCTGCTTCACGCGAAGACCGACACGCTGGTGCTGTTCGGCAAGGCTTCCACTTTCCATGTGGATGAGATTCTAAGAGCCGACCTCGGCGAGAACCTTCTTATGATAGAGGATTCCATCCGCTTCCTTGTGTCGCTCGGCAGGACGGTTCACTTCGACGCGGAACACTTCTTCGACGGTTATGATATAGATGAGGATTACGCGCTTGAGGTGGTAAGGACCGCCGCGCGCGCGGGCGCGGCGTCTGTCGCGCTGTGCGACACCAACGGCGGCGAGCTGCCGTGGCGCGTCGCGGAGGCGGTGCGCATCGTCGCGCGGACGGTGGACGTGCCTGTCGCGATACACTGCCACAACGACGGCGGAACGGCCGTCGCGTCCACGCTGCTCGCCGTTCGCGCGGGCGCGGATATCGTGCACGGAACGTTCGCGGGGCTGGGGGAACGCTGCGGCAACGCGGACTTGTGTTCGGTTCTGCCGACGCTTATGTACAAGATGGGCGTTGAGACTTCGTGCGCGGATACGCTTAACAACCTTACGACGACGGCGCGGCTTATAGCGGACGCCGCCAATCTGGAACTTCCGCGCAACATGCCGTACGTCGGTGCGGAAGCGTTCGCGCATAAGGGCGGTATGCATGTTGACGGCGTTCGCAAGGCGAGCCGCAGTTTTGAGCATATCGCGCCTGAGCTGGTCGGCAACGAGCGGCGGCTTCTGATAAGCGACCAGTCGGGGCGTTCCGCTCTGCTCGATAAGCTGTACGCGATAGCGCCCGACGTTTCGCGCGCCGACCCGATTCTCGCGGAGATTGCCGACCGTCTCAAGCTAAAGGAGATGGAAGGCTTCTCATACGAAGGCGCGGAAGGCTCGTTCAAGCTTATGGCGATGCGCCTGCTCGGACGCGTCCGCCCCCACTTTGAAGCGCTCGACTTCCACGTTCAGGCGAGCAAGCCTTGGGCGGGCGACAGCTCGCAGGCGTACATAAAGATTCGCGTGAACGGCACGGAGGAGATTACGGCGGCGGAAGGAACGGGGCCTGTCGGCGCGCTCGACCGCGCGCTTCGCCGTGCGCTCACCGTGTTCTATCCCGACTTGTCCTGCGTAAGGCTCGTAGATTTCAAGGTGCGCGTGATAGACAGCTTCGCTACAGACTCGATGGTGCGCGTCACAATCGAGTCTACGGACGGCGTTAAGACTTGGGGAACCGTGGGAGTATCAAGGAACATAATCGAAGCCTGCTGGCAGGCGCTGGTTGATTCCGTGGAATACAAACTATCAGCACTGTCATAAGCGCAAGGAGTATAAACTTTCGGGGCTGTCATAGGCACAAAGGAGCACAGATTTTCGGGATTGTCGTAAGATTCAGATGAGGTAGTATGGAAACAGAGCATAGTTCAGGCGGGTTCATGCACCGCGTTCGCACACGCCCGCGCGGCAACTTATCGCGTGTTATGGAGCGTGTTGCGGTCTATAGGAATCGACTTGTCGCAGGCTTACTTATCGTTCTTTCCACGCAAGCGCTGCGCATGGTTCTACCGCTAATCACGCGTTCGGTCGTGAACGACGTCATTCCAACCGCTGACTTTGCGCTGATGTGGAAGCTCGGCGGGCTGCTCGTCGGCATTACCGCCGTACGCGCAACCATGCTTTACACGCGCGGAATCATCTTCGAGCGCATAAGCCAGAACGTTATCTGCGACCTGCGCACGGAGCTTTACAGCAAGTTTCAGGCGCAGAGCCACACGTTCTACGACAAGCACAAGATAGGCGAGATAATGTCGCGCATGACAGGCGACATGGAAGGCGTGCGCAACTTCGTGCTTACGTTCTGCATGACGATGGGCGAGCAATTCTTCGCGTTCACGTTCGCTTGCGTGTCGATGGGCATGATAAGCTGGAAGCTGACGCTCGCCACGCTTTCGGTCTGCGTTCCCCTTTCGATAATAGCCGCTGTGTTCAACAAGAGAATCCGCCCGATGCACGCGGCGGTGCGCGAGCAGAACGCCGTTCTCAACACGCGAGCGCAGGAGAACATCGCGGGAATCCGCATTGTCAAGGCGTTCGCGCGCGAGGATTACGAATCCGAGCGTTTCCGCGAAGACAATGAGAAGGCGTTGGAGCTGAACCTGAAAGCCACGTTCACGTGGAGTGACTTCAACCCCGTGATGGACATATTGGGCTCGCTCGGCGCGCCTGTGGTTCTGCTTGTCGGCGGCATTATGGTAAGCCAAGGCACGCTCGACTTGGGTTCGCTCGTCGCCGCGCTGGGGTACATATGGATGATGGTCAACCCCATGCGTATGCTGGCTCACTTCGTGAACGTTATCGCGCAGGGTTTATCTTCCGCCGAAAAGCTGTTCTACTATCTCGACTTGGGTTCGACCGTGAAGTCTCCTGAGAACGCTGTTTCGCCGCGCAGGGGAGACGGCGGAAGCTCCGTAGAATTTGACGACGTAACGTTCTCGTACGGTGACAGTGTTGTTTTGAAGAACGTAAGCTTTGAAGCGAGACCCGGCGAGACGGTCGCCGTAATGGGCGCGACGGGCACGGGCAAGACGACGATCGCGGGGCTGATGGCGCGATTCTACGATGTGCGAAGCGGGCGCGTTCTGATTGACGGCGCGGACGTTCGGCAGTTC
Organism: Oscillospiraceae bacterium; assembly: GCA_031280145.1. Taxonomy (GTDB): domain Bacteria; phylum Bacillota; class Clostridia; order Christensenellales; family Aristaeellaceae; genus JAITHB01. The sequence continues at coordinate 91,073 of JAITHB010000033.1, read as the reverse complement.
AGCTTGCCCGCGCTTCGCTCGCGCGTGGGGTTTGTCATGCAGGATACGTTCCTGTTCTCCGATTCAATAGAAGAAAACGTCGCGTTCGCGCACCCGGGGCAGGACAAAACCGAAGTTGAGGAAGCGTGCGAGGTTGCGCAGGCGGGCGAATTCATAGACCACCTTCCGCAAAAGTGGGAGACAATCGTCGGCGAGCGCGGTTTGGGGCTTTCGGGCGGGCAGAAGCAGCGCGTCTCGATTGCGCGCGCGCTTGCCGCCAAACCTTCCGTGCTGATTCTGGACGACGCGACAAGCGCGGTCGATATGGAAACCGAGGCTCTCATTCAGGAAGGTCTGCGCAAACGCGCGGGCAAGGCGACGACGATTATCATCGCGCACCGCATTTCTTCCGTGATACACGCCGACCAGATAATCGTGCTGGATAAAGGCGGAATTGCGGAACGCGGAACGCACAGGCAGCTTCTTGAGAAGGATGGTCTGTACAAGCGGATGTTCCTGGACCAAGTGCGCGATTTCGCGAGCGTAAACCACCCCGCCAAATCTGCGGATTTGGCGGGGGCCCCAGTAAAGGAGGCGGAATAGATGCCGCGTTTAAGACAAATAGACGACGAAGCGTTAGAGGCGCCGTTTAACAAGCGGCAGTTCTTCCGCCTTCTTCGGTATCTTCTTCCTTATAAGAACCAGATGCTCTTCGCGCTGCTCCTCATGGTGACGTACGCCGTCTGCGGAATCGCGGGGCCTTACTTCATGAGCCAAGTCGTCGCCGCCATGGATAACGGCGCGGCGATAAACGTTGCGGAAATTGTGAAATATGTGCTGCTTATGATCGGCGCGGCCGTGTTCGGAGGTCTTCTGCTTCGTTGGCGCGTACGCATTACCGACACTGCGGGGCGCCGCGCTATCGCCACGCTTCGGCAGGAATTGTTTGAGTACATTCAACATCTCTCGTTTGACTTCTTCGACTCTCGTTCCGCGGGCAAGATTATGGTGCGCGTTATCAATGACGTAAACTCGCTTAACGACCTGTTCGCGAACGGCATAATCAACCTGCTTATCGACTGCCTGACGCTGGTTCTTCTGTTGGTGATAATGCTCTCGGTGAACTGGCAGTTGACGCTCGTTTCGCTGGCGTCGCTGTCCATCCTCGCGGTACTCATCGCCACGATAAAGCGCAAGATGCGTTTGGCGTGGCAGATTGTGCGCAGTAAGATTTCCAACATGAACGGCTATCTGCATGAGTCGCTCGCGGGAATGCGCGTGACGCAGAGCTTCGCGCGCGAGCCTTACAATCAGGAAGTGTTTGCCGATGTGGCGGACGATATCCGCTCAAGCTGGATGAAGGCGGTGCGCTACAACGGTCTGTTCTGGCCCGCAATCGACATCACATCTACGGTCGGAACGGTCGCCGTATACCTCGTCGGGCTATATCTTATGCGCAACGTCGTGAGTCTGCCGCTGTCCGCGCTGCTGCTGATTTTATGGTATCTGGGGCGCTTCTGGGACCCTATAAACAACCTGTCAAACTTCTACAATTCGCTTCTATCCGCTATGGCTTCGGTAGAGCGCATCTATGAAATATTCGATACGCCGATTCAGGTGAAGGACGCGGAGGGCGCGGGCGAAATGCCCGAAATCGTCGGCGACGTGGAGTTCGACCACGTTTCGTTCGCGTATGACAAGGGTGTACCCGTGTTGAAGGATGTAAACTTCAAGGCGAAGGCGGGAGAGACAATCGCCCTTGTCGGTCCCACAGGCGCGGGCAAGAGTACGGTTGTGAACCTTATCAGCCGCTTCTACAACGCGGGCGGCGGGCGCGTGCTTATCGACGGCGTGGATATATCAAAGGTTAAGCTGCATTCGCTGCGCAAGCAGATGTCCGTCATGATGCAGGATTCGTTTATCTTTTCCGGCACGATTATCGACAACATCCGCTACGGCAGGCTGGACGCGACCGACGCGGAGGTGACGGAAGCCGCGAAGGCCGTCTTCGCGCACGACTTCATCATGAACATGGAGAAGGGTTACAACACGGAAGTCAACGAGCGCGGCAGTTCTCTTTCCGCGGGACAGAAACAGCTCATCAGCTTCGCGCGCGCTCTGCTCAACGACCCGCGAATCCTCATACTCGACGAAGCTACGTCCTCCATCGACACGCACACGGAACAGCTCATCCAAAAAGCGATAGAGCGGCTGCTTGTCGGGCGAACGTGCTTCATCATTGCGCACAGGCTTTCGACGATACGCAAAGCGTCGCAGATTCTGGTGGTGCAAGGCGGAAATATTCAGGAACGCGGCACGCACGAGGAACTGATCCGCCTTCCGAACGGTCACTATAAGGGGCTTTGCGACGCGCAGTACGCGTTCTTCACAAAGGCATAATTAAGAAGGAGGACAAACAAATGTTCAAGTTTGCGCACAACAATTTCAACGTGACGAGTCTTGAGAAGTCGCTCGCGTTCTACAAGGACGCGCTGGGGCTAACTCCCGTCAGCAGCAAGAAGGCCGCCGACGGTTCGTTCGAGCTGGTGTTCCTCGGCGACGGTGCGGGAAGCGATCATGTGCTGGAGCTTACATGGCTTGCCGACCATCCGCAAAAGTATGACCTCGGCGAGAACGAAATCCACCTCGCGTTCACCACGCCCGATATGGATTCCGCCAAGAAGCTGCACTCAAAGATGGGCGTAATCTGCTACGAGAACACGGCGATGGGCATCTACTTCATCGAAGACCCCGACGGTTACTGGCTTGAAATAATTCCGGAAAGGTAGAAGGAGTGTGAATATGGAAATCAAAAAGGTATTCACTGAAACGGTTCCCGCAGGGCGGCTTATCGGAAAACGTTACACCGACGAGGACAAAGTCGGCGGCAGCTTCGGCGCAAAGTGGGGCGAATTCATGCAGCGCGGTTGGTTCGCCGCGCTGGAGCAAGCAGGCGGGAAGGTTGAGTTCGACTATGTCGCGATAATGCGGATGAACGAAGGCGAGTTCGAGTATTGGATAGGCATGTTCTTCGATAAGAATGCTAATGTCCCCGAAGGCTTTGAATCCATCGACACGGAAGAGTTTGAAGCCGCCGTGTTCTGGATATACGGAAACGCGGAGAACGGCGAAATCTATTGCCAAGAAGACGCTTGCCTTGCCGAAATGAATAAGCGCGGATGGCGCAAGAAACAGGACGGATGGGAGATTGAGCGCTACAACTGCCCGAGGTTTACGGGTCCTGACGACGCGGGCAACGTTATTTTGGATTATTACATACAAATCAGTTAAGCAATCGTCAAGTCTGAGCGGCTCAACCAATGGTTGAGCCGCAAGCGTTCCTTGAATCAATCAGCGCGTTATACAAATTCTCGCAAATTCGTGCTACGATGTGTACATCAATTGAAAGCGAGGACACACAATGAGCGATTACACATCTATTCTGAAGGACAACATTTTGGCATTGCGCAAGAAGAGCGGTCTTACGCAGAACGCGGTCGCGGACAAACTCGGCGTAACGTTCCAAGCAGTCAGCAAATGGGAGAGCGGACAGTCTATACCCGACATCAGCATTCTTCTTCAATTGGCGGAGATGTACGGCATTACGATAGACGACCTGTTCGGCGTTTCGCAGAGCGGCGTTTCACAAGCTGCCGAAAGCAATATTAAAAGAACGGTGATAGACGGTCTTCCGTGGGAGAACGACGACAAACTGCGTATCGTTGTGTTTTCGGGTCATCGCTTGCTTGACGAGACGAGGGATCTGTCAGGCTACACATTTACAATAGAAGGCGAAGTGAAGAATGTGGAGTGCCGCTGCAACCTGAACTGCGGAGATATAGAAGGCATGGTCAGAGCAGGCGCGGATATAAACTGCGGCACAATAAGCGGCATAGTCAAAGCGGGAGCTGATATTCATTGCGGCGATGTAGAAGGAAGCGCGTCTGCCGGATGCGACTTGAGATGCGGAAGTGTCGGTGAAAACGCGAACGCGGGATGCAATCTCGACTGCGGCGACATCGGCGGCGATGCTCACGCGGGCTGCGAAATATATTGCAAAACCGTAAAGGGGCATAAAACTACGCCTTTCGGCTGAGCAGCGGGTGCATAACAAGTCTCGCCCAAGCGGACATTTTGCCGCGCACGGTTTCGCTCCGCTTAGCCTCGACGGCGGCTTCCAGCGCGGCCTTTCTGTATAATTCATTGTCGGGGTCAAGGCGCACTGCGGCGCGGAAGCTGTCGTGCGCCGCGCCCGGTTTATGCCGCTTCATCAGAAGGAAGCCTTGCAGATAGAACCATTCGGAGGTGCGGTCCGTCGCGTGGCTCAGCACGCGAAGCGCGGCGTCGTATTGTTTCTTATTTATGAGCTGTTTTGCAATCTTAATGGGGTCGGGGAGTTGGGTATTGTTGGCGAGAGAACTCATCGCGGCTTTATAAGCGAGGTTTATCGCCACGATTTTGTCCTGCGCTTCCGATTTAAGCGAAGAATCGACGACGTCGGGATGCCATTTCTTCACAAGGCTTCGATACGCGGCCGCAATCTGCGTCTCGTCCGCGTTTTGCGGAACGCCCAAAACCTCGTGAGCTGACGGCATTGACAGTCCTCCACAAAGATAAAATCGTTTTCCATGGTCGATTATACCATGCGTGGATAACTTATGCAACGGAATAATTATTCAAGTCTAATAACTATTGCGGCGAAATAAGTTGAGCGCGGAGCGCAAAAAGCTGAAAAAAGCGCTTGCGTTTTGTTTTCCGATAGGTTATAATACTAAAGTTCGCGTGAGGGACAGATATGTCTTCATGCAAACAAGGGATGACACGGCAGGTTACCTTCGGGTTGCATAAATGAAGGATAATTGCCGCAGACCGAGCCTGAAAAATCGGGCGAAAGCGGATCGGCCGCGACACGCACGGAAGCGTGGAGAAGATTGCAATCGTCTTGCCGCGCGGCGTTCCGCCGAATAAAAGGAGGAAAGAATTTGGCAAACCAGAAGATAAGGATTAAGCTCAAGGCATACGAGCATAACCTCATCGACCAGTCGGCGGCGCGTATCGTCGAAGCCGCCAAGCGCACGGGAGCCAGGGTTTCAGGGCCCATCCCGCTGCCCACCGAGAAGGAAATCGTCACGATTCTGCGCTCGCCGCACAAGTACAAGGATTCGCGCGAGCAGTTCGAGATGAGGACACACAAGCGTTTGATTGATATACTCATGCCATCGCCAAGAACGGTAGACGCTCTCACCAAGCTCGATCTGCCGGCGGGCGTTGAAATTGAGATTAAGCTGTAAGCGGGAGGAAGCATATATGAAAAGCGCGATTGCGACAAACCCGCACAAGATACTTCCGACGAAAGCCATCGTAGGCAAGAAAATCTGCATGACGCAGGTCTTCGCGGAAAACGGTCACTTGATTCCCGTAACGGTTATCGAAGCGGGTCCGTGCACCGTCGTTCAGAAGAAGACCGTCAAGACGGACGGCTACGCCGCTCTTCAGGTCGGGTTTGACGCGTTCCCCGAACGCCGCGTCAAGAAGCTCGTAAGAAAGCCGCTTCTCGGACACTTCAAGAAGGCGAACGTAGGCGCTATGCGGAGGCTTCGCGAGCTTCGTCTGGTTGATTCCGACGCGTTGAACGTAGGCGACGTTATCAAGGCGGACGTGTTCGCGGCGGGCGACAAGATTGATATTACGGGTCTCACCAAGGGCAAGGGCTTTGCGGGCGCCATCTACAGATGGAATCAGCATACGGGGCCTATGGCGCACGGCAGCAAGTACCACCGCGGCGTCGGCTCGATGAGCGCAAACTCCGACCCTTCGCGCGTGTTTAAAAATAAGCACATGCCGGGTCACTTGGGCGTCGAGAAGGTCACCATTCAGAATCTTACGGTGATACGCGTGGATGCGGAGCGCAACCTTCTTTTGGTTCGCGGAGCTGTTCCGGGTCCGAACGGCGGAACGCTCATGATTCGCAACACGGTTAAAGGATAATCAGCGTTCAGGCTGGAAAAGTTCAGGGAATGTTTGGGACAGTTTCTAAAATGGAGGTTTTTTTGAATGCCGATAGTACCTCTTCTTAATACGCAAGGCGCGACGGTCGGCGAGTTTGAGCTGCCGGATGAGCTGTTTGCGGCGGAGATAAACGTCCCCGCCATGCATTTGGTCGTCCGCTCAATCCGCGCGAACAAGCGTCAAGGCACAAAGTCCGCTCTCACACGCACGGAAGTGCGCGGCGGCGGCAGAAAGATATATCGCCAGAAGGGAACGGGCAACGCTCGCCATCACGGCAACCGCGCGCCGCAGTTCCGCCACGGCGGTGTCGTGTTCGCCCCGAAGCCGCGCGATTTTGTTGTGGCGGTGCCCCGGAAGATTCGCCGTTTGGCTCTTCGCAGCGCGCTCACCAGCAAATACGAGGCAAAGGAAATAATCGTTCTCGACAATCTTTCGATAACGGAACCTAAGACGCGCCGCGTCGCGGAAATCCTAAAGAACTTGGGAAGCCCGCGCAAGGCTCTTCTGGTTACGGACACACCCGATTCGCTCCTGCTTCGCGCATCCCGCAACATTGAGAACGTGACGCTTTCCCACATCGGGTCGCTTAACGTTTATGATATTCTGGCGCATGATCAGTTCATCATCACGCAGGACGCGGTCAAGCGCGCTGAGGAGGTTTTCGCCTCATGAAAATTCAATCCGGCAAGGACCCGCACGACGTGATTCTGCGCCCCGTTCTGTCCGAAAAGGCATACGACGGGCTGCCTGATAAGCGTTATACGTTTGAAGTCGAAAAGACCGCGAACAAGATAGAGATAAAGCAAGCCTTGGAAGCAATCTTCCCCATACAGATAGCGAAGGTGAACACCACCCGCACGCTCGGCAAGATTAAGCGTCAGGGCAAGTATTCAGGCAGAACGCCTGAAGTCAAGAAGGCGTACATAACGCTCAAGCCGGAATCGAAGACGATTGAGTTCTTCGACGGAATGGCGCAGTAAGGAGGAGGAGACTAAATGGCAATCAGACTCTATAAGCCGACTTCCTCAGCGCGCCGCTTCATGTCGGTTCTGACTTACGAAGAGGTTACAAAGAAGGAGCCTGAACGTGGGCTTACCGAATATCTGAAGAAGAATTCGGGGCGCAACAATCAGGGCAAGATAACCGTTCGCCACAAGGGCGGCGGAAACAAAGTAAAGTATCGCATAATCGATTTCAAGCGCGACAAGGACGGCATCCCCGCGAAGGTCAGCGCAATAGAATACGATCCGAACCGTTCCGCGTTCATCGCGCTTCTGTTTTACGCGGACGGCGAGAAGAGATACATTCTCGCGCCGCAGGGGCTTTCGGTCGGCGACACGGTTGTTTCGGGAGAGACGGCGGACATCAAGCCCGGCAATGCTCTTTTGCTTTCAAGCATTCCTGTCGGAACGCTTATCCACAATCTGGAGCTCAAGCCGGGACGCGGCGGTCAGCTTGTTCGCTCGGCGGGTCTTTCCGCGCAGCTTATGGCGAAGGAAGGCATATACGCGACAGTTCGCCTTCCGTCCGCGGAAATGCGCAAGATACCGATAGGCGCGAAGGCGACGATCGGCGTCGTCGGGAACTCCGACCATGAGAACGTGCGCATCGGCAAAGCGGGACGTACGCGCCACATGGGCGTTCGCCCGACCGTCCGCGGCGTCGTCATGAACCCGTGCGACCACCCGCACGGCGGCGGCGAAGGAAAGTCGCCAGTCGGAATGCCGGCTCCCGTTACGCCGTGGGGCAAACCCGCGCTGGGACTTAAGACACGCAAGCATAAGAAATACAGCAACGATATGATAGTAAAACGCGCGAGCAAGAAGCGCTAAAAGCCCTGACAGACGGGAGGAAGATCAATTGTCACGATCAGTTAAGAAGGGACCGTTTATCAGCGAGTCGCTTTTGAAGAAGGTAGTCGACCTAAACAACGCGGGTAAGAAAGCAGTTATTAAGACATGGTCACGCGCGTCCACGATATTCCCTGACTTTGTCGGACATACGGTTGCGGTTCACGACGGCAGAAAACACGTTCCGGTTTACGTGACTGAAGAGATGGTTGGGCATAAGTTCGGCGAGTTCGCCCCAACGCGCACCTTCCGCGGTCACGCGGGCGAAAAGACTACGAGGAAGTAAGAAAGGAAGGTTTGAGCTAATGGCTGATGCACCGCGTGAATCAAGACTTTCGCGCCTTGTGAACAGACGCCGGGCAGCGACGCCTTCTGCGGAAGCGACTGCCTCATCTGCGTTCGCGATTGCGCGATACATACGCATTTCACCGAGCAAGGTCCGCATCGTCGCGGATCTTATAAGAGGAAAGTCGGCGGCGCAGGCGCAGGCAATCCTGCAGTTCACCCCGAAGGCTGCCTCGCCGTATTTGCTTAAGGTTCTGAATTCCGCCATCGCGAACGCCGAAAACAACTTCGGTTTGGCGTTGGATGAGTTAGTGGTTTTGGAAGCATACGCAAACTCCGGTCCGACGCTTAAGAGATTCGTCGCGAGGTCGCGCGGAAGCGCTTCTCCGATACTCAAGCGCACGAGTCATATCGGAGTGGTCGTCGGACGCAAGGTCGAGAAGGAATATACCGGAAGGAGGCGTTCAGATGGGACAAAAGGTTAATCCGCACGGAGCGAGAGTTGGTGTCATACTTGACTGGAGCACCCGCTGGTACGCCGGTAAGAAGAATTTCTCCGATCAGTTGATAGCTGACTATAAGCTTCGCGTGATGCTGAAAAAGAGACTCTTCCACGCGGGAATCTCGCACATCGATATCGAGCGCAGCGCAAACCGCGTGACCGTGAATCTGTTCACCGCGAAGCCCGGCGTCGTAATCGGACGCGGCGGCGCGGGCGTAGAGCAGCTCAAGAAGGATATCGAAGCGTTCACGGGCCGCGTTGTTTCCTTGAACATCATGGAAATCAAGACGCCCGATATGGACGCGCAGCTTGTGGCGGAGAACATCGCGCAGCAGCTTGAAAAGCGCATATCGTTCCGCAGAGCCATCAAGCAGAGCATCGGGCGCACGATGAAGAGCGGCGCGAAGGGAATAAAGGCTGCCGTCGCGGGTCGTTTGGGCGGAGCCGATATAGCGCGTACGGAGCGTTATCACGAAGGCTCCATTCCTCTTCAGACGCTTCGCGCGAACATCGACTACGGTTTCGCGGAAGCCAAGACGACTTACGGAAGGCTTGGCGTGAAGGTTTGGATATATAAAGGTCAGATTCTGCCGGCTCCCAAAAAGAAGCCTGCGGCACGTGCGGAAGGAGGCGCAATCAATGTTAATGCCTAAGCGCGTCAAACGCCGCAAGGTGTTCCGCGGAAGAATGAAGGGCAAGGCGCATCGCGGCAACTTCGTCTCGAACGGCGAATGGGGTTTGCAGGCGTGCGAGCCTTCTTGGATAACGAGCAATCAGATTGAAGCCGCCCGTGTCGCGCTGACCAGATATACAAAGCGCGGCGGTCAGGTTTGGATTAAGATTTTTCCCGATAAGCCCGTAACGGAAAAACCCGCTGAAACGCGAATGGGTTCCGGAAAGGGTTCCCCTGAGTATTGGGTGGCCGTAGTCAAGCCGGATCGTGTGCTGTTTGAAATAGCGGGCGTGCCGGAAGCGGATGCGAGAGAAGCTTTAAGGCTTGCGGCGCACAAGCTTCCGATAAAGTGCAAGATAATCGGCAGCGCAAAGGCTCAGCCGGAACAGGGAGAAGGCGAGGTTGAGGCAGAATGAAAGCAAGTGCTTTGAAAGATCTCTCCCGGCAAGAGCTGACTGAGAAAGTGAAGGAACTCAAGAGCGAACTATTCAATTTGAGGTTCCAGCTCGCTACAGGACAGCTTTCCAATACGATGTCAATCAGCAACGTAAAGCGCGATATTGCCCGCTGCAAGACGATTCTTCGCGAGCGTGCGTAACGTATGGAGGAGAGAAACTCGATGTCGGAAGTCATAAAGGAAAACGCGCAAGCTTCGGTTGCAACTGTTGAACGAGGACTTCGCAAGACGCGCGTCGGCGTCGTCGTCAGCGATAAGATGGATAAGACGGTCGTCGTCGCCATCCAGTCACGCGTGAGACATCCTCTGTACGGAAAGATCATGAGCAGCACCAATAAGTTCAAGGCGCACGACGAGAAGAACGAGTGCCATGTCGGCGATAAGGTTTTGATGATGGAAACGCGTCCGCTCTCCCGCGAGAAGCGCTGGCGTATTGTCGAGATACTGGAGAAGGCTAAATAGGCTTTGCGGCTGTCTTCACACTCGGTTTGAGGTCAAAGGCAGATAGGCTGCCTTAAGAACGAGGAGGATTTTCGTATGATCCAACCACAGACGCGCCTCAAAGTGGCAGACAATACCGGCGCGAAAGAGATAATGTGCATTCGTGTTTTGGGCGGAAGCTTCAGACGCGACGGCTCGATAGGCGACGTGATTGTCGCCAGCGTTAAGGCCGCAACGCCCGGCGGCGTTGTGAAGAAGGGCGACGTAGTCAAGGCGGTTATCGTGCGCGTGACGAAGAACAGAAGGCGTGTCGACGGCAGCTACATAAAGTTTGATGACAACGCCGCAGTCATTATCGGAGCAGATAAGCAGCCGCGCGGAACGCGTATCTTCGGGCCGGTCGCAAGAGAATTGCGCGAGAAGGACTATATGAAGATCGTCTCGCTTGCGCCTGAAGTGCTGTAAGGCTAAAGGAGTAAATAACAGATGGTAAATAAGCTCCATGTTAAAAAGGACGATACGGTTGTGGTAATCGCGGGCGAAGGCGCGGGCAAGCAGGGTAAAATTATCCGCGCGTTACCCAAATCGAATCGCGTCATAGTTGAAGGCGTCGCGCTTGTAACGAAGCATCAGAAGCCTCGCGGGCAGGGAATGCCCGGCGGAAAGTTCACCAAGGAAGCGCCGATAGCGGTATCAAATGTGCTTCTCGTCTGCCCGCAATGCGGCAAGGCTACGCGCAATGCTCACACGGTGAGCGAAGACGGCTCGCGCGCTCGTCTGTGCAAGAAGTGCGGCGCGGTTATAGATTCGTAAGGAGCGGGAGGACGTAATAATGGCGACAAGGCTTAAGGAAAAGTACGTAAAAGAGATTGTCCCCGCGCTTCAGCAGAAGTTCGGATATAAGAACATAAACCAAGTGCCGCGCCTTGAGAAGGTCATAATCAATATGGGTTTGGGCGACGCTAAGGACAACAGCAAGGCTTTGGAAGCCGCGGTTGCGGATCTCGCGACGATAGCGGGCCAGAAGCCGCTGGTAACGAAAGCGCGCAAGTCCATAGCGAACTTTAAGGTTCGCGCGGGAATGAACATAGGCGCGAAGGTGACGCTTAGGGCGCAGCGCATGTTCTTCTTTGTCGATAAGCTCGTAAGCGTCGCGCTTCCGCGGGTTCGCGACTTCCGCGGCGTTTCGGCTTCCGCTTTTGACGGACGCGGCAACTATGCGCTCGGCATAAAAGAACAGTTGATTTTCCCTGAAATCGAGTATGATAAGGTAGACAAGATCCGCGGTATGGAAATGATCTTTGTGACGACAGCCAAGACGGACGAAGAAGCGAAAGAACTCTTGAGGCTTCTTGGTATGCCGTTCGCTCAAGGTTGATTCGGGGAATCGGGAGGAAAGAATAAGATGGCAAAGACCAGCATGATCCTAAAGTGCCAGCGCACACCCAAGTTCTCCACCCGCGCGTATACACGCTGCAAGATTTGCGGACGTCCTCACGCCGTTCTTCGCAAGTATGGCATTTGCAGGATTTGCTTCAGGAATCTGGCGTACGCGGGGCAGATACCGGGTGTTCGCAAGGCGAGCTGGTAGGGAGGAACCGAACAGATGTTAGTAACAGATCCAATCGCTGATATGCTCACAAGGATTCGCAACGCTATCGTCGCGAAGCATGATATCGTCGTCATCCCCGCTTCCAATATGAAGAAGGCAATAGCGAAGATACTTGTGCAGGAAGGTTACATCAAGAACTTCGACGTTCTTCGTGACGGACCGCAGGGCAGCATTCGCGTCGCTCTTAAGTATTCGCAGGAAAAGAAACCGGTCATTTCAGGACTTAAGCGTATAAGCCGACCCGGTCTTCGCGTCTACACGGGCGTCGAAGAGATCCCCAAGGTATTGGGTGGGCTTGGCGTTGCTATTTTGTCAACGCCAAAGGGCGTCATGACCGACAAGGAAGCCAGGAAGAAAGCCGTCGGCGGCGAAGTTCTGGCTTACATTTGGTAAGCGGAAGCACGAGGAGGAGGAAAAGATATGTCTCGTATAGGAAAACTTCCGGTCGTTCTTCCGGCAGGCGTTTCGGTTGATATAGACGACGCGAATGTCGTGACAGTAAAGGGACCGAAGGGAACGCTCGTTCAGGACGTCAATAAGGATATAACGATAAAGAACGAAGGCGCGGCGTTGGTGCTCACCCGTCCGTCCGACGCGAAGCCGCATAAGGCGATGCACGGGCTTTACCGCGCGTTGGTTCAAAACATGGTGACGGGCGTTACGACCGGGTTCACCAAGGGTTTGGATTTGGTCGGAACAGGTTACAGAGCGCAGGCGCAGGGCGGCAGCCAGTTGACAATCAACATCGGCTTCAGTCATCCCGTGGTAATGCAGGCGCCCGAGAATATTTCTTTCGAGACGCCCGCCCCGACGAAGATTTTAGTCAAGGGTATCGATAAGCAGAAGGTCGGCGCGGTCGCTGCGGATATCCGCGCGATACGCAAGCCCGAACCGTACCTTGGCAAGGGTATCAAGTACGATACTGAAATCATTCGCCGCAAGGAAGGCAAATCCGGCAAAAAGTAAGCGTTAGTTTAAGGAGAATCCTTATGTTTAATCGTCAAGACAAAAATGAGATAAGAAAGATCCGCCATAAGCGCGTCCGCAGAAAGATTTTAGGAACGTCTGAGCGTCCGAGACTTTGCGTTTACAGAAGCTTGAAGCATATATACGCGCAGCTTATCGACGACAGCAAGGGCGTAACGCTGGTTTCGGCTTCGACAATCGACGGCGAGATTCGCAAAGCGCTCGAAGGCGACAAGAAGAGTGAAGCGAAGCTTGTCGGTCGTGAACTGGCGAAGCGCGCGATTTCCGCGGGATACAAGAACGTAGTGTTCGACAGAGGCGGATATGTTTACACAGGCCGCGTTGCGGAAGTGGCGAGCGGCGCGAGAGACGCGGGACTTGATTTTTAGCAAAGCTTCAGATATTGTATAGGAAGCCGTAAGGAGGACATCGCATGGAGCAGCGCAGAGAGCGCGCACCCAGGGAACGCGATCGTGAAGAGAGCGAATTCAAAGAAAAACTTGTGGCTGTAAATCGCGTTGTTAAGGTCGTTAAAGGCGGACGTAACTTCAGATTCTCGGCGCTGGTTGTAGTCGGAGATGAAAAGGGCAGAGTCGGCTGCGGAATGGGCAAGGCTGCCGAAATTCCCGAAGCTATCCGTAAAGCGGTTGAAGACGCCAAGAAACATGTTCTGAATATCTCGCTTAAGGGAACTTCCATCCCCCACGAAGCGATCGGGAACTACGGAACGGGAAAGGTCCTGCTGCTGCCGGCTCCGGAAGGAACGGGCGTTATAGCGGGCGGGCCTGCGCGCGCGGTTCTCGAGCTTTGCGGAGTCCGCGACATCAGGACGAAGTCGTTCGGAACGACGAACCCGATAAATATGGCTAAGGCGACGATAGAAGGTCTGCGTCTGCTTCGTTCCGCGGAAGAAGTTGCAAAGCTTCGCGGTAAAACAGTGGAAGAAATTCTGGGCTGAGGAGGGAAAGTATGAAGCTTAAGATTACGCTCGTAAAGTCCCCTATCGCATGCCTGAAGAAGCATATCTTGACTGTCGAAGCGCTGGGGCTTAAGAAGATTCATCAGAGTGTCATTCAACCCGATAACGACGCCATACGCGGAATGGTTTTCACCGTCCGCCATATGGTGACGGTTGAGGAAGTCGAAGGCTGACAGCCTCTTATCCGCCTTCCGATTTGTTCGTAGGCTGAAATAAAGGAGACCGATTATGAAGTTGCATGAATTAGCGCCGGCGCCCGGTACGCAAAAGACGCAGAAGCGTCTTGGTCGAGGTGTCGGTTCCGGATTGGGCAAAACTTCCGGCAAAGGTCATAAGGGACAAAAGGCGAGATCCGGCGGCGGAAAGCGTCCGGGCTTTGAAGGCGGACAGCTTCCGCTCATCAGGCGTCTGCCAAAGCGCGGATTCACGAATATCTTCGCCAAGGAATATGCGATAGTAAACATAAGCGCGCTTGAAATATTCGAGGATGGCACCACTGTCACCGAAGATCTCCTCGCGGCGGAACGTCTCATCAAGATTGAGAAGGACGGTCTCAAGGTTTTGGGCGACGGCGAACTCACAAAGAAGCTGACTGTTCTCGCGGCTAAGTTTACGGAGAGCGCAAAGCAGAAAATCGAGGCGGCAGGCGGGAAGGCCGAGGTGGTCTAATGCTGACTACTTTGAAGAACGCGTGGCATGTTCCGGAGCTTCGCAAGAAGATTCTCTATACGTTGCTTATGCTTCTTATATACAGGCTCGCCGGCGTCATTCCGATCGTCGGCGTAAATACCGGCGCTATCAGCTCGGCCCTTGAGAGCAATGGTCTCTTAGGGTTTCTCGGCATGATGGCGGGTAATCAGAACCTGTCAAACATGACCATCATGGCGATGGGCATAATGCCATACATCAACGCTTCCATCATTATGCAGCTTCTCACCTACGCGATTCCCGCGCTGGAGCGTCTGCAGAAGGAAGGCGGCGAAGAGGGCAGGAAGAAGATTGCCGGTATAACGCGTTATGTGACGGTTGCCATCGGCTTCATTATGGCAATCGGTTTGGTCTACGGGCTCGGCGCGAACGTCGAATCCAATTGGTACAGCCCGTTTGTCATCGGTCTTTCGATGGCGGCAGGTTCCGCTCTCGCGATGTGGATAGGTGAGCGCATAACCGAAAACGGAATCGGAAACGGTATATCGCTTCTTATATTCTGCGGAATCGTTTCAAACTTGTTCCTGTGGGCGGTGCAAGGTGTGCGCGGATTGTTCACGGGGATGGCGACGACGTGGTGGCAGATTCTTTCCGTCGTCATAGTCGCGCTGGTTATGATAGTAGCGATCACTTTCGTCAACCGCGGCGAGCGCAGAATATCCGTGCAGTACGCGAAGAAGGTCGTCGGTCGCAAGATGTACGGCGGACAATCGACGCATATTCCGCTCAAGGTGGACAGCGCGGGCGTTCTTCCCGTAATCTTCGCGTCGTCGTTCACGCAGTTCCCCGGAATCATCTTCTCGTTCTTCGCGGGGTCGGGAATAGCGCTTTGGTGGAATAACTTCCAGTCAGGGTATTGGTATCAGATAATCTTCGCGCTGCTGATTCTCGCGTTTGCGTATTTCTATTCCAGCATAACGTTCAACCCGATTGAGATAAGCCGGAATTTGCAGCAGAACGGCGGAATCATTCCCGGAACGCGTCAAGGCAGACCGACGAGCGATTATCTTTCCAGAATTTCGCACAGAATAATCCTGTTCGACGGAATATTCCTCGCGCTGCTCGCGATTATTCCTTCGCTCGTGTATCGCTGGATAGGCGTGTCAATGCCGTTCGGCGGAACTTCACTGTTGATTGCCGTAAGCGTTGCGCTTGAAACCATACGCGGTCTTGAGAGCCAGTTGGTTATGCGCAACTACAAGGGATTCCTTTAAAATTCGTAACAGACAAAGTAAACGCATGGACGGCAGCTTGTCGTCCATGCGAATGGTTGTCTAATAGGTCACGTCACTATTCAACGCGGAAGAGCCGCGTTCACCGGCTTCGCGAGACCTCCGTCCGCGCGCCGGAATTGGAGAATGCATGAAGATATTGTTTCTTGGACCTCCGGGCGCAGGGAAAGGCACTCACGCTTCAATCGTCGCAAGCCAACTGAATATTCCGCAGATTTCTACAGGCGCGATACTTCGCGAAGCGATGAGTGAAGAGACTGCTCTCGGCAAGACGGCGAAAGACTTTGTAGACAAGGGACTTCTTGTTCCTGACGATATAATTATTGATTTGGTTCGCGAAAGAATCGCAAGGGACGATTGCAAAGACGGTTACATTCTGGATGGATTCCCGAGAACAGTTGCCCAGGCGGAGTCGCTTGACGGAATATCGCAGCTTGACGCAATCATCAATATCGAACTTGACGACGAATCCATCGTGAAGCGGCTGTCGGGGCGCCGCGTATGCAAGGATTGCGGCGCTACGTACCATCTTTCGCGCCTTGGCAATCGCGTGCTTTGCGAACAGTGCAGCGGCGATCTGATTCAGCGGAACGACGACAAAGCGGAGACCGTTCTGAATCGTTTGACTGTTTATCATTCTCAGACTGCGCCGCTCGTCGAGTATTATAAAGGAAGCGGAAGGATGTACGCTCTTGACGGAGCGCTTCCGATTGAAGAGGGCGGACGGATACTCAGCGGTATTCTTCAGAATGTACATGTAAATGCGGGCGCGGCGAACTAGCATGGTGAACGTTAAGAACCCCGCGCAGATTGAGAAGATGCGCACTTCAGGGCAGCTTCTGTATGAAGTGCTTCAACGGCTTCGCGAGATGGTTCAACCCGGAATAACAACGGAAGATATAAACAGACTCGCGCACAAGCTGATAACGGAAAACCACGCGGTTCCGTCGTTCCTGAACTACAAGGGATTCCCGAAGTCGCTGTGCACTTCGCTTAACGAGCATGTTGTGCACGGCATACCCGACGATACGCATCTTCGCGAGGGTGACATAATAGGAATCGATTGCGGACTGATTCTCGATGGCTGGCACGCCGACAGCGCGTTTACCGTCGGCGTCGGGACGATTTCCGCGGAAGCGCAGCGGTTGATTGATGAAACGGAGCGTTGCTTTTGGATTGGCGCGCGAAACGCGGTTAAGGGCAATCGAATCGGCGATATAGGTCACGCTGTCTCTTCGTACGCGCACAGCAAGGGCTATGATGCGGTTCACGCGCTGACGGGTCACGGCATAGGGCGGCACATGCATGAAGACCCCGAGGTTCCAAACTTCGGAACTGCGGGCAAGGGATTGCGTCTTATGCAAGGGATGACGATTGCGATCGAGCCGATGATAACGCAAGGTACTTTTGAGGTGGACTTCGACGGCTGGATTGTGAAGACTCGCGACCGCAAGCTTTGCTCGCATTATGAGCATACTATGGCTGTGACGGTGGGCGGCTTGCCGGACATACTGACGCTGCCGAGGGAACTTGCGCTTAAAGGGCTTGCCGATGGTTGAGCAAAAGTTTGAGATGTATCGCGTCGTCGAGTCGAAGGCGGGAAGAGATAAACGGCGGCTGTTCGTCGTCGTCGGAATTAGGGACGACGGGCTGGTTTTGGTGGCGGACGGCGACCTAAGGAAGCTTGCAAAACCGAAACCTAAGAAGAGGATGCACTTAAAGCCGCGCCATTGGATACTCCGCGAACTGGCGGAGCTCGTGGAAAAGGGAATCCTTAAGGATTCCGACATACGCCGCGGGCTGACTGATATAAAGAATCGCATGACAGAGAATATGGAGGAAAACACGTTTGGCGAAGAGTGATGTCATTGAAGTAGAAGGCACTGTTAAAGAAGCGCTTCCGAACGCTATGTTTCAGGTGCAGCTGCCCAACGGTCACATGATTGTCGCGCATATTTCGGGCAAAATGCGTATGAATTTCATTCGCATTTACCCCGGAGACAAGGTGACAATAGAGCTTTCTCCGTACGATTTGACACGCGGCAGAATAACGTGGCGCAGCAAAAACTGATTAAAGAAATGCTCACGGGATTTGAAGGAAATTTTGAAGTTTCGATATAGTTGTCAAAGTTTTTCTTGACGCTGACAGTTTGTTCTGATATAATACTAATTCGTGCCGATGTGTTTGTTTGCTGTCACATTGCGCGTTTTAAGTTCAGGAGGTAAAGTTATGAAGGTTCGTCCGTCAGTCAAGCCTATCTGCGCGAAGTGCAAAATCATCAAGCGTAAAGGCAGAGTAATGGTTATCTGCGAAAACCCGAAGCATAAGCAAAAGCAGGGATAAGCCTTGTTTCGCCTGATATGCGCTTGTCTTTTTCGGGCGGCTGACACGCCTTGCGTGTACCGATGAGACTTGCGCAATCACTATAGACGGTCGCTGGGCGGCTGATTTTGAAGGCACCATTGGTTTTGGAGGAGTTTACTATATGGCACGAATAGCAGGCGTAGACTTGCCAAACGCGAAGCGGGTTGAATACGGCATTACCTATATCTACGGTATCGGAATCTCCACCGCGAGAAAGATACTCAAAGATACGGGCGTGAATCCCGATATCCGCGTAAAGGACTTGAACGAGCAGGAGATCAACAAGCTCCGCGAATACATCGAGCACAACGTTAAGGTTGAAGGTGATCTCCGCCGTGAGATAGCGCTCAATATTAAACGTCTCGTTGAAATCGGCGCTTACAGAGGCGTTCGTCATCGCCGCGGGCTTCCCGTCCGCGGGCAGAACACGAAGAACAACTCGCGCACACGCAAAGGACCGAAAAAGCAGGTCGCAGGCAAGAAGAAGGCGGCTCGTTAACAATCCCGCATAATTTCGGTATGATTGTTCTCTGACAGGAGGGAAAACAGTTGGCGCCTAAAAAGTCCGTAAAGCGCGCGATACGCAAGCGCAAGGAAAAGAAGCAGGTTGAACGCGGCGCGGCGCATATCCGCAGCTCGTTCAACAACACGATAGTCACAATTACAGATACTACAGGCAACGCGCTGTCTTGGGCATCGGCGGGTGGTCTCGGCTTCCGCGGAAGCAAGAAGTCCACTCCGTTTGCCGCGCAGTCAGCCGCCGAAACCGCCGCGAAGGGTGCGCTTGAGTTCGGTCTTCGTACAGTTGAAGTGTACGTTAAGGGACCGGGTTCGGGACGCGAAGCTGCGATACGTTCACTTCAGGCCGCGGGTCTGGACGTTACGCTTATCAAAGACGTGACTCCGATTCCTCATAACGGCTGCCGTCCCCCAAAGCGCAGGCGCGTTTAATCAGGAGGAACATACGACATGGCAAGATATACAGGATCAGTATGCCGCCTATGCCGCCGCGAGGGACAGAAGTTGTTCCTTAAGGGCGACAAGTGTTATTCTCAAAAGTGCGTATTCGGACATCGTCCGACTCCGCCGGGTCAGCACGGTCAGGCAAGAGCCCGCAAGCTTTCCGAATACGGTGTGCAGCTTCGCGAAAAGCAAAAGACGCGCAGGGCTTACGGAGTGCTCGAATCGCAGTTCCACAAGTATTATGAAATGGCTTCCAACCTGAAGGGCGTAACGGGCGAAAACCTTCTTCAGATTCTGGAACGCCGTCTTGATAACGTCGTCTATCGCGCAGGGTTCGCAAGCTCGCGCGCTCAGGCAAGGCAGTTCGTTCTGCACGGACACATTTACGTCGACGAACAGAAGGTTGACATCGCCTCGTTCCTCGTCCGCGTCGGACAGACGATTACGTTGCGTCTCAAGAGCCGTGAGATAGACCGCTTCAAGGCGCTTCGCGAAGGTACGGGCCGTATTCTTCCCAAGTGGATAACCTTCGACGCGCCGAACCTGACCGCTAAGGTGACCGCTCTTCCGCTTCGCGAAGACATCGACCTTACCATTCAGGAACACCTCATCGTCGAACTTTACTCGAGATAACCGCGCCAAGCTGCTACTATTATTTCACAAGGAGGTTGGCGTATGGTCGAAATCGAGCGTCCGAGAATTGAATGTTTAGATTTGTCAGAAAGCGGGGACTATGGCAAGTTCGTCGTTGAACCGCTTGTTTCAGGTTACGGTCAGACACTTGGCAATTCGCTTCGCCGCGTATTGCTCTCGTCGCTTCCGGGAGTCGCCGTAACTTCAATAAAGATTGAGGGTGTTCAGCATGAGTTTTCGGTTATTCAAGGCGTAAAGGAAGACGTTACCGAAATCATTCTGAACCTCAAAGGTATCTCCACAAAGCTGTATTCGGAAGGCGCGAAGCTTGTCCACATAGATTTGAAGGGGCCTTGCGAATTCAAAGCCGGCGACCTTCAGGTGGACGACGAGGTCGAAGTGCTGAACCCCGATTTGCATATCGCAACGCTGGACGGCGATGCTCATCTCGAAATGGAGATTACGCTTGCCGGAAACCGCGGATATGTGACGGCGGAACGCAATAAGTCAAACAGTATGCCAATCGGCGTTATCCCGATAGACTCCATCTTCACGCCCGTGCGCAAAGTGAACTACGCGGTTGAAGATACGCGCGTCGGTCAGATAACCGACTTTGACAAACTGACGATAGAAGTTTGGACGAACGCCAGCATTGGCGCGGACGAAGCCATAAGCATGGCGGCAAAAATTCTGACGGGTCATCTGTCTTTATTTGTGAACCTGACAGAACAGCCGCCGCTGGTTGACTTCAGCGATCCGATTGACAACAAGAAAGAAAAAGTTCTTGAGATGACGATTGAAGAACTCGATCTTTCGGTTAGAGCGTATAACTGCCTTAAGCGCGCGAGCATCAACACCGTATCCGAGCTTGTTCAGCGCAATCAGGACGATATGATGAAGGTGCGCAACCTGGGCAAGAAATCGCTTGAAGAAGTCGAGCAAAAGCTCGCGGTCTTGGGCTTATCACTTAAGACGTTGGACGACTGACACACTATTTCCATATAGGAGGTAATCGCAATGCCCTATCAACGCAAGCTGGGGATGCCGGCTGACGAACGCAAGGCGTTGCTTCGCAATCAGGTTAGTAACCTGCTTTGGTACGGAAAGATCGAGACGACTCTCGCAAGGGCAAAGGAAGTCCGCGCGATTGCCGACAAGATGTTGACGCTCGCCATAAAAGAATGCGAAAATTCCGTTTCTGTTCAAAAGTCGTATAACAATGAGAAGGGTCAGACAGTTACTGTCGACACTGTGAACGACGCGCCGACCAAGCTTGCCGCGCGCCGTAAGATAATGAGCTTCCTCTACGACCTCAAGGAACAGAAAAGCAACGACGAGAGCAAGTCCGACTTTAAGGACCGCACGAAGGATAACAAGCATCCTTTGGTGGAAAAGCTGTTCCGCGATTTGGGACCGAAGTACAAGAAGCGCAACACCGAAAAGGGTTGCAGCGGCGGATATACGCGAATCATCCGCAAAGGTCCGCGGCGCGGCGATGCGGCGGAGATGGTTATCATCGAGCTGGTGTAAGCTTCACAGGCCTTTAGGAGGCGGCGGTTAAACGCCGTCTCTTTTTAATGTATTACATACAGGTTAAAAAAAGGCAAATTTTGCTCACTTGTGCTATTCCGGTACATGCTTTATAATAGTTTCGTGTCACGGTTTCCATTATATTGTTGCTTTTTCGTTAAATAGAATTAAGCGTTGAATCGTTATATGGTAGAATATCAGATTGTTGAATGGGTGATTTTGCGATGAAAAGGTTTTTTACGGGGCTTGCGGTATTCTTTGGCGCGGTTATTCTTGCGCTGGGTTTGTCTTCGATGTTCCTTCCGATTCAGGATATTATAGGCAGGCTTGCGTGGCTTGGTTTCCTGCGTTGGATTGAGAACGTTCGCCCGTTCGAGCTGCTGTTCGTAATAACTGGCGGCGTGCTGTTCCTCGGCGGAATCATTCTTTCCTTCATGCTCGGAGGGAAACCGAACGAAACCGTTGAGACGCGGCAAACGTCGCAGGAGTCGCTCTACCGCGCGGACAATATGGACATAAAAGCGCGCGTTCGCGACTTGCTTCGCCGCGCGTGGGGCGGACCGCTCGTCGCGCTGGTTTTAATTTTCATTCTATACGGCGGAATTCAAGCGGGAACGTATATCTTCTTGAAGCCGTTTCAGACTGTTTATTCCGCGGTGAGCTTGCCGATCATCACATTCTTTGATACGTATAAGGATTCAGCCTCAAGCGGTATCATAAAGAGCTTGCTGGTGCCGCTCGGACTTATCACGACTGGCGCGGGATTCCCTGACTTCACCGGAATTTGGACCGCATTGCTTCCCGCCCTTCCGTGGATACTTCTGCTTGTTGTCGCCAGGCTGTGCCTGTTCAATCCGCTTGCGGTATCACGCGCGGATTACTTTACTCAGCTTCTCTTCGGAAAGAAACCGTCGCCGTTCGCTTCGTTCGGGATTAATGCGAATTATAAAAAGTACCTCGGCGGGACTCTCTATCGCGTACTTTGGCTCGTTATTCACGCTGTTTCTACGCTCGTTTTCCCGATTGGGCTGTATGTAGGCGGCATAACGATTATCAACGCGTATCCCGAGCAGTTCACGATGATTTCCGTGCAGCTTCTTCCCGCGCTTGCGATAGTCTCGCTCGCGCTGTTTTTGGGGCTGCTGTATTGGTTCGTTAACAGATGCCTGGCGTACTCGCTCGTTCCGTCGCTGCTGGCGACGCAAAAGCAGCTCCCCGCGAGACGCGCCATGCGCGCAAGCCGTTACCTCATGCGCGGACACAAGACGCGCCTGATGGGTCTGTGGATGTCGTTCACCTATTACTTCGTGCCGACTATCGCGGCGGGCGCAATCCTCATCATCCTCAATTCCTCGATCGGCAGGACATTCGCCTTTACGGAGATTTTCACGCTGTCGCTGAAACGATTCCTATACAGCGTGATTCTTCTGAACCAGATTATGCTTTTGTATGTCGCCCCGATAAGCCACGCGAGCTTCTACGCGTTCTACCTTGAAATGCGCAAGGAGTTCAAAGACACGCATCCTTCGCTGTCTTATATAATCGGCGCTCAGACGCCGAAGCTTCTCTCCCCTGAGTCGCTCGGTCTCTCCTCGTTCGTAAAGAAGCCGGACTATGCGGAAGACGAGCCTGCATTAAAGGAAAATGAAGCCGCAGAAGCTGCGCCGATAGACGAGGCAGGCTGAAGCAAACGGTGCGGATAGATAAGTATCTGTCGGATTGTCTCGCGATAACAAGGAAGGAATCGCGCCGCCTGATTAGCAGCGGCGCTGTTTCTGTTTATGGAAGCATTGTGAGCGGCGCTGGGTTACACGTGCAAGGCGATGGCGTGACGGTTGACGGCGCGCCGGTTTCAGCGGAACAGGTGCGCGTTATCATGATGGATAAGCCCGCGGGATTCCTCACCGCGGCGGAGGATTCCGCGTGCCGAACCGTCTGCGACCTTCTGCCGAACCGTTTCGCAAAGTTTATGCCGATCGGCAGGCTGGACAAAGACACGACAGGGCTTCTGCTGTTCACAAGCGACGGCGGACTTGCGCACCGTGTCATCAGCCCGAAGTACCATGTTGAAAAGCGTTATCTGGCGCGTATTGATAAACCGATTTCCGATAAAGATATTGAATCGTTTAAAAGCGGCGTCGCGCTGAAGGACTTCACCGCGCTGCCCGCGAAGCTCGAGCGCGGCGAGGACGAGTATTCCGCGTATGTAACTGTGACGGAGGGCAAGTATCACCAGGTGAAGCGGATGTTCGCGGCGCGCGGAATATACGTCGAGCGGCTTCGCAGGCTTTCCGTCGGAGATTTGGTATTGGGCGGTATGGAAGAAGGCGGCGTTCGTCCGCTGACGCGCGAAGAAGAAGAATCGTTGTATAGGAGCGTTGGTTTGCGTGGCTGAGTTCTCACATTATTTTACGCCGCCCGCCGCGGACGAACATGAAACGCGGGAGTTTACGCTGCCTTACGCGGGATTCGAGTTTGCGTTTAAGACGGACAGCGGCGTGTTCTCGCGGAGCAAGCTTGACGAAGGCAGCCGCGTTCTGCTCGACACGCTCTGCGATATTGACTTGGCGGGAAGCGTGCTCGACTTGGGCTGCGGTTGGGGCGCAATCGGGATAATTCTTAAGAAGATTTATCCAAATCTTACATTGACGTTTGCGGATATTAATCCTCGCTGCGTTGAGCTGACGCGCGAGAATCTGCGCCTGAACAAACAGGCGGCGGAAGCTTTTGTGTCGGACGGTGCGTCGTCAGTTGACGGGGCGTTCGATTGGATTGTGCTGAACCCGCCGATTCGCGCGGGCAAGGAGAAGGTGCGCGAGATAATCCGCGGCGCGGCCCGGAAGCTTGCGGCGGAAGGAAAGCTTGCGCTCGTCATACGGAAGAAGCAGGGCGCGGAATCGATGATGCGCTATCTTGCGGAAGTGTTCGCGAGCGTCGAGCGTGAATCGCGCGACAAGGGATATTGGGTTATCGTTTGCGGCGGGAGAAAGTGATTGCCGTTTATGGAAGATTGACACATATTCACAATTTGTTTATAATGAAACAGTTAAATGGGAAAAATAAGAAGTATTAAGTCAGAATTCTATATGGATTCGTTGAAGGGATTGGCATAATCAATGCTTCGTTACTTTAAGACTGTCAACGATCAAATAGAAGAATTGCAAGACCATCAGCCGGGCTGCTGGATTGATATGGTTTCGCCGACGCTCGAAGAAATAAACCTCATCAAAGAAGAGTATAAAGTTCCGATGACGTTTCTTCAGGCGGCGTTGGATGAGGAAGAAAGCGCGCACATCGATAACGACGACTGCGTGACGCTGCTGGTCGTCGACACTCCCATTGTGGAAACGGAAAATCAAGCCTTCGTTTATTCCACGATTCCGCTGTCGATTATCTTGGCGAAGGACGTGCTGATAACCGTTTGCTCGCGCGAGCTTACCGTTCTCTCCGACTTCATAGACCACAGGGTGCGAGGCTTTTCAACCGCCAAGCGCACGCGGTTCATCCTTCAGATTCTGTCGCGCGTCACGGGTAAGTTTTTGGCGTACCTCAAGCAGATAGACAAAGCGAAGAACCGCGTCGAAAAAGCCCTGTATCTATCGATGAAGAACAAGGAGCTTCTTTTGATGCTCGGGCTTGAGAAGTCGCTGGTTTACTTCTCCACGTCGCTTAAGGCGAACGAGGCGGTATTGGAACGTATGCTTCGGCAGGAGCATATCGAGAAATATCCCGACGACACCGACCTTTTGGGCGACGTTATTATAGATAACAAGCAAGCGATCGAGATGTGCGGAATTTACCGCGACATTCTGTCCGGCACGATGGACGCGTTCGCGTCCGTCATTTCAAACAATCTGAATATCGTGATGAAGGTTCTCACGTCGCTGACGCTCATTATCTCGATACCCACGCTCATTTCGTCGCTGTGGGGTATGAACGTGAGCGTGCCGTTCCAGGATACCACGCACGGCTTCTATATAGTTTTGACCGTTTCTGTCGCCATTTCGTTAGTGTGCACCGTAATTCTTTGGCGCAAGAAAATGTTCTGACAATATAATAATAAGGAAACAGAATGCCAACCAGCAGCACAGATTATCACATGCCGACCTTATGCGAAATCAAAACGACCGATTGGCTTCGCGGTATTGCCATGCCGCTTATCGGCGCAATACTTAACGAGAGCGAATCGCTCCCCGACGCGGCTTTTGATATCCTTCCGCTTGCGTATCAGTCGGGCGAAGGCGCGGATCGCGCGAACGAGATATTCAGGCGGCTTTGCGAAAAACCGTATGAAGGCGACGCGCTCGCTCCGTATTCGTATGTGAAGCCGCGCGCTGCAATGCGCTATTATTCAATAAGCCATGCCGACGCCGCGCTGCGCTATATCACGACCTATCTTGCGCGGCAGATGAAAGCGCTCAACGAGAAGCGGAAAATTCCCGCGCTGACGCTTATGCAATACGGTGAGATAGTTTCACTCTGCTTGTTTTCATATGAGGAGACGAAGAAGCCGCAGCTTCTCGCGCTTGCGGAACGATGGATAAAGATAGGCTTTGATTACTCTTCATACTTTAACGCGTTCCCTCATACGGAGCCTATGCGCCGCGCAATGCCGCCCGAACAGACGGCGCGGATACTTGCGGGGATCAACGATATGCAGTACAGCTCCGCGTCAGAGATCGATGTATATACGCAAAACACGCTGACTGCGCGAGGCGATATTGCGGCGATGGGTCTTCGCGCGTCCGCGTATAGATGCATTATTAGCGGCATGAAGAAAGACAGCGACGCGGCTGAACTCGGATACGCAAAGCTGATGAAGCACCATGGCGCCGCGATAACGTTTACATCAGACATGCACCTCGCGGGACGCGAGCCTTCGCGCCTAATTTGGATTAACGCGGCTTGCGAAACGATTCGCAGTCTGCTTGATATAGTGAGAATTAACCCGATGAGCGCGTCCGCGGGTGACTTGATGGACGCGGCGGAACGCATCGCCGTGAACCTTTTGCCGTCCGCCGTGCGGGATGGGTTCGTTCAGGAAGCGCAGCGAGTGAACCAGATATCCTGCGTTTACGACAGACGCGCGGCGTACAGCCTTGACGGCACCGCGGTTATGTACAAGAAGATTTCCGCTCAGATTGAAACCGCGGCTGCGATTGCGGGCGCGCTGTCGCACTTTGCGTCAAACGCGTGGCTGGTTGCGGATGGCGCGCTTATTTTGAATTTCCCTGTCGCGTCCGTCAAGACAAGCTTTGTCGGAATCAGCTTTGCCGCGGAGCTAGAGACAGACTATCCGCTCGGCTGCAATACAAAGCTTGCGATCACCGTTTCTTCGCAGCTTAGGTTGGACTTGCTTGTGCGTATTCCGGGATTTTCAAGAAAAACAAGGATAATCAGAGTTAACGGCGAACTAATTGAAGATACGCATAACAGTTATGCTGTAATATCCCGCGAGTGGCATACGGGCGACGTTGTTGAGATTATGTTCCCAAACGAGCTGCGCTTGGAGAAGACCGGCGCGTCTTCCGCTTCATACTTTGCGGGACCTGTCTTGCTTGCGCTGCCGCTTACGGAAAAACAGTCGCTGTCGCCCGACGGTTCTTCGATGGAATTGACGAGCGATGACAAGTGGGCGTATGGAATACGCGGCGATTCCGCCCCGACGAAGCTTGGCGACGCTTTGTACGAAACAGAAGCGTTTGAAGTGCCGTCGTGGAACGCGAAGCACGCAATAGCGGAGGCTCCCCCGCACATTTCAAGAAGAGTAGCGGATGCGGGGAAAGCGGAAAAAATAAAGCTTGTGCCATATGGCAGAACCATGCTTCGCGTCGCGCAGTTCCCCTGCCTTGAAACGGAAAAACTTAAGCGCGGAGAGTAGAGGAGGATATTATGCTGGACAAAATCCTTGTGCTGGATATGGATACATCGGGCAGCATCGCCATCGCAAGGCGTCTGCGTTCATCCAATATCTACTGCAAAATTCTTCGCGGCGACGCTTCCGCAAACGACGTAATGCAGGAAGACCCAAGCGGCATAATCTGGGTGGGCGACGACAAGTCGCTTACCTCAATCGACCCCGCGATACTGAAGCTGGGGCTCCCGATGCTGGCGCTTTCGGGAGCGGCTCGCGCGCTCGCGGTACATCTTGGCGCGGCGTGCGAATCCATGCTGCTCACCAAGGCGGCTGAAACGGTAACGTATGATGAAGCGGTGCTGTTTGAGGATGTTACGGACGGGGAACGCTGGTTTCCCAGCGCGTGTAAAACTCATCTGCCTGAACGGCTCGTCTCGATTGCGCGGGTTAACGGTTCGTCGGTCGGCTTCGCGGATAACGAGAACAAGCTGTACGGCTTGCAGTTTACGATTGAGCGCAACGACCCTGACGGCGTAATAATTCTTACGAACTTTTGCAGGAAAATTTGCGGCTGCACGGCGTGGTGGTCGGCGGAAGCGTTCGTTGAGCGCACCGTCACGGAGATTGCGCGCATAGCGGAAGACCGCAAGGTTGTGTGCGCGCTGTCGGGCGGCGTTGATTCCTCCGTGTGCGCGATGCTCGGCGCGAAGGCTGTCGGCGAGCGGCTGATTCCCGTATACATCGACAGCGGGCTGGCTAAAGTTAACAACGACAGGCAGATCGAGCAGTTCTGCAAAAACACGCTCAAGCTGGAATTGGTGCGGATTGACGCAAAGGACACGTTCCTTGCGAACCTTGAAGGCGTTTTGGATAAAGACGAAAAGTTTGAGATAGTTTCAGACACGATTCGAGAAGTTCTGGCGAACAGTCTCGGCGGCGAAACTCAAAACGCGTTTCTTCTGCTTGGCACGAATTACTCAGAGCTTCTGACAGACGACGCCTGCGATTCGTTATCGCGAAACGTTCCGCCGTTCCAAAGCCTTATCGAACCGCTGATAGAATTGTTCAAGGACGAGGTGCGCGACGTCGGCGAGCTGCTGGGGCTTCCGCATTCGCTGGTTCACGCGCAATCGTTCCCGACGACGGGCTTTGCGGGGCGGATTTGCGGCGCGGCTGACGCGCGGACGCTTGAGCTTCTGCGCAAAGCGGACGCGATATTCTCGGAGGAAATCGAGCGCGCGGGGCAGGAGCGCAAGCTGAGCCAATACTATGTTTCGCTTGAGGGGTGCGGCGGAGATACCGCCGTCCTCCGCGCGCTGACAAGCGGCGATAACTCGCAGGCGGCGCGTCTTCCGTTCGACCTCATAGGGCGCGTGGCGGAGCGGATTGCGGAGGAAACGCCGGAATTGAAGCACGTTTACTATGACTTCACCGCAAGATAGTTATGATATATAAAAATATAGATTCAACGCCATATACATACATATTCGTCTGCACGGGCAACACGTGCAGAAGCCCAATTGCGGAAGCGTTAGCCCGCGACTGGATTGCCCGCAATCTTCCGGAACACGCGCCGCGCTTTACAATAATGTCCGCGGGAATCGCGACGGGCGGCGGTTATTCCGCGTCTGCGGGGTCGAGCAAGGCTTGCGCCGACGCGGGTCTTTCGCTCGCCAACCATAAGACGCGCCGCTTCACGGCGGAGTTAGCACGAGGTGCGACGGTGATAGCGATGACCGAAGGTCATCTTGCGGCAGTCCGCAGAATCGCGCCGCAGGAGCGCAGCATGACGCTTTCCCAATGGGCGGACGGAACGGCGCGCGACATACCCGACCCGTGTATGGGAACATATGAGGAATATCAAGGCTGCTTCAATCAAATTAAGGAATACATAGACAAGGGATTTGGCAGGACGCTTCGCAGATAAATTACAGAAGCGACGGCGGATCAATCTGCAATGCAACAGAAACGCCCTCGGGCGTGTTCGTCTCAAATTCGCGCAGCTTCGCGATGATTGCGGGAAAGCTTCCGCTTGTATAAAGCTTGAGGAAAAGCTGCCACCGCGTCTGTCCTTTTATGTATTGAATCGGCGCGGGACGCGCGTTCATGTGAACAAGCCCGCGGCGAAGCTGTTTGTTCTTGTCAAAGAACTGTTTCATCTGCTCGTAGTGGCGGTCGCAAGCTTCCGCGACAAGCCCCGGATTTTCCCCTTCGTAAAGAAGGCGCGTCATCTTCGTGTACGGCGGATACAGTCCGTTCTTCCTGTGCACTATCTCTTCCTCGTAGAAACGGCGGTAATCCTGCTCGCGCGCGGAGGCTATCGCGTAATGTTCGGGGTCGTAGCACTGTATTACCACGCGTCCCTTCTTAACGGAGCGCCCCGCCCTGCCCGCCGCCTGCGTGATAAGCTGGAACGCGCGTTCGGGGCTTCGGTAGTCGGGAAGGTGAAGCGTCGCGTCCGCCGCGATAACGCCTACCAGCGTCACGTCGGGGAAGTCCAGCCCTTTGGCTATCATCTGCGTGCCTATCATGATTGAGGCTTCGCCTTCACGGAACTTATGCAGAAGTTCGACATATCCGTTCGCGGAAGCGCGCGCGGTGTCGGAATCCATGCGGATAAGCGATACGCCCGGCAGAAGCTGCAATACGGCTTCTTCGACCTTCTGCGTACCCGCCCCGAAGAAGCGGATATACTTGCCGCCGCACGACGGGCAGACGGTCGGCGGCCGACGCTCCGCGCTGCAATAGTGACAGCGCAGTACGTCGCCCTTTTGGTGGTATGTCATAGATACGTCGCATTGCTCGCACCGCTCGACATATCCGCATTCGCGGCACGAGATGAACGTGGAATGCCCGCGGCGGTTCATCAAAAGAATCGCTTGGTCGCCGCGCCGTACGCAATCGGAGAGCAGCTTCGCCAGCCTGCCGGATAAAACGGAGAAGTTCCCGCGCATTATTTCGCGCCGCATGTCTATCAGCTCGGCTTCGGGCAGAGGTCTGTCCAGTACGCGCTTGGGCATTGTGAGCAGCTTCAGCCCATCCGTATTGCTCATGGCTCGTTTGAAATCGGGGAGCGACGGCGTGGCGGACGACAGCAGAAGAACCGCGCCCGCCTGCTTGCAACGGTGTTCCGCCACCTCGCGAGCGTCGTAGCACGGGTGCCGTTCCGATTGGTAGCTTTGCTCGTGTTCCTCATCCACAACGATAACGCCCAGCCGCTCTACGGGCGCGAACACTGCGGAGCGCGCGCCGATTACCACGCGCGCGTCGCCGCGCCTTATGCGCCGCCACTCGTCGAAGCGTTCGCCGCTCGTGAGCTTGCTGTGCAGAACGGCGGCGTTGTCGCCGAACCTTGCGTGGAACCAGCTCGTCATCTGCGGCGTGAGCGCGATCTCAGGCACCAGCACGATAACGCCCTTGCCCGTCTCCAGCGCAAGCTTGGCGAGACGTATATATACCTCCGTCTTACCGCTGCCTGTTACGCCGTGCAGAAGGAACGCTCCGCCGCTTCCACTGTTTCCGTTTAACGCGTCCGACAGTTCGGACAGAACCTGCGACTGATGGCGCGTAAGCTCGGGGTCGGGAACAATCGGAATCGCTTCAACGCTTGGGCGGCGCAGAACTTCCTCGTTCGCTATCTTTATGTATCCCGCTTCCACAAGCGATTTCACCGCGGCTGAAGGAAGCAGGCTGCGCTCAAGCGGACTCGGATACGCTTCGCGAAGCTTTGCGAGCGTTTCAATCTGCCGCGCCGCGCGTCTGCTTGTAAGCTTGGCTATCGCTTCGCCGTAACCGTTCTCGCCCGTCAGCGCGGCGGAAAGGGAGACGAAGTCTTTCTCTTTCTTCTTTATCCTGCCTTCGCGCATTTGCGCGGGTATCAGCAGACGCAGCGCTTCGACGGGCAGACAGGCGTACTGTCCTTCCATCCACTTTGCCAGTTCCATGAGTTCGGGCAGCATGGCGGGCGCGTCGCCTTCGTCCAGATGACGCGTTATCGGTTTCACTTTTTCGGGCGGCAAATCGCATTCGCCGCACAGCGTGAGAACGTATCCCTCTATCTCGCGGTGACCGAACGGCGCGGCTACGCGCATGCCCGATTGAATGTCCATTCCGTCGGGTATGGCGTAGGTGTATGTCTTCGCGGTGTCAGGCGAAGCTATGTCCACTATTACGTTGGCGTATCGCATAATCGGATTATACCATAGATTCGTTCCGCGCAAAACGGACGCGCATTGCGCGTCCGTTGTTGTATGGCTATTATGAAGGTGACTAGATGGCGGCGACGCTTGCGGTCGCGCCTTCCAGTCTTAGCTTCGCCGCCTGTCTTGCCTCGAAGAACTTCAGCGCGACTTGCGGGAACAGCGCGTAGGACAACGCGTCCTCGTCCTGCTCCGACAGGTGGCGGATCTCCTTGCGATAGTTCTCAAGCTCAGGCTTGATATCGTCCGCGGGGCGGTGAGTTATCACTTTCTCGTCGCCGATTATCTTTTTGCGCACATCCTCGTTGACCGGCGCAGGAAGCTGACCGTATTCGCCGCGCATAAGCCCCTTGGATTCCTTCGTCACCATCTTGTAGCGCTCGCCGCCAAGCACGTTCATGACGGCTTGCGAGCCTACTATCTGGCTCGTCGGCGTGACGAGCGGCGGGAAACCGAAGTCCTCGCGCACGCGCGGCACTTCCGCCAGCACGTCATAGAATTTGCCGGAAGCGTTCGCTTGCTTGAGCTGCCCGATGAGGTTGGAGAGCATTCCACCCGGCACCTGGTAGAGCAGAGTGTTAACGTCTACAGACAGGACGCGCGGGTCGAGCCAGCCTGATTTCGTAAGCTCTTCCGCTACGCCGCGCATAACTTCCGCGGCTTTCACGAGCATTTCGAGGTTCAAGCCCGTGTCGTGTTCCGTACCGCGAAGAGTGGCGACGAGCGCTTCCGTCGCGGGCTGGCTGGTTCCGTTTGCGAGCGGCGACAGCGCGGTGTCCACGATGTCCACGCCCGCTTCTATCGCCTTAAGGTATGTCATGTCGCCCGTACCCGTCGTGTTGTGGGTGTGCAGGTGAATGGGAAGCTTGGTGTTCTGCTTCAGCTTGCCGATAAGGCTCGCCGCGTCGTACGGCAGAAGAAGGTTTGCCATATCTTTTATGCAGATGATGTCCGCGCCCATGTCTTCAATGCGCTTCGCCAAATCAACGAAGTATTGTTCCGTATGGACTGGGCTTATCGTGTAGCTCATCGCCACTTCCGCGATTCCGTTATACCGCTTGCATGCCTTGACGGCGGTCTGCATGTTGCGCAGGTCGTTCAGAGCGTCGAACGTGCGGATGATGTCGATTCCGTTGTCGATAGTCTTCTTGACGAAGTAATCGACGACGTCGTCCGCGTAATGCTTGTAACCGAGTATGTTTTGCCCGCGCAGAAGCATCTGAAGCTTGGTGTTCGGAAGCGCGGCGCGAAGCCTGCGAAGGCGTTCCCACGGGTCTTCGTTCAGGAAGCGCAGACAGGAATCGAACGTCGCGCCGCCCCAGCATTCCAGCGCGTAGTAGCCCGCCTTGTCAAGATATTCGCACGCGGGCAGCATCTGCTCTATCGTCATTCGGGTCGCGGCCTGCGATTGGTGTGCGTCGCGCAGAATTGTATCGACTATTTTAACTTTCGCCATATTTTACCTCAACTAAATTTCAACGGTCATCCGCTTACGCCAGCAGAATCAGCTTGTCGCCCGAATTGACGGCGTCGCCCTTCTTCACCAGTACAGCCGCGACGGTGCCGTCCTTGGGCGCGACTATCTCGTTTTCCATCTTCATCGCTTCAAGAACGCACAGCACGTCGTGTTTCTTGACAGACTGACCCGGCGTAACCGCGACTGAAAGGATTGTTCCCGGCATAGGCGCGTTAATCGGTTCGCCGCCTGAGACGGCGGGCGCGGCGGGTGTTACGGGAACAACGGGCGCGGCGGGAGCGACAGGCGCGGGCGGGGCGACTGGCGCGACGGACTGTACGATTGGCGCGCCGCCTGTTGTCTCCTCAACCTGAACCTGATATGACTTTCCGTTGACCGTTATGCTGAATGAACGCATATAATTCTCCTTACGAGTAATTTTCGGATAAGAGGATAAATTCCCCGTTTATATTATGCTTACAGGCGCGAGTAGACCTGCTCCTCGCGGCCGACGCGCTGCCATGCCTTTTGGCGCGGCAGCTTCGCCGCGGACTTAACCGCATGGGATGCGGGCGGCTGTGCCGGCGTCGGTTGTTCTTCCGCGAGATAATACGCCACGGCGGCGGAAATTACTGCTGCAATCTCGTCGTCAGCGTTTGCGGAAGACGGAACGGGCGGCGGCGCGGCGGTATGGACGCGCTTCACTTCGGTCACTATAGGCGCGGCAGGCGGCGCGGGCTTTTTGGCGGCGCCGTCCTTAAGTTTGTTCAGCAATGTTATTGCGATGAACAGAAGCGCGACGATTGCAAGCGTTGCGATCGCGGCGATGTTGCTTATTCCGGGCGAGACGACGGACGACGGCGCGGGCGTTTCCGTCAGCGCGATAGATTGCAAATCGCCTCCGACGATCCGGGAAGAGTCGGTCGTTTCGGGTATCGGCTCGTTCTGTATTTCAGCCATTCAGGCAGCCTCCTTCCAATTCGGCAGTTTTATCAGAGCGGCAGGTTGCCGTGTTTCTTGGGCGGGTTGTGGTCGCGCTTCGTCTCGATAATGTTAAGCGCAAGAGTCAGCGCGGCGCGCGCGCCGTCCGGCGTAATTATGCCGTCGATAAGTCCGAGCTTTGCCGCGGCTTCAGGAGAGGCTTCATTCTTCGCCCAATCCGAAGCAAGCTTCGCGCGCGCTTCTTCTATATCGCCCGTGGACTGAAGCTGCTCGTCCTTGCGGTAAAGCGCGACCGCGGCCTTGGGCGAGACGGCGGAAATGACCGCGTCGGGATACGCGTATGTGAAGTCGTACGAATCCTTGCCGCCTGTCGCGGCATATCCCGCGCCGATCGCGTTCCCCGTGATAACGCGCACCATCGGCACGTTCGCCTCGGACGCGGCGTACGCAAGGTTCGCCGCCGCCTTGATTGCAGCGGTCTGACCTGCGGCGTCGGTCGCGGCGATTCCGTCAACGTCTATGAATGAAATCACGGGTATGTTGAAGCTGTCGCAGAAGCGGATGAAACGCGCGGCTTTAAGGCTCGCGGACGCGTCAAGCTTATCCTTATATGAAACAACGCCGACGACTTTCCCGTCAAGCCTTGCGAAAGAAGTCTTAGCGGAAGAGAACCCAACGCCCGGCTCAAGCTCGCTGTCGGCGTCGAATATTCCCGACGCGGACGCGGCGGCGTCTTCTTCAGGCGCGCTTTCCAGATTGTTGTCCGGCAGATACGCGAGCAACGCGCGTACTTTCTCCGCCGCGTCGTCCGCGTCCTCCGCGAGAATCGACACTCCGCCGCGCGAAGCGTGCGCCTTGCTTCCCGCAAGCTCAGCCGCGGAAATCTTCGCGCCCGTCTCATATGAAGCGGAACCCGCGCCGATAAGCGACCACTTTCCGTTTTCCGCGCCGACGACGAAGTCGAACAGTGCGGGGAGGATCGCGCCCGCGCCGACGGCGTCGCCGAGAATAACGCCAATCATCGGCACTACGCCCGAGAGCCTTGCGGCGTCGCGGAACAGTTCCGCGTAAGCGTCAACCGCGACCGCGCCTTCGGCAAGCTCCGCGCCGCGGCTGTCGAACACCCCGACGAGCGGCACTCCGCATTTCGCGGCGGTTGCGAACGCCTTCTTTATTTTGTTTGCGTGGGCGAGGGACAGCGCGCCGCCGTCCTTCTGCAGAAAAAGCGCGGTCGTGCGCCCCGCGATTGTCCCCGCGCCTGTTACAAGGTTGGTAGCGCTCGCCGCGTCCCACTCGGTGAACATGCCTTCGTCGAACAGTGACTTTATGAAGTCCGCCAATATATCATCTCCTTAAAAAGAGTATGGGAAAGAGTACGGAAAAGAGTTTGGATAGAATGCAGGAAAACAGAAAATAACTCACGATTCGGAACATGATACAGAATGTATATTATATACAAACAAGGATAAGACCGCAAGTCCATCCCACCCCAAATTCCGATATTCTAGACAAGAGAGTGAAATCCTTCTTACATTGCGCGAAAATATGTTTTACTTTTACATTTAGTGGTATAATGTAGGTAAGATTCAAAGCTTCTTGTTTTGGAGGATTTATGAAAAAGACGTTCACGATATACGCGCTTCTCATCGTCATGCTTGTCTCGTTCGCCGCGTGCGCGGGAGCGGAAAATCAGGCTCCTGTTGCTTCCCCCTCGCCTGAAGCCGCGGAGGCTTCCGCTCTGCCGAAGATACTCGCGCTTCGCGGGCCGACAGGCATCGGTATGGCGTATCTAGCAAACGAGCAGAACCGACCTTTCACGCCCAAGCGGTATGAGATTGACTTCGTCGGCTCGCCTGATGAGGCGGTCGCCGCGATCGCCTCGGGGCAAGCGGACATTGTATGCGTCCCCACCAACCTTGCGGCCGCGCTCTACAGCAAGCTTAACGGCGGAGTGAGACTGCTTGCGATAAACACGCTGGGCGTTCTGCACATACTGGAGAGCGGCGAGACTGTTGCCGACGTTTCCGACTTGGCGGGCAAGACGGTTTGGATGTCTGGTCAAGGCTCGATGCCCGAGTACGTTCTGCGCTACATAATTGAAACGAACGAACTTGACACGCAGATTGACTTCAAAGCGGAACACGCGGAGGTCGCCGCGCTGGCGGCGGCGGGCGAACTCGATTTGGTTATGCTGCCCGAACCGTTCGCGACAAGCCTCGCCGCAAACAACGATTCGTTCCGCTATGCCCTCGACGTGACGCAGATGTTCGGCGACGCGGCGGAGATTAACGGCAGCGACGCGGTTCTGTCGATGGGCTGTGTTATAGCGAGCGCGGAATTCGCGAAGAATAACCCCTACGAGGTAGACGCGTTCTTGTCCGCGCTGGAGGAATCGATCGCGTTTGTATACAGCTCGCCCGCGGACCTGGCGGATATGGCGGTTGAGCTTGGCATAATGCCGAACGCCGCCGTGGTTATGAAGGCGCTGTCAGGCTCGCACATCAAATATATCGACGGCGCGGAAATGCAAGACATGATTCAGCCGCTGTTCGAGATTCTGTATAAATTCAACCCGCAGTCCGTCGGCGGAAAACTGCCTGAAGACGATTTGTATTATATCAAATAGATGAGCGGCAGAACCCGCGCGGCAGCGACCATATTATCCATACTGTTCTGGCTCGCGGTCTGGCAGCTTGCCTACCATGCCGTGAGCCGCGACTTGCTTCTCGCGTCGCCGACGCAGACGTTTAACGCGGTTGTGCGAATCCTCGGCGAGCCGCGAACCTGGCGCATGATAGGCAGGTCGCTCATTCGGCAGTTCGCCGCGCTTGGGACAGGCGTTCTGCTCGGAATCGTCTGCGCCGCGCTCACCTCACTTTCAAAGATTGCGCGCGCGATAATCAGCCCCGCGCTGACGGCGGTTCGCGCAACGCCCGTCGCCTCGTTCATCATACTTGCGCTGGTGTGGATGTCGTCCGCAAGCGTTCCGATATTCGCGGCAAGCCTTATGACGCTTCCTATCATCTGGGCTAATTTGTCGCAGGGCGTTGCGGGCGTAGACAGAAACCTGCTTGAGATGGCCGCGGCGTATCGGTTCGGCAGAACAAAGACGCTGCTTCATGTGATAGTTCCGTCAATTAAGGGAACGTTCCTCGCCGCGCTTTCCGCGTCTATAGGGCTGTGCTGGAAGGCGATGATTGCGGCGGAGGTGCTGGGTACGCCGAAGGAAGCCGTAGGCACGATGCTCTACAACGCGAAGATATATTTGAATACGGACGAGCTGTTCGCGTGGACGGCGATCATCATAATCGTCAGCAGGCTGATGGAGATTTGTTTTGCCAAGGTGATTAAAGCGGGAGGACGCGGGATTACGTATTGATTATATTTGATAATGTCAGTCTTTCATACGACGGCAAAACGGTTCTCAAGAACTTCTCGTGGGCTGTTCCCGAGGAGCGGCTTGTCGTGATAACAGGTCCGTCGGGTTCGGGCAAGACAACCCTCCTGCGAATCATAGCGGGTCTTACGATACCGACCAGCGGAAAAATTTCGGGTACACCGCATCGCGTGTCTTATCTGTTTCAAGAACACAGGCTGATTCCGCGGCGCACGGTTCTGGAAAATCTGCGGCTTGTAAGCGAAAAGCCCGACGAATGGCTTGAGCGCGTCGGACTTGCGGACAGCGTAGGCCTGTATCCCGCGGAGCTTTCGGGAGGAATGCGCCAGCGGGCTGCGATCGCGCGGGCGCTCGCGTTTCCCGCCGAGACGCTTTTTCTTGACGAACCGTTCAAAGAACTGGACGACGCGACGGCAGGCGTCATTCTCGATCTGCTGGAGGAACAAGTGAAGGTGCGCGAGCGGGTTATACTTGTGACGCATGACCCCGAATTTGCCGCGAAGCTTGCGGGAACGGTTGCGAGGTTTGCGGGACCGCCGCTGAGGTTGCTTGATAATGCTGATATTTAGGTCCGTTACAATTCGCAGAACGATACTTCTTGTGTCGCTTGGAATCGTCCTCGCGT
Source organism: Oscillospiraceae bacterium (assembly GCA_031280145.1). GTDB lineage: Bacteria > Bacillota > Clostridia > Christensenellales > Aristaeellaceae > JAITHB01. The sequence continues at coordinate 53,413 of JAITHB010000033.1, read as the reverse complement.
CCACGCTTACGCTGTCGCTGTATCAGTGGATTGAATACCGTCTGTTCCAGAACGTGTTCACCGACCTTGCGGCGGATCAGCTTGCGATTGCGGACAGAATCGCGCAGGCGGAACGCTTCGCCATTTCGCAGTCGCTGCGCATCGCGTCGCTCTTTTCAATCATGCTGCTGATCCCGCTGTGCGCGGTCGCGGCAATCCGCATCGTGCGTCCCATTTATTCCGTAACCGTTGAAGCGATGAACCTAACCCAAGCGAATCCCGCGACGCGCATCAACAATAACGGGCGCGACATACACGCGAACGAAGCGAAAGAGATAAAGACCGCGCTGTCAGCGTTCACGCAGCGTATCGAGAGCGCGGAGGACGAGCTTATGCAGGAGCGTTCGCGCGCGCTGCTGATACTCAATTCGTTGGACGAAGGCATTGCGCTTGCGGACTCGAACGGGATAATCGGTCTGGTTAATCCGTCGGTGCAGGAAGTTCTTCAAGTTCAAACAGGGGAGCTTCTGCCCGAGCCGCTGTTCTCGCTTGCTCGAACGGCTTTGAGCTTAAACGAGCTTACGGAGATGGAGATGACGACGGGCGACCGCGTGTATTCGTGCAAGGCGCTTCCGCTCGAAGCGGAAGGCAGCGCGGTTTGCGTTCTTCGCGACGCGACGGAAGCCGCAAGGTTGGAGCAGACGCGCCGCGACTACATCGCGAACGTGTCGCACGAGCTGCGCTCGCCGCTCACCGCGCTCCGCTGTATGATAGAGCCTTTGCGCGACGGCTTGATAAAGGACGACGCGCGGCGCTTTGACGTGTATGACATTCTGCTGAACGAAACCCTCAGGCTGTCGCGGCTGGTCGACGACATGCTGGAGCTGTCGCGGCTTCAGTCAGGCAGGCTCGCGCTTGAGAAAATTAAGTTTGACTTGGCGGCGCTCGTCAATCAGACGCTCGACACCATCGAGCCGCGCGTACTTGAGAAGAATCAAACGCTTGAACGCCGCGTAAACGCTATGCCCGAATGCTGTTCCAATCCCGACAGAATTGAACAGATACTCATGGCGCTGCTGGATAACGCGATAAAGTTCACGCCCGAGGGCGGTTCCATAACGGTCTCATCCTCGGAAGAAAACGGACACGCGGTAATTGAGGTGAGCGACACGGGCGTCGGCATTCCCAAGGAAGACTTGGCGCATGTGTTCGACCGCTTCTACAAAGCGGACAAAGCGCACACGGGCGGCGGAACGGGTCTGGGGCTTGCGATATCGCGCGAGCTTGCGGAGCGGCTGGGCGGAACGATAACCGCCGCCAACAATATAGGCGGCGGCGCGAGCATCAAGTTTACGGTTTCGATGCAGGGATCTGTTTTATGATGGTATTCTATCGGAATAAGCACCATTGCGCCGAGCGGACGGCGCAAATTTTTTATAGTTACAACTAAATCCCTGTTGACAAGTATATCATCTTCTGATATCATAGTTAATGGTTAGTGTCATTAACCATAATCAGTGCAATCAAAAGGAAGCAGTAGATTGAACGACAACCGACCCGTATTCTCACAGCTTATGGAGATAATCGAGAATGATATCTTAAGCGGGGTTTATAAGCCGCACGACTTGATCATCTCCACCACGCAGATATCCAAGCTGTATTCCGTAAATCCGACCACGGCCGTAAAAGCGGTGAGCAGACTTACGGAGGAAGGCGTGCTGTACAAAAAGCCCGGTATCGGCATGTGCGTTACGGAAGACGCAAGGGAAAAAATCTTTCGGCGCAGACAGCAGGTCTTCCTCGGCGGCGCAATCGACGCGTTCCTGTCGGAAGCCGCGGCGCTTGGCATCTCGGTTGACGAAATCATCAGCATCATCAGAAAAAAGGATAAGGGGATAAACGGATAAAACGTATGATCAATCTGAAAGACGTAACGAAAACGTTTCATGGAGCCGCCGCCATCGACCGCATCTCGATGCAAATCGACGATAACGGCATATATTGCCTGCTGGGCAGAAACGGCGCGGGTAAAACGACGCTGATGAAGCTGATTGCGGGACACATAAACCGAACCGACGGCAGCGTTACGGTTAACGGCAAAGAGGTATCCGTCCGAAATATGCCCGAGGACATAAACTACGTTGAAGCAGGCGCGGCGCAATTCAATATGAAGGTATCCGAGCTTATTGAAGCCGCGGCCGCGATACAGGACGGCTTCGACCTTGACACGGCGAAACGCATGGCGGCACGGTACCAACTGGACGGCAGCAAGCGGTATAAGCACCTTTCCTTCGGTATGAAATCGATGCTCTCCACCATCCTCTCCCTCGCCAACACATCAAGAATCGTTATGCTGGACGAACCGACGCTCGGCTTTGACGCCTTTATGCGGAACCAATTCAACACGCTTCTTGCGGAGAGCTATGAACTGCACCCGCGCATTATCATCGTTTCCACGCATCTCATTGACGAGATCGCGAAGGTCGCGGGAAGCCTGATCATCATCAACGACGGAAGACTGCTGCTGCATACCGATATTTCCGACATAGACGAGCGCGCGTATACGCTGACGGGTCCCGCAGACACCCTGCTTCCCTTGCTCGATAACCTCAACTGTATCGGACAAACGAGGGCGGGAGGCAGGATAGCCGCCCATATATACGACCGACGAATCGAACCGCCGCAAGGCGTAACCATAGACAACCTGTCGCCGCAGGATTTCTTCGTTCAAATGGTTGGAGGGGGCGAGCATAATGAATAAGAACGCATTCGCTATAGCAAAAACGAATATAAAGAGCTTAAGAACCGTCTGTCGGATGCTTGCCGCGGCGTGCTTGATGCTTATCGCCACAGACGCCATAGTCGTCATTCCTCCGTTGACGGCGGGCGAATCGTTAACAGGCGGCTCCTATGAATGGAGTTTCGGCGGATTGCTGTACTTTCTGCTTCCGCTCGCCGCAATCATTATTGCCGCGCGCAACCTTCCGAGGATTCTGAGCTTGGGCGGAAAGCGCAAGGGGTTCTTCTTCGGCTGCCTGCTCACATATGCCGTCTTGGCGGGGTTTGCGGCGCTCGCGAATGTATTCCTCTATTACACGTATGACAAATTGGTCGCGTGGCTTGGCCATCTCGGCAACGCGAAAGTGCCGAACAGCTTCCTCGGCATCGGCAATATCATGGAAGACCTCGGCTGGCTTAGGTATGGCGCAGTAGTCGCGTTCCTACAGCAATTCGCGTTTTTGCTCATGGCCGCCATGGCTGCGCACACGATCACCGCCGTACAGGGAACGTGGATAGGTTGGGCTGCCGACGGGCTTCTTGTTGCGTTGTTAGTTGTATGGATGCTTAAGCCTGTCGATATGCTTGAACACATAATAAACCTTGCTCACACGTTCGTTTTCCAAAGCAACGCGATCAAGCAGATTCTGTCCTGCTTGGCGCTGTCATCCGTTTGCGCCGTGTTGAGCCGGCTGACGATTGATTGGAGGGAGATTAGTTAGAAGGGCGACTATCAGCCGCCCTTCTGAGAAACGGACTTTACTCAATCGTCAGCCCGCTTTTTTCCGCGTCGAGCACAATCGCCCCGCCTTCCGCAACGCCGCCCGAGATTATCTTGCGCGCGAGCGGGTTTTCCACCTCGCGTTGGACGTAACGCTTCACGGGGCGCGCGCCGTACTGCGGGGTATACGAATGGTTCGCGATATACTCTACTGCGGCGTCGGATACGGTCAGCGCGTAACCCTGCGACGCGGCGCGGGCCGCCGTGTTAGCCAGAATGAGACGCACGATTTTGCCGATTTCTTCTCGCAGAAGCGGTTTGAACAGCACGGTTTCGTCGAGGCGGTTGAGGAATTCGGGCTTGAACGATTCTTGCAGAACGCGCATCGCCTGCCGTCTCGCTTCTTCGCGAAGCTCGCCCTTTGCGTCGATTCCGTCAAGTATTATGTGGCTCGCGAGGTTGCTTGTCATGATCACTATTGTATTGCGGAAGCTGACGGTACGTCCTTGGCTGTCGGTGAGCCTGCCGTCGTCCAGCACTTGAAGAAGCGTACTCCACACATCGGGGTGCGCTTTTTCTATCTCGTCGAACAGCACGATGGAATACGGCTTGCGCCGCACGGCTTCGGTAAGCTGACCGCCCTCATCGTAACCGACGTAACCCGGAGGCGCGCCGACCAGCCGCGACACGGTGTGCTTCTCTTGATATTCGCTCATGTCTATGCGCACCATGTTCTGCTCGCTGTCAAACAGCGCTTCCGCGAGCGCCTTCGCAAGCTCCGTCTTGCCTACGCCTGTCGGTCCCAAGAACAAGAACGAACCGATCGGGCGGTTGGGGTCGGAAAGACCCGCGCGCGAACGCAGTATGGAGTCCGCGACGGCTTCCACCGCTTCGTTCTGCCCGATTACGCGCTTATGCAGAATCTCGGGCAAGCGCAGAAGCTTCTCGCGCTCGCTCTCAATCAGTTTGGTTACGGGAATTCCTGTCCAGCGCGAGACAATCTGCGCTATCTCGTGTTCTGTCACGACTTCGCGAAGCAAGCGTCCGCCCTGCTGATTTTCTTTCTCTGTCTTCAGCTTCTCAAGCTCGCCCTCGAGCTGCGGCAGTTTGCCGTATTGCAGTTCCGCCATGAGGTTGAGGTCGTAGGAACGCTGCGCTTCCTCGAGCTTGCGACGCGTTTGGTCAATCTCCGCGCGAAGGCTCTTCATCTTGTCTATGTCTTGCTTTTCCACTTGCCACTTTGCGGACATATCCGCGGACTGCTCGCGCAGTTTGGCAAGCTCGTCTTCCAACTGAGCCAGCCGCGCCTTGCTGTGCTTGTCTTCCTCGCGGCGCAGCGCTTCGCGCTCTATTTCCATTTGCAGGATGCGGCGGTCGGCTTCGTCCAGCGCGGCGGGCTTGCTGCCAAGCTCCGTGCGCAGAATGGCTGCGGCTTCGTCCATAAGGTCGATCGCCTTATCGGGCAGGAAACGGTCGGAGATATACCGCAGGGACATTGCGACGCATGCGATTATGGCGGAATCAAGTATGCGCACGTTGTGGTGCAGTTCATACTTTTCCTTGAGACCGCGCAGAATCGACACGGCTTCCTCTTCCGTCGGCTCGTCGACTAAGATTGGTTGGAAGCGCCGCGCCAGCGCCGCGTCCTTCTCGATGTATTTGCGGAACTCGTCAAGCGTGGTCGCGCCGATACAGCGCAGTTCGCCGCGCGCAAGCATGGGCTTGAGCAGATTGCCCGCGTCCATCGCGCCTTCTGATTTGCCCGCGCCGACGATGTTGTGCAGCTCGTCGATGAACAGAATCACACGCCCGTCCGATTCCTTCACTTCGTTCAGCACCGCTTTCAAGCGTTCCTCAAACTCGCCGCGATACTTCGCGCCCGCGATGAGCGCGCCCATATCCAGCATGATAACAGTTTTGTCTTTCAGAATATCGGGCACGTCGCCCTTGAGTATCCGCTGCGCCAGACCTTCCACGACGGCGGTTTTGCCGACGCCGGGTTCGCCTATCAGAACGGGATTGTTCTTCGTTTTGCGGCAGAGGATGTTTATCGCGCGGCGGATCTCCGAGTCGCGCCCGATGATCGGGTCCATCTTGCCTTGACGCGCCTGCTCCACCAAGTCCTGACCATACTTCTTGAGCGCCTCGTACGTGGTTTCGGGGTTCTGACTCGCGACGCGCTGACCTCCGCGCACTCCCGACAGCGCGGTGAGGAAGCGCGGCTTTTCTATATTGAACTCGCGGTTTATGCGTTCGGCCGCGGTTCCGCGCTCGTCGAGCATTGCGAGGAACAGATGTTCCGCGCCGATGTATTCGTCGCGCATTCGCTTAGCCTCATCCTGCGCGCGGACGAGTGTTTCGTTCAGCTTGCGGCTTGCGTACAGTTGGCTGTTGCTTCCTTGGACGGACGGCAGTTTATTAAGCGCGGCTTCCGCCGCTTGGCGGATTTTGGCGATATCTTCGCCCATCAGCGTAAGCAGACGCGGTATAAGCCCGTCGTTCTGCTCCAATAGCGCATAGTATATATGTTCCGTTTCAAGCTGCTGATGACCGCGGGTAATCGCCGTTTCCTGCGCTTCCGCTATCGCCTGCTGCGCTTTTTGGGTGAAGTTGTTCAAGTCCATATCGCTCTGCTAGCTCCTTATTTTACTATAGAATTCCCGTACGTTTTCAGGCAGCGGGTTTGGATTCTGTATCGTAATCAGCACGTATAAGTCGCCGCGCGTTCCCTTCGCGCCCGGCTTGCCATAGCCCTTGATGCGCAGCTTCGTGCCTGACTTTGTGTTCGGCGGAACCTGCGCTTCAATCGTGTTCGTCTGCCCTGCCATGGTGACGGACACGCTGACGGTAGTGCCGAGCGCGGCGTCCCACGGGGTAAGATCGCGGTTGACGGTCACGTCCAATTCTTCGGGTTCGCGCTTGGTCGGAGCCTTCTTCTTGGTATAAACGCCGTCGTTTCCGAAGAACGGGTCGGAAGCGTCGCCGCGAGAGAACGGCGAGAAGTCGTAGCCCTTGAAGCTGCCTGTCGCGGACGTACCGCCGTAGTTATGGTCAAAGCCGAACATCTGCGAGAGGATGCTGTCCCAGTCGTAGTCGCCGCCCTCATATGTGACATTTGAAAAACCCGACGGAGGGGCATAGCGGCCGCTCTTCTGCTGCTCTACCATATCGTCGTATTTGCGGCGGTTCTCGTCGTTGCCCAGAACCTCGTAGGCTTCGTTTATCTCGCCGAATTTCTTCTCCGCGTCCTTGCTGCCGCGGTTCGCGTCGGGGTGATGCTTCTTGGCGAGCTTGCGGTAGGCGGACTTTATTGCGTCCGGCTTCGCGTCTTTCTCAACGCCAAGCACTTGATAGTAATCTTTTATAGGCATAGGCTGCCTCCCAATCTATATTAAGAGAATATCGTTATGAGACGGTTTGTTTTGACTTTCCTTGACTATTATAATACATCTTATGCGCGAATGCAATACCGAATTCAATTATTCCCTGAAAATTAAGAGTGATTCAGTACCGGCGCGCGGACAGAGGTCACGCGTATCCGGGGAACGCGGCGGCGTTCCTTCCGCATCGGCGCGCGGACGACCCCACCCCGACAAAACTGCGGTTTTGTCGGGGACCCCGATAAGGTCGCGCGGATTGCCGCAATAATGATAATATGTTACAATAATTACGTTTAATGGAAGGGGATAGTCTTATGAAACGCAGGTCGTTAGCATTTTTCATTGTATTCGCGATTATAGCGAGCGGTTGCCCTGCATATGCGGGGACGGTTGAAACGCTTCAAGCGGATTTGCAGGGCGAATTGGACATAGCGAGGAGTGTCGGCATTCTGTCGGAAGACTTTTCGCCGGAAGGCGACTGCACGGTAGGCGAGCTGATCTCTTTGCTGGAAAACGCCGTAGTGGTAAAAACAGGCTTGCCTTACGGGAAAGAGTGGGGCGCGGGTTTTCCTTTCCCCGAAAATGACGAGACGATAGACAGGGCGTGGGCTGCGCGTTTATTATACGAGGGCTTCCTTGCGATGGGCTGGGTGAACCCGAATATTGCGCTGGGTGTGGATTTTGAGGCGGGCGACGGCGAGACGAACGCGCCGCTGACGGATGAAAACGGTCGGCAGATTACCCACGGCGATCTGACGGATTATCAGGAGTTTGGCGCGGCTCTTACGATGCGCGAAGACTACCAATGGAATTATACATATAAGGAACCTCTCACAGCCATGACAGAGTGGCTCATAGGCTTTGTCATTGCGCAGCGGGATCTGCTGAACGGCAAGAGGGTTATGGAAATCGACGGTGATAATTATTTTAACGCGTTCGACCCGCTGACGCGCGTTGACGCCGTGCTGGCTGTAAAGCGGCTCTTCTTCTCATATATAAAAGACGGCGCCGACCGTTCGGCATCCGCCGAACCTGACGCTGTCGTTGTCGGCGCAATTGACGACCGCCGCGCAAAGATTCTCGGAAGTCCGACGAGCGTCGACGTTGCGGGTACGAAGTATTATGTGTCAAACAGCGGCGACGACGGCAACGACGGTCTTTCGCCGGAAACGGCATGGAGAACGCTGGACAAGGTGAACGGCGCGGCGACATACGGCTGGGCGGATAATGATTCGCGCTGGAATAACCCCCACTTTGCGGAGTTTCAATGGGCGTATGAGCATAAGAAGGAAAGACCGCGCCTGAAACGGGGCGACGGAGTGTTCTTCGAGCGCGGCGGGCTATGGCGCGGAACGCTTCAGGCGGTTGCGGGCGTTACATATTCAGCATACGGCGAAGGCGAAAAGCCGCGTATTTACGGCTCTCCGGAGAACGGCGCGGGCGCTGAAAAGTGGTCGATTGCAAGCGGCACAGAAAACGTATGGGTGTTCTATAAAGATTTGCAGGACTGCGGCGGAATCTTGCTGAACGGCGGCGAGACTGCGGCGAAGCAGACCGCGCTCTGGTATAATCGCGAATATTATTCCGCGGACGAACGCAGTTGGCCAACGGCGGAGGAGCTGCCGAACCTCAATCCGTTCAGCATATATGAACTTGACGATATGAGCTTCTTCAACGATATCCGCTATGTTAACGATTTTGTTGAGTACGGCGAATCTGGGAAGCTTTATATGCGCTGCGACCAAGGCAATCCCGGCGAGGTATTCAATTCGATCGAATTCATAACAGGCTCTGACGATTGGGGCGCGGGAGTTATTCGCGCGGCTGACGGCTGTATTATTGACAACATCAGCATCGGCTTTTGCGGATCGGGAATATGTATCGAGAATGACACGACCGTTCAAAATTGCGAGATAAGTTGGGTTGGCGGCATAGTGGGCGGCTATAACGCGACGGGTTTAGGGCTGGACGCGGCGTTTGCGATTATCCGCAGCGGCGACTCGCTGACAATAAACGGGAGCAACAATAGGGCAATCGGCAACTATATCCATCACGCGCCATCATACGCAATCACGATTGAGACCTACTTTATGGGCGACGAAGTCGGAAGCGAGTATGACCGCATGATTCGCGAGAACTGCCTTGTAGGCGGAAACCTTATCGAATACTGCAACGGCGGCGTTTTGGCCGTATGCTGGAACGCTTACGGAAGAAACCTGTACGCGCCGCTTTTCCGCGGCATCCGAATTGAAAACAATATGATTCACGGCGTCGGATACGGCGGCTGGAACGATCTGCCGATAAACGAAACCGATCCCTATTACGATTTCGCGGACGTCTGCGTCAGGTTAAACCCCGGATGCGAAAACGTAACCGTAACGGATAACGTGCTTTACGCCACACGCCCCGAAGCGACCCTTCTGAGCTTGGGGTTCAGCAACGGCGAGACGGACACGATGAGCTTCTCGGGGAATGTTTTCGCGCAGAATTTGGGAGGAAATCTTCTGCATTTGCAAAATATAACGGCAGGAAGCGGCGACCCGATTGAAACTTATAAATATGATTATAACTTCGCAAAGACGGTAGGTGAAATCGTCGGGGACGCGTCGGGAATCGTTCTGCCGCTGACGAATGTGTACGATGCGAACGACGTCGCGGTACTGACGCAAAAGATAGATGACATAAAGGCGATAGAATACGAGTCTGCGGCTTCGCCCAAACCCGCGCGGCAGCTTCGCGCTATTGCGGACGCGAACATACGCGCGCAAGCGAATACCGATTCCGCAATCGTTGGGAAAGTGAAATCAGGCGATGTGCTCGACTTTCTCGGCGCTGCCGATAACGGGTGGTATAATGTTGTTCTGACGGATGGCACGGTTGGATACATTTCACCGAAGCTTGCTGCGATAATTGACTGATGTTAATTAGGGCGGATTCAGGGCGGAGGCATTGCTTCTGCCCTGTATTATCGGCGATTCCTCAAAAATGCTGTGCGCCTTATCCGACGACGCGAGCGCCGCAATGCTTGCGGCTTTCGCGTCCAAGCGGAACAGCGGGCTGTTCTTCATTACGGAGGGCTTTGTAATAATGCGGACGATTGAGTTTTTCTGAAGGTGTTTCAGAATCGGTCCCGCGCTTTCGCAAAAACCAAGCAGCCGAGCGTATTGCGAAACTATAATGTTTTCAACCGACCGCTTTGTTATGCCGAGCGTGAACTGCGTCAGAATTCTTGATATGCGCGTATAAGTATAGCGCTTGCTCTTCACCAGATGTATAAGCTCGCCGCGGGACGACGCGCGGAACGCGTGGCGGTATATCAGGTTCTCCAACCCTTCCGACACGTCCAATGTTTCGCGAACCTCTTCGGGCGACGAGCCGCGCAGCATTCCGAGCAGAAGCGTATCCAAAGTTTCTGTGAAGCGAAGCATGGACGTATCTATTTCGGTCGGGACAAACTCGCTTACCTTATCGCCGCTGCGCAGCATATTGCGCAGTTCGCTTGCGGATTTCACCCTGTCCGATTGTATACGCGCGATTGGCAGCGGCTTCATGCCGCTGTTCAGATTGTCCAGCGCGCGCAGATATTCAACGCCGAGAATCAGATTCGGCAAGTTCGGCAGACCGTACGCCTTCGCGTATGAACTGCCTTCCGCCAAACTCCGCTTGAGATTCATCTCTGTTCCGCGACCGTAACACTCCTCAAGAAGACGAACATCTTCGCAGCCGAACGAAAGATAATCGCAGATACCGAGCGAATCAAGCAGACCGACGCCGCCGCGAGCGTAGTATTCCGCGCTTCTTACTGTATGCAGAACGGGCAGCTCAAACACGACGTCCGCGCCGTGAAGCAGCGCGGCGCGTGTGCGTTCCGTTGGCGGAAGACACGCAATCTCGCCGCGCTGAGTGAAGCTACCTGACATACAGCAGATTATCACGCATTCTCCAAGCTCGCGGCGAATCATATCAAGATGATGCCTGTGTCCGTTGTGGAACGGATTGTATTCGCAGATAACGCCTACAATAATCACGTCTACAATATACCCATAAAAACGCCTACAATAATCACGTCTGCAATATACCCGTAAAAACGCCGACGATTATCATTTTATCTTCATCGCGTTTATCAAACCACCCGCGAGAAGCAGTTCCTTCTCCGCTTCAGACAAACCCGCGAGGCTCAGCGCAAGCGTTCCGCGCGTTCCGTCCGCGGATTCCGTTTCCGCTTGGAATTCGCGCTGTCCGGCTATGATTCCCGAACGCAAACCGCGCACTATTATTCTGTCACGAGGCTGCAGCTTAAACGCAGCGTCTTTCGTTGTCGTGAACGGAACGATTCCCCAGTTGATGAGGTTGCTGCGGTAGCGCTTCGTTGCGTATTCATGCGCGATGTTTGCAGTCGTGCCAAGCACGCGCTGACACGACGCCGCTTGCTCGCGCGCGCTTCCGTCGCCGGGACGGTTCGCGTAGACGCATGTCGCGCCGCCGCTGCGCCGTACCTCGTCCGCAATCTTTACGTAATCGGGAACGCGGCGCGAGAGCGTGAACCGCGCAAGCTTCATCGGATTGCTTCTGTACGAGCTTGTTTCCCCTGACGGAATCAGTTCGTCGGTCGTGGTCACTTCATCGTGGATAACCGCCGCCAGGGTCAGTTCCGCCGTCTCGGGCAGTTCCGCCATGGGCGGCCAGTCCGCGATGTTCGGACCGTAGATCAGCGGTTCGTCCGCGTTCGGTTTGCCGTAACCATCGTATACGCGGCTGTATGGTTTGGGATTCCATGATCCGTTTCGGGAAGCGAATTCGCCTGATTCTGCGGGAAGCGCGTCCGCGGGTGTCAGTCTTCCGTGATTCAAAGCGGTCGCGGCGATTGACTTTACGTCCATCAGCGCAACGTACGAAAGCTGTCCGTCGCCGGGCTTGCTGCCTTCGCGGCTTGGGAAGTTGCGCGTGGTGTGGCGTATCGAAAACGCGCCGTTCGCGGGAGTATCTCCCGCGCCGAAGCACGGTCCGCAGAAGCACGGCTTTATCGTCGCGCCCGCTTCCGCGAGGCTCGTCAGCGCGCCGCTCTCAGTCAACTGAAGCTGAAGCGGCATACTTGCGGGATATACCGACAGCGAGAACTCGCCGTCGCCGATACCGGCAGGCGAGCTTGCGAGCCGCAATCCGGAGAACGCGCAAGCGTTCTTTCCTTCTCCCGCGCCGTGAAGAATCCGCGCCGCTTGTTCTATGTTTTGCGCAATACCGCCCGCGCAGCCGGCGATGATTCCCTGATCAACATAGAAGCCGTCGGGCTTTATGTGACCGCGCAACGAGGGAGGCGTTCCTTCGATAAGCTTTGCCGCCGCGTCCTCAACCCGCTTGACAAACTTTTCCGTGTCCGCGAGAAATTCGCGAATCGGAACGGCGCTGCTCGGATGGAATGGAAGCGCGATCATCGGTTCGATGGAAGACAGGTCAATCTCAATCATCGCGTCGTACGACATTCCGTCTTCGATGAGAAGCTCCGCGTAATCGTCTGCGCGTCCGTATTCCGCAAGCTTGGCATAAGTCGCTTCGTCCGTCGTCCATATGGAAGAAAGACACGCAGTCTCAGTCGTCATAACGTCGAGAGCGACGCGCTCGTCCATCGTCATATCGGAAACGCCGGGTCCCGCGAACTCCAACACCTTATTTTTCGCAAGACCTTTATCATAGACAAGCGCGCACAGCGCGAGCGCGGCGTCCATCGCGCCGACGCCGTGTTTCAGTTTGCCTGTCAGCCATACAAGCACAACCTCGGGTTTACTGATCTCATACGGCTTCTCCAGCAACTGCTTCACCAATTCGCCGCCGCCTTCGCCTATTCCGACGCACCCAAACGCGCCGAAGCGGGTGTGGCTGTCCGAACCCAGAATCATCATGCGGGGCTTGGCGAGACGCTCCCTCGCGTACTGGTGAATCACCGCAAGGTTCGGCGGAACGAACACACCGCCGTACTTCTTCGCGGCAGACAAGCCGAAGCGGTGGTCGTCCTCGTTTATCGTTCCGCCGACCGCGCACAAGCTGTTGTGGCAGTTCGTCAGAACGTACGGCGTCGGAAACCGCTTAAGTCCGCAGGCGCGCGCTGTCTGCAATATCGACACATACGTTATGTCGTGCGAGATCATTGCGTCAAACTTAATCGAGAGGAGAGAATCGTTATCGCCGGGCGCGTGATTTCTCGCGACGCGCAGGAACAGATTGTCCGATTTGCCGCCGCTTCCGAGCGTCGGCTTGCCGTCTGTGATGACTATATTTTTATCTGTATATTTCATGCTTACCTCTTGCGCGGTTTTGCTTATTATAATCTGTTCGGATGAATATTAAAAGGTATCCAACAAAACAAAGCTGTCCGACAGTCGTTTAGACCGTCGGGCAGTATGCAAACTTATGATAAACGCTTTAATCTTCGGTGTAATGAACTGAAACAGTCAGCGCTGCGCCGCGAGAGCTTGCGGGAACACGCGCCTTAGAATAAGATCGTCTTGCACAGATACCTTTTCTTCTATGCGGTTGACTTTGTCGTTAAGCTGTTTGTAGCCGTCAAACAGAGCGTCAAGCTTCTTGCCGTGCTCCAACTCAATGCGCGTAACCGTATTGCGCACGGTTTTAAGATCCGATTCGAGCTTATCGAGTCTTGATCCGAACAACGCTTGATTTTCCTCAAACTTACCAAGCTTTTCTTCAAACTTACCAAGCTTTTCCTCAAACTTACCAAGCTTTTCCTCAAATCTGTCTTGACGCGCTTCAAGCTTATCAAGCTTTTCTTCAAACCTATCTTGCCGCGCTTCGAGCCTATCCATTCGCGCTTCAAGATTATCGAGCTTTGTTACAACTATCTCCAAGATAGACAGGATTTTTTCTTCGTTATTCATATAGATATTCCTTCCGAAAGCAGTACTTAATTATAGCGCGGAACAAAGCCAATATGCAATCGATTTACGGCTTCTTGCGGAATAATTGTTGCACATAGAATCAACCTCGCATTGACAAGCAATAATAATTACTATTATAATCCAACTAATCGGATTACAGAATAATAAAGGCGGATTCAATATGCCAACCGAAACCGTGACGAACGGCAAGACAAACTTCATATGGAACTTTGTGGACGAAGACCTGGCAAGCGGCAGATACGACTCTGTCGTCACGCGCTACCCGCCTGAGCCCAACGGGTATCTGCACATAGGGCACTGCAAGGCGTGGTATCTCGATTTCTTCACCGCCAGAAGGTACGGCGGGAAGGTGAACCTGCGCTACGACGACACCAACCCCGCGAAGGAGAAGACGGAATTCGTCGAGGGAATCCAGAACGACATGCGCTGGATGGGCTTTGAGTGGGACGAGCTTCACTTCGCCTCCGAATATTATGAGGAAGATTATAATTACGCCGTCAAACTGATTGAGCAGGGCGACGCTTATATAGACGAGCTTACGCAGGAGCAGATGCGCGAGTATCGCGGCACGTTGGAGAAGCCGGGACTGAACAGTCCGTGGCGCGAACGCGCAAAGGAGGAAAGTCTGCGCATATTCCGCGAGATGCGCGAAGGCAAGCACCCCGAGGGAAGCTATACCCTTCGCGCCAAGATAGACATGTCAAGCCCGAACGTCGTTATGCGCGACCCCATCCTCTATCGCATATTGTTCAAGGAACACCATAGAACGGGGAGCGAGTGGTGCATCTATCCGATGTACGACTACTCGCATCCGCTCAACGACGCGATGGAAGGCATAACACACTCAATCTGCTCGCTTGAGTTTGAAATACATCGCCCGCTTTATGACTGGGTCGTGCAGAAGTGTGGGTTTATCATTAAGCCGCCGCGCCAGATTGAGTTCGCAAAGCTCAACATCACGCGCACAATAATGAGCAAACGTTATCTGCGCCGATTGGTAGAAGAAGGGTATGTGTACGGCTGGGACGACCCGCGTATGCCCACGCTCGCCGCGATGCGCCGCCGCGGATATACCCCCGCAGGCATAATAGACTTCGTCGAGCGCGCGGGAATAAGCAAGGCGGATTCCGTCGTGGACTTCGAGCTGCTGGAGGCTTGCGTCCGCAAATCGCTGGAGGACACCGCGCCGCGAGCGATGGTTGTATTAAACCCGCTCAAGATAACGTTCTCAAATTGGGAGGATGGCATAACCGAGCCGATAACGCTTGAGAACCATCCAAGCCATCCCGAATGGGGAACTCGCGAAATTAAGTTCGGCAAGACCATCTATATTGAACAAGAAGATTTCATGGAAGACCCGCCTAAGAAATTCTTCCGACTGAAGCCGGGCGGGGAGGTGCGTCTTAAGGGCGCGTATATAATCAAGTGCGAGGAAGTCGTAAAGGACGCCGACGGAAACGTGACGGAGCTTATCTGTTCGGTTGATCTTACAAGCAAGTCAGGCGAACCGGGCAGCGAGCGCAAGGTGAAGGGAACGCTTCACTGGATAAGCGAAGCGGACGCGAAGCAGATTGAAATTCGTCTGTATGAACCGCTCTTGAACGATGAACCGCAGGAGGCTGAGAGCGAGTCGGAAGAAGATGAGAAGCCGCTCAAGGTTGATTTTATTGACAGGCTCAACACCGATTCTATTAAGATAATCAAAGGCGCATTGGCGGAACCCGTCGTCGCGAACGCCGAAGTCGGCGCGAAGTTCCAGTTCATGCGGCAGGGATATTTTGCCAAGGACCCCGACGGCACGGCGGATAATCCCGTATATAACAGAACCGTTTCGCTAAAGGACAGTTGGAAAGGCGGAAACTAATATGTCTGTGAGGACGCGCTTCGCTCCATCCCCCACGGGTTTTCTTCACCTCGGCGGGCTGCGCACTGCCTTATATGCGTATATGTTCGCGAAGAAGAACGGCGGAACGTTCATTCTGCGCATCGAGGACACCGACCGGGAGCGCGAAGTTGAAGGCGCAACGGAACGCCTGAAATACGCGTTAAAGCTTGCGGGGCTTGATTGGGACGAAGGTCCCGACGTCGGCGGAGATTACGGTCCTTATGTGCAGACGCAGCGGCGCGGTTTATACGCGCCTTACGCGTGGAAGCTGGTCGAGAGCGGCGCGGCGTATCCGTGCTTCTGCACTAACGAGCGGCTCGACGAGGAGCGCGGGAAAGCGGAGCGGGACGGGCAGACGTTCAAATATGATAAGCGCTGCAAGAGTGTTCCGCTTAATGAGGCGAAGCGCAGGATTGACGCGGGCGAACCGTACGTCATTCGATTGGACATGCCGACCGAAGGAACGATAGCTTTTGACGACATCCACTACGGACACATTGAGGTGGAGTGTCGGCAGCTCGACGACATCATTCTGATGAAGGCGGACGGTCTGCCGACGTACAACTTCGCGAACGTCGTGGACGACCACCTGATGGAGATTACGCATGTACTGCGCGGGACTGAGTTTCTGTCGAGCACGCCGAAATACAATTTTCTTTACAAGGCGTTCGGCTGGGAGAAGCCGATATACATTCATCTGCCGCTGGTTATGGCGGACAGTACGCGCAAGCTTTCCAAGCGCCATGGCGACCCGACATTTGAAGATTTGCTGAACGAGGGCTATCTCGCGGACGCGGTCGTCAACTATATCGCGCTGTTAGGATGGAATCCGGGCGATGAGCGCGAGTTCTTCACTCTCCCTGAATTGGTAGAAGCGTTCACGCTGGAGGGGCTTTCCAAGTCGCCTTCCATCTTCGATAAGACGAAGCTCACGTGGATGAACGGCGAGTATATGCGTCGTCTGTCCTTCGAGGATTTCTTTGCCCGCGCCGGGAAATACATCGAAGAGACTTTACCCGGCAAGGACGCGGAATACCTCGCGCGCCTGCTTCACGGACGCGTCGACGTTCTTTCGCAGATTCCGCAGACGATAGACTTCTTGCGCGAGCTGCCTGAATATGATTCCGCGTTATACGTGCATAAGAAGATGAAGACCGACGAGAAGAATTCCATAGAAGCGCTGGCGTTCGCTCTGCCGATACTTGAAGGCGTGTCCGACTGGACAGAGCCTGCCGTAAAGGACGCGCTTCTTATGGGAATAGCGAACGCGGGGCGCAAGAACGGAGCGGTATTATGGCCGCTGCGCGTCGCGCTGTCGGGGCTTATGAATACGCCCGGCGGAGCGACGGAGATTGCGTATCTGCTGGGCAAAGAAGAAACGACAGCGAGGGCGAACAAGGCGATCGCGCGGCTTTCTGACTGAAAGGATCATTATGCATACTGCTGTTAAGAAAAGAAAGAAACTGTATACTGTCGAGGAGTTTCTCGCAATAGATGTCAGGCACATTGAGCTTATAAACGGCGAGATTGTTCCTTTACATGGCTATATGGATATGTCTTTGTTCGATGCCGATGGCAGTGGTAATGTTCTCTTTGGTACAATTGTATCGAGCGCATCAGGCGAACATCAGCATATTCTGGTAAATTTGTTGGTTCAGCTGGATAAGAATCTGAAAGGTTCCGGCATTGAGTTTATTCAGAATGTAACTGTTCGGCTTAATAAAACCGAAGTCAGAAAAAACAAACTACATGTATTTGAGCCTGATATCGTTGTAATAAGCGATAAGAGTATAATAGATGAGGACGGACAACCCTCTATAGATGGCATTCCGTCAATAATAGTTGAGATTGTTGATGCCGACAACGCTTCGCACGATACGGTTTATAAGCTGAATCATTATTATCATGCAGGCGTTCCTGAGTATTGGATTGTCCTGCCTGAAGACAAAGCAGTCTTACAATATGTTGTAAATAAAGACGAGCAATATGATTTGAACATTCTCACCGGAGATCAATCGATAGTTTTCCTGAATGACAAAAGCATCCGCCTCGCGGAAATATTCGCCGATGCAGACTGAAATGCGCGTCAACTGGTTTCCCGGGCACATGGCGAAGACGCGGCGCATCCTCACAGAGCGCATCCGCCTTGTCGACGCCGTGATAGAGGTGGCGGACGCGCGTCTGCCCAAGTCGTCGCGCAATCCCGATTTGGCAAAGCTCGCGCGAGACAAAGCGTCCGCGCTCATACTCAACAAAGCCGACTTGGCGGACGCGCAAGAGACCGACAGGTGGGTTTCCTTCTATAATAAAATCTATAATAAAACCACTCCATGCATTGCGTATGACAGCGCGCACGGCAAGGTCTCCCCGCTTCTTGCCGTTATCGACACAATAGCCAAACCGATTGTCGAAAGATACAAATCGCGCGGCATGGCGAAGACAGTGCGCGTTATGGTGACGGGCATACCCAACGTCGGCAAGAGTACGCTGATCAACCGCCTTGCGGGCAAAATGATTGCGCAGGCGGAAGACAGGCCCGGCGTCACCCGCGCTACGCGTTGGATAAAGATTTCCGACTATCTTGAACTGCTGGATACCCCGGGTATGCTTATGCCAAAGATTGAGGACACGGCGGCGGGCAAGCGGCTGGCGTATGTCGGCACGATTAAGGACGGCATACTTGAGACGGAGGAGCTTGCGGAATATCTTCTGCGCGATTTGATGAACCTCGTTCCGTCCGCCGTGCTGGAACGCTATCATTTGCCGAGCCACTACGCGGATTCTCCGTCGCTGCTCGAACTTGCGGCGATCGGCCGCGGGTTCCTTCTGTCGGGCGGGCGGCTGAATCTCGAACGCGCCGCGGCGGTCGTTCTGGACGAGTTCCGCGCGGGAGTTTTGGGGCGCGTTACGCTGGAGAAAGCAGAACTATGATAACTCGAAAGCTGTTTGAGTTTGATGAGTATATAGGGGAAACGGTTGCGGGCGTGGATGAAGCGGGGCGCGGAAGCCTTGCGGGTCCCGTGTTCGCGGCGTGTGTTGTTCTTCCTGAATTCATCGACGGAATAAACGATTCAAAAGCCCTCTTGCCTAAGCGCCGCGAGCTGCTGGACGGGCAAATCCGCGCGAAAGCCGTTTTCGTCGGCGTCGGCACGGCTTCGGTTGAGGAAATTCTGCGTTTGAATATATTAAACGCTTCGCTTCTCGCGATGAAGCGAGCAGCGGAAGGCGCGGTCTGCGACCTGATTCTTGTTGACGGCAAACAGGCGTTCGATTCTGATAAACGCATGGAATGCCTGCCTAAAGGCGACCGCACGTCGTATGCCGTCGCGGCGGCGTCAATCGTCGCGAAGGTGGCGAGGGATAAGTATATGACGGAGCTTGACAAGCTCTATCCCGAATACGGTTTTGCCAGGCATAAGGGATATGGAACAGCGGAGCATTATGCGGCGATACTGCGCTGCGGCGCGTCCGATGTTCACCGCAAGCATTTTCTGCGCAGCCTTCAGGACCACGCGTGAGCG
This sequence comes from Oscillospiraceae bacterium, assembly GCA_031280145.1. Lineage (GTDB taxonomy): Bacteria > Bacillota > Clostridia > Christensenellales > Aristaeellaceae > JAITHB01. Next base: position 34,238 of record JAITHB010000033.1, on the reverse strand, counting down.
TTCCGAACGCCGATCGGCGCAAGAAGTCGGTCGGCGCGTCAGGCGAACAGTTGGCGGCGGATTATCTGTCGGCGCAAGGTTACGCCATTCTCGCGCGGAACTACCGCGCGGGGCATAACGAGATAGATATTATCGCGGAGAACGGCGGCGGAATAGTCGTCGTTGAAGTGAAGGCGCGAGGAACGCTGTATGATACGCCGCCAAGAGAAGCAGTGACGGCTGTGAAGCAGGCGCGGATAATCGCGGCGGCGGAACAATATTTGGCGGAAAACGAAGCTTTTGACAAGTTCGTTCGTTTTGATGTTATAGAGGTTTTCGCGGACAGAATAATCCACATACGCCGAGCGTTTGATTTACCATACGAAAGTTGAGGTGCGATATGCGCAAGACTTTTATTATATGTTTTCTGCTTGTGTTGATGTTCACGGCGGCTGCGCCCGCTTTCGCGGCTTCCGCTTCATCAAACCTCATTAACAACGGCGGCTTTGAGGAAGTGGAAGAGGAAGTCCCCGTATACTGGATGCGCGACATGTACGAGAGAGACGGCTACAGCGATCTGACCGTCGTGCGGGAAGGCGCGGACGGCGGCAACTGCGTGCGCGTCGAGAACATCGGGCTGAACGACGCAAGGTTCATACAAGTGGTGAACGTCGAGCCTGAGACGTGGTATCGCGTGTCGGGTATGGTTCGCGCGCAAGCCGTCCCCGAATACGAGTATGGCGCGAACATTTCCATACTCGGCAGTTACGTGTCGCTTCCGACACTTCGCGACACAAACGGCGAGTGGGAAAGCTATACCGTTTATTTCAAAACATATAAGGGTCAAAAGGCGGCGGAGCTTGCGGTGCGCCTTGGCGGCTACAGCAACGTTTCGACGGGCGTTGCGTGGTTCGACGACATAGAGATGGTGAAGGAAGACCCGCCTGTAGGCGCGAATTCCTTCGAGCTTAAAGAACCGACGCCGTATGTTCCGCCCGCCGCGATAAACCCAATAGCGAAAGACGCGACGGGCAGGCAGAAGCTTTGGGTTCTGCTTCCGATATTCACCGCCGCGCTGCTCGCGGTATTCTTTACGAAGAAGAACAAGTACGCGCTGCCGATAATAATCGCGGCCGCGCTGATTCTGCGCGTGTGGCTGGCATATACCACGCAGGGCTACGGCGTGGACATAAATTGTTTCCGCGCGTGGGCGCAGCGAATCGCGTCGATAGGACCGGGCGGGTTCTACGCTCCCGATTATTTCTGCGACTATCCGCCGGGTTACATCCTGTTGCTCGCGCCGATCGGCGCGATACTGAACAGCGGAACGTTCTCCGATTCCGCCGTGCAGATGCTCGTTAAAATTTACCCGATAATCGCGGATCTCGCGATCGTGTGGCTTTTGTGGAAGATCGGCGGCAACTTTAGCTTTAAGAAGAATAAGGGCGACGGAATCGGATACGTTCTCGCGCTGCTGTACGCATTCAACCCCGCGGTTCTCGTCACGGGCGCGTGGGGACAGGTGGATTCCATCCTCGCGCTGGGTCTTTTGCTGACGCTTTGGCGCGTGTCGAAGGACGACATGGTGACGGCGATACCCATATTCATGGCGACCATCCTCATCAAGCCGCAAGCCGTGCTGTTCGTGCCGATGGCGCTTGCCGCGCTGCTCATCCATCTGCATAAGCAAAAGTGGGCGAAGAAAGCGTGGGAGCGCGCGGGCGTCGGTTTGCTTGCGGGAGCTGTTATCTGTTACGTGATAATCTTCCCGTTTACGATAGAACACGGCTGGTCGTTCCTGCCGGAGAAATACCTCGGCACGATGAATTCCTACGACTACGCCACGGTGAACGCTCCGAACCTCTACTACCTGCTGGGCGCGAACTGGGTTGAGACGACGACGGCGATAGCGGGAGTCTCATGGCTTACGTTCAATGTGATTGCGCCTATCCTCATCGCAATCGCCGTCGCCTTCTGCGTTTACCTCTATTGGAAGGCGAGGGACGCGAAGCGCATATATCTGGTCGGCGCGATGCTGTTCTTTCTGCTGTTCCTATTCGCTTACAGGATGCACGAGCGATACCTTTTCCCCGCGATTGTCCTGCTGCTGCTTGCATACGCGCGTGACAGGGACGGACGGCTGCTAATCCTGTTCGGCGCGCTCTCCGTCACGATGTTCGTGAATGTATGGTGCGTTCTGATGTACGAGCATATGGGCGGCGATATGTGGGTCGTGAATCTCGGATACGCGCTGTCCGCAATCAATCTGCTGCTCGGCGCGTTCGCCGTGTGGACTGCTGTCGATATCTGCCTGTTTAACAGAACGCAGCTCGCGGATATTCTTCCTGACGACGCTAATCAAGCGCAAGGCAGAATCGGTTTGATACGGAAGAATATCGAGAAGCGTTTCTCAATGGACGCGCCAGAGCTTCGCGAGCGCGTACTCGGCCAATCGGATTACAAGACGCGCTATACGAGATGGGACTATATAACCGTCTGCGCAATCACGATAGCGTACGGCGTCGTCGCGTTCTGGGGGCTTGGCGACACGGTCGCGCCGCAGACGTGGACTACGATGAAGGCGCGCGAAGAGATAGTTCTCGACCTTGGCAAGATACAGGAATTCCGCGTGATGTACTACTGCGGAATCGCGCCGGGCGATATCTCATTCTCGACAAGCTTAATGGGCGAAGTGTACGACGACGAGTTCATGGCTTCGGTGAGAGAGAATTGCTTCACTTGGCACTATGTGGTTCCGTCCGCGGTGGATTCGGAAGGGAAGCGCAGCTATCATGATCAGTTCCCGCAGACGTTCAAGGCGCGGTTCATCAAGATAACGCCCGAGCTTGGCAATACGATGCTGTTCGAGGTTGTTCCTCTCGACTTGGAAGGGAACGCAATCCCGATTGTTTCTTCCACCGCAGCCGAAATTGTCGACGAGCAAGAGATGGCGCCGGACGCGCCGTCTTACATGAACGGCACCTACTTCGACGAGATATACCATGCGCGCACCGGCTTTGAATACCTGCACAAGATGAACCCGCTTGAAACCTCTCACCCGCCGCTCGGCAAGGTTTTCATCATGCTGAGTATCAAGGCGTTCGGCATGACGCCGTTCGGCTGGCGCTTCCCCGGCACGCTCGCGGGTGTGCTGATGATTCCCGCAATGTATTATTTCGCCATGCAGCTGTTCAAGAAGACGCGCTGGGCTGCGTTCGCCGCGATGCTTCTCGCGCTGGACTGCATGCACCTGACGCAGACGCGCATAGCCACCATCGACAGCTATCCCGTTCTGTTTATTATACTTATGTATGCGTTCATGGCGCGCTACTTCAGCATGAGCTTCTTCCGCGACGGCGTGAAGAAGACGCTGTTCCCGCTCGCGATGTCGGGTCTTATGATGTCGGGCGCGATCGCTTCCAAATGGATCGGCATATACGCCGCGGCGGGGCTTGCGGTTATAGTGTTCTGGTCGATGATTCAGCGGCTGCGCGAATATATGGCGGCCGGAAGAGCGCAGGGCGATAAAGAGTTTGCGGCGCGCGCCGCACTATATCCGCGCGCAATGCTCATAACTATTCTGTGGTGCGTTCTCTGGTTTATCGTCGTTCCATTGGCTGTTTACATTCTGGCGTATATTCCCGACATAACCGCGACCTCCGCTTTCACGCTCAAGCGCGTATGGGACGCGCAGACGTCGATGCTGTGGTATCACAGCCAACTGGTCGACACACACGCGTTTAAGTCCAAGTGGTACGAGTGGCCGCTGATCTTAAAGCCTATGTGGTTTTACAACGGCAACTTCGAGCCTGCGGGTTATGTGTCCACGATACTGACGTTCGGCAACCCCGCGGTGTGGTGGAGCGGCTTCGTCGGTCTCGTGCTGGTGTTCCGCCGTTGGATAACAAAAGGCTCGCAAGACTTACTGCCGCGGCGCGAGTTTGATGGGCGCTCGGAGAAAGCGGCTCTTGAACGCAGACGTGACTATGTCCCATCGCTGCTCGTGATTGGTTTCCTCGCGGAGTTCCTGCCGTGGGTGCTTGTGCCGCGCAGCACGTTCATCTATCACTATTTCGCAAGTACGCCGTTCATCATGCTGTGCTTGGTCTACTGCGTGATGAGGACGCAGCGCAGCGCGTCCGCGCTGTCGAAGGTTCTGCAGGGCGTGATAATCACGGCGGCGGCAATACTGTTTATAGCGTTCTATCCGTTCGCGACGGGCGTTCTGATGAAGAGGGAATATGCCAACGCAATGAACTGGTTCTCGTGGCTGAGGCTGCCGGGTTGGCCGTATACAGGCTGGATGTTTTATTAAGGTGAATTGATGATTCAAAAATACAAACCGTTATTCTTTCAGGCGATACGCTTCGGCATGGTGGGCGCGATAAACACGCTCATCACGAACGGTCTGTTCAACCTTCTTCTGAAACTCAGCGAGCCTGCGGCGTGGGTCATTGGATACGCCGCGGGAATGGTGTTCAGCCTGTTCGCGAACACTAAGTTTACGTTCAGGCAGAAGGAACGTCTGACGGCTTCGCAGGTCGCGCGGTTCATTCTGTTGAATTTGGTATCGCTCGGCGCGTCGACCCTTACTGTTTGGCTGTTGACGGATACGCTTGCCATGACGCGCCTGTGGGCGGGAATAATCAGCACCGTCGTTTCGGTCGTGATAAACTTTGTCGGAAGCAAGCTGCTTGTGTTCAATAACCCTATTGAAAAATGATGCGCGTTTCGATTCGCACAAATGACGGCATATGGAAGGAGTTGGGAGGAAACAAATTTGTTCGCGCAGGTCGTGTCATACGGATTATCGGGAATGGACGGATACCCTGTCACAATAGACGTCAACTGTTCGGGCGGAATGCCCAAGTTTTCTATGGTCGGGCTTCCCGACGCCGCCGTTAAGGAATCGTTCGACCGCGTGAAGACCGCGCTCTCGAACAGCGGCATGAGGTTTCCGCTCGGCAATATCGTGGTAAATCTGGCTCCCGCGCACATAAAGAAGATCGGCAGTATGTACGACCTTCCGATTGCGCTCGGGCTTCTCGCGGCTTCGGGATACATTTCGCCCGACGTTCTGGCGGGCACTTTGTTTGTCGGAGAGCTGGCGCTGTCGGGAGAGGTTCGCGTCACCCGCGGCGCGTTGGCGGGCGCGCTGTTCGCGCTGGAACACGGGCTTTCCGCCATGGTTCTGCCTGAATCGAACGCGCGCGAAGTGCTGTGCATAGATAAGATTCAGCTTCTGCCCGCAACCTCTCTCGCGCAGGTGGTGGACCATCTTCGCGGGAAACAGCGCATTACGCCGCTTACTCCCGTTCCGTATGAATCGCTTCGGCGCGAGGCTGCGGTTCTGCACGATCTGCGCTATGTTAAGGGTCAGCATGAAGCCAAACGCGCGCTTGAAATAGCGGCGGCGGGCGGACACAATCTGTTGATGGTGGGTCCGCCCGGTTCGGGCAAGACGATGCTCGCGGAGTGTATGCCGTCCATTCTTCCCGACATGACGTTTGAAGAAGCTCTCGAGACGACCAAGATATATTCCGGCGCGGGACGCCTTCCCGAAGGCGCGTCCATGCTTACGGAGCGTCCGTTCAGAAACCCTCATCACACCGCGTCCGCCGCGTCGCTCGTAGGCGGCGGAAAGGACGCGTCGCCCGGTGAAATATCGTACGCGCACAACGGCATACTCTTCCTTGACGAACTGCCCGAATATGACAAGCGCGTGCTGGAGGCTCTGCGCCAGCCGCTGGAGAACGGCCGCGTCTCGGTCGCCCGCGTTCACGCGGCAAACGAATACCCCGCGCGAGTTATGCTTATCGCCGCGATGAATCCCTGCCACTGCGGATACCATGGAACGAACGACGGCAGGTGCACATGCTTGTACGACTCTGTTCAGAAGTATCAGTCGAAGGTTTCGGGTCCGCTTCTTGACAGGATAGACTTGCGCGTGAACGTTCGCAGCGTGCCTGTCGCCGATCTTTCGGAAAGCGCGGACGGCGCGGAGACTTCCGCGGCGGTTCGCGAGAGGGTGAACCGCGCGAGACGGGTTCAGATAAAAAGGAACGGAAGGCTGGGCGTAACCTCGAACGCAAACTTGGATTCGCGAATGCTGAACGAGGTTATTCGTCTTGCGGAACAGCCGCGCGTCCTGCTTGCCAAGGCGACCGAACGCTTCCGCTTATCCGCTCGTTCGCACTACCGCGTTATGCGCGTGGCAAGGACGATTGCGGACCTCGCGGGCGAGGCTGAGATTTCCGCAGTACATGTTTCGGAAGCGCTGGCGTATCGTCTGCAAAGCTCCATGGATGGGTCGGGGTCGGGGTCGCCGCAATGAAGTATACGAGCGAGCAGTACTTCCGCATGTGGCTTGCGGGAATCGAGAACGTGGGTCCGACCGCGTATAACAGGCTGCTGGCGAAGTACGGCAGCGCGGAGACCGTGTGGCGATGCTTCGACGATTCGCTCGCGTGGGTAGGTAAGGCGGCGTATGAAGCAATAAAGGGAGCGCGCGACAAGGATAAGGCGCTCCGTCAGATGGAGCTTCTGGACAAGATTGGTGCGAGGGCGGTGTTCGACGATGATCCGCTGTATCCGCCGCTGCTTAAATGTGTTGACAATCGACCGCCGATACTGTATGTTTTGGGCAATGACAATCTGGATACCGATATGTGCGTGGCGATTGTCGGAACGCGCAACCCCACGCAATACGGGTTGCAGGCGGCGGAGCTCGTCGCGCGAGACTTGACTTCGCTCGGCTTCACGATTGTATCGGGCTTCGCGCTGGGTATTGACAGCGCGGCGCACAAGGGATGTCTGGACGCAGGCGGACACACGGTCGCGGTGTTCGCGTGCGGCGTGGATTATATCTATCCGCCCAAGAACAAGGATTTCTGCAAGCGGCTTCTGGATAACGGCGGAACCGTGATATCCGAATATCCGCCCGGCGTAATGCCGCTTCCCGGCAGGTTTCCCGCGCGCAACAGAATAATTTCGGGCATGTCCCGCGGAACGCTTGTCGTGCAAGGCGCGTGGAAGAGCGGGGCGCGCGTCACCGCGGACATTGCGGGCGAGCAAGGGCGCGAGATATTCGTTCTGCCGGGTTCAATCTTCGAGGCGAAGAGCGAGCTGCCAAACGGTCTCGCACGGGACGGCGCGAGGATTATCACGAGCGCATACGATATCGCTCAGGATTTGGGCTTTGAAGTGAAGCTTGCCGAAGAGCCTGAGGCGGCCGAAGAAACCAAGCCGAAGACGCGCAGTAAGAAGCGTTCAAGCGACGAGAAGCCGCAGCAGGTTTTGGTTGCGCCTGTCCAAGTAAAGCCGCAAGAGCCGCCGAATCTGTCTGAAAGCGAGCGGAAAGTTTACGAGCTTTACGTAGGCGGAACGACGGATGTTGATAGAATTGTGATAAGTTGCGGAATTTCCGCGTCGGAAGTGAATTCCATCTTGACAACGCTTCAATTGGAAGGAATAATCTGATGGGGTTTCGTGATACAATGATGATAAAATAATGCACCAGTGAGGATAATTGTGCCGGACGCAAAAGCAGTGTTGAAAACCGTAAAGCCCGCAAAAAAAGAAACCAAAAAAGAAGTCAAAAGAGAAAACAAGTATAAGCTTGTTATAGTCGAGTCGCCCGCGAAAGCCAAGACGATCGGAAAATACCTCGGACGCGGATACCATGTCGAAGCGTCGAACGGTCACATACGCGACCTGCCCAAAAGTCAGATGGGCGTCGATGTGGAGAACGACTTCGAGCCTAAGTATATCACGATACGCGGGCGCGGCGACGTGCTGGGCAAGATACGCAAGGAAGCGAAGAACGCGTCGGGCGTGCTTCTCGCGACAGACCCTGACCGCGAAGGCGAAGCCATATCGTGGCATCTGGCGAGCATACTCGGCGTCGATCCCGCCGACAAGTGCCGCGTAACGTTCCAGGAGATAACCAAAAAGGCGGTTAAAGCGGCGATAACTTCGCCGCGTCCAATCGACATGTCGCTGGTCGACGCGCAGCAAGCGCGCCGCGTCCTTGACAGGTTGGTCGGCTATAACATAAGCCCGCTTCTGTGGGCGAAGGTGCGCAAGGGATTGTCCGCGGGGCGCGTTCAGTCTGTCGCGGCGCGCATAATCGTAGACCGCGAGGACGAGATTGACGCGTTCGTTCCCGAAGAATACTGGGATATCTCAGCGGAAGCCGTGGCGGACGGTCAGAAGCTTAAGCTTAGGCTGGACACCGTCGGCGGCGTTAAAGCGAAGATAAAGAACGAAGCGGAAGCGCGTTCCGCGGAAGCAATAATAAACGGCGGCGAATACAAAGTCGCGTCGCAAAAGCGCGGCGAGAAGCACAAGAACCCCGCTCCGCCGTTCACCACGTCAAGCCTTCAGCAGGAAGCCTCGCGCAAGCTCCGCTTTTCCACCGCCAAGACGATGCAGATCGCGCAGACCCTCTACGAAGGCGTCGACCTTAAGGAAGAAGGCACACAGGGGCTTATCTCATACATGAGAACAGACTCCGTGCGCGTTTCGGACGATGCGTTGGACGCCGTCCGCGAGAGGATCCGCGACAAATACGGCGACGCGTACCTTCCCGAGAAGGCGATTGTCTACAAGGGCAGGAAGGACGCGCAGGACGCGCACGAAGCCGTGCGCCCGACTGAAATTTCGCGCGCTCCCGAAAGCATAAAGGAATCGCTGACAAAGGACCAGTTCAATCTTTACAAACTCATCTACCTGCGCTTCCTCGCAAGCCAGATGAACCCCGCGCTGTTTGAGACTATGACTGCGGAAATTGTTTCCGACAGAATCGTGTTCCGCTTCTATTCGGAGAAGAAGACGTTCGCGGGCTTCACCGCGTGTTATGAGGAAGGCAGCGATGAGGAAGCGCCTGTCGTCGACAATAAGATGCCGCGCCTTGAACCCGGCATAGCGGTGACACTTTCTGAGATTCAAAGCGAGCAGCACTTCACCGCGCCGCCGCCGCGCTTCACCGAAGCCAGCCTGGTTCGCGCTTTGGAGGAAAAGGGTATCGGCCGCCCCAGCACATACGCGCCGACAATCTCCACGATTATCGCGCGAGGATACGTTCTGCGCGAGAAGAGCAGGCTCGTTCCGACGGAGCTTGGGCGCATGGTCACAAGCATGATGTGCCAATACTTCAAGGACATTGTGGATGAGAAGTTCACGTCCGATATGGAGTCCAAGCTTGACCACGTGGAAGACAGCGAGATTCCGTGGAAGAACGTGATTCGCGGGTTCTACGGAAGCTTTTCGGAAGATTTGAAGGTTGCGGAAGAAACGATTGAAAAGATTCCCGAAGTGCCTGTCGTGTCAGATGTTCGGTGCGAGAACTGCGGCGCGATGATGGTATACAAGAACGGACGCTTCGGTAAGTTTCTCGCCTGCCCGAACTTCCCGAACTGCCGCAACACGAAGCCCGTTCTCGTGTTCATCGAAACGCCGTGCCCGACCTGCGGAAAGCGTCTGGTTGAGAAGATAAGCCGCAAGGGCGGCAAGTTTTTCGCATGCGAGGGTTATCCCGAGTGTCAGTTTGCGGCGTTCGATTACCCCGTGACAGACAGGTGCGGCGAGTGCGGCTCGCCGATGGTTCTTAAGGAAAACCGCAAGGGACAGCGTTTCCATGTGTGCATGAACGAGAAGTGCAGGCACAGGGACTTGCTTGAAGACATGCAGGATATTAACGAAGCCGAGCTTGACGCGACGGCGGGAGAGGAAATATGACATTCAGAGGAACGACGATAGTCGGCGTCCGCAAGGACGGCAAATGCGCAATCGCGGGCGACGGACAAGTTACGATGGGCGAACACACGATATTCAAAGCGGGAGCGGTGAAGGTGCGCCGCCTGTTCGGCGGGAAGGTCGCGGTCGGATTCGCGGGTTCTGTCGCGGACGCGTTTACGCTGTCCGAACGCTTCGAGGAGAAACTTAAGCAATACGCGGGGAATCTGGAACGCGCCGCCGTCGAGCTTACGCAAGACTGGCGCGACGACAAGGTTCTGCGCAAGCTTGAAGCCATGATGATTGCCGCGAACGCTGATGAGATGCTCATCCTCTCAGGCACGGGCGAGGTTCTCTCGCCTGACGACGGAGTATGCTCAATTGGCAGCGGCGGAAACTTCGCGCTTGCGGCTGCTCGCGCGCTCGCCAAGCACACGGAGATGAGCGCCGCGGAAATTGCGAAAGAAGCGCTCGTCATCGCGTCTTCCATCTGCGTATACACCAACGAAAACATCACAGTGCTGGAGGTTTAAACATGTCCCGCATATCATCGTATTGGAGGCTTTTTTGTGTCCACACTTACGCCTAAACAGATTGTCCGCGAACTGGACAGGTATATAATAGGTCAGCTTGAAGCCAAGAAGGCTGTCGCCATCGCGCTTCGCAACCGCTATCGCCGCGCGATGCTTCCCGAAGAAATAAAGGATGAGATAATCCCAAAGAATATTCTGATGATAGGCCCGACGGGCGTCGGCAAGACGGAGATTGCGCGAAGGCTCGCCAAGATTGTGGACGCGCCGTTCGCGAAGGTTGAAGCGACAAAGTTCACGGAAGTCGGTTATGTCGGGCGCGACGTGGATTCCATCGTGCGCGACTTAGTCGAAGCGTCAATCCGCATGGTCAAGGAAGAACACGGCGCGCGCGTTCGCGAGGACGCTCGCCTTCGCTCCGAGGAACGCATAATCGACATGCTGGCGAATCCCCCGAAGAAAGAAGCGCCGCCTAAGTTCAACCCGCTCGAGATGATTCTGGGCAGCTCGCGCAAGGAACCCGAGCTCACATACGACGAGCAGGAGAAGCTGAACGAGCGCATAGCGGAGATCCGCGCGTCTCTCAAGCACGGCGAGCTTGAGGACGCGGAAATCGACGTCGAGGTGGAGGAGACCGCGCCGCAGGCGGACATTCAGGGCGTGATGGTGAACCTTCAGGATATGATGGGCAGCATTCTTCCCAAGAGAACGAAGATGAGGCGCGTTAAGGTTCGCGAAGCCCGCCGCCTGCTTGCGTTTGAGGAAGAAGGCAAGCTTATAGACATGGACGCCGTAACGGGCGAAGCCATACGCCGCGCGGAGCAGGACGGCATCGTCTTCATCGACGAGATAGACAAGATTGCGGGTCGCAGCCAGGGGCACGGTCCCGACGTTTCGCGCGAAGGCGTTCAGCGCGACATTCTGCCGATAATCGAAGGCAGCACGATAAACACGAAGTACGGGCCTGTCAAGACCGACTACATCCTGTTCATCGCGGCTGGCGCGTTCCACGTGTCCAAGCCGCGCGACCTGATTCCCGAATTGCAGGGACGCTTCCCCGTGCGCGTGTCGCTTCATTCGCTGACGCGCGACGACTTCCGCAGCATTCTGATAACGCCTGAAAACGCGCTGACACGCCAGTACAGCGAGCTTCTGTCGGTAGACCATGTGAAGCTGGTGTTCGAGGAAAGCGCGCTCGACGCGCTCGCGGACGCCGCGGTAGTCGCGAACGAGAACAGCGAGGACATAGGCGCGCGCCGACTGTCGTCGCTGTTTGAAATGCTGCTGGAAGACATTTCGTTCAACGCGGGCGACGATATGCCCGAAGCCGAGGTGCGTATCGACAGAGAATACGTGACCGGACACCTGACCGACGAAGCGAAAGAGCGCGACCTTAAACAGTATATTATTTAGCAGGTGAAAGCTATGGCAAAACAATATCATATCGATTTGGAGCAAGGCGACGTCGGGCGCTATGTTCTTCTGCCGGGCGACCCCGGCAGGTGCGAAGAGATAGCGACCCACTTTGACACGCATGAGTTTGTCGCGATGCATCGCGAATACTGCACTTATTCAGGTACGCTGGACGGCGTAAAGGTTTCTGTCACGTCCACGGGAATAGGCGGCGCGTCCACGGCGATTGCGGTTGAGGAGCTTGCCAAAATCGGCGCGGATACGTTCATCCGCGTCGGCACGTGCGGCGCGATGCAAGCTGAAATTCCGGTGAACGACATAGTGATTGCGAACTCCGCTATCCGCTTTGACGGAACCTCGAAGGAATACATGCCGATAGAATTTCCCGCGGTCGCGGACTTCACGGTACTCAAGGCGCTGGAGCAGGCGTCCTTTGTATCGGGCGTCGGCGTTCACATCGGCGTGGTGCAGTGCAAGGATTCGTTCTACGGTCAGCATTCGCCCGAACGTATGCCGCTCGCGCCCGAGCTTTTGTATAAGTGGAACGCGTGGATTCAGGGCGGCTGTCTCGCCTCCGAAATGGAAACGGCGACGCTGTTCATCATCGCGAGCATTCTCAGGCTTCGCGCGGGAACGGTGCTGTCCGTCGCGGGAAACCAATCGGCGGGAACGGGTATCGCGAAGAACGTAAAGGGCAAAGAGGCGGTCGACTCGACGACGGAGTTTGAGGGAACTGAACCCGCTATAAAGACGGCTGTCGAAGCGCTTAGGATTCTTATAAAGAAGGACATTAAGAAGGGCGGTGAAGCAAAATGAACGGTACACTTCAAATGATAGACCACACCATTCTCGCGCCGTCCGCAACGGAAGATATGGTCGCGAAGATATGCGACGAAGCCGCGAAGTATGGCTTCGCGTCAGTCTGCATACCGCCGACGTTCGTCAAGTTCGCGAAGGAGCGGCTCGGCGGCAGGTCCGCGGTCTGCACGGTCGTCGGGTTTCCTCTGGGATACAATACGCCCGAAGTAAAAGAGTATGAAACGCGGCAAGCCATCGCGGACGGCGCCGCTGAAGTTGATATGGTTATCAACATCGGCAGGCTGAAAGCGCGCGACACCGGCTATGTGACCGAAGAGATACGCAGGCTCAAGAACGCTTGCGGCGATAAGGTTCTCAAGGTGATAATCGAGGCGTGTCTTCTGACCGAAGAAGAGAAGATACTCGCGTGCAAGTGCGTGACGGACGCGGGCGCGGATTTCATCAAGACCTCGACAGGGTTTTCCACGCACGGCGCGACCGCGGAAGACGTGAAGCTTCTGCGAAAACACGTTGGTAAGGATGTGAAAGTCAAGGCGGCGGGCGGAATCCGTACGCGCGAGCAAGCGGAAGCTATGGTTGAAGCAGGCGCGGACAGGCTGGGCATGTCAGCCGCCGTAACCGCGTTCGGTTTGGAATAACGTTGCTTACGCTGCCCAAGCTTGACCCGAGGCTTCAGATGATATTTGACATGATCCCGCCATGCCGCGTGTTCGCGGACGTTGGCGCGGATCATGCTTATCTTGCGATACACCTTCTTTCCGCAAACAAAATCGAACGCGCGGTTATCTCCGAGATAAGCCCGCACGCGCTTGAACGCGCAAAGCGGAATATCGCCCGTCTCGGCCTGGCGGAACGCTGCGAGTTTATTCTCGCGGACGGTCTTGCGGGTCTGCCTGACGACGCGGATGTAATCAACATATCGGGCATGGGAGCGGACACAATGGCGGGGATACTTGCGCGGGACAAGCACAAGATATGGAAGCAGACGCTCGTCCTATCACCAAATAGGGATATCGATATTATTCGCGCGGCATTATTATCATTTAGTTACAATGCTGTTTCGGAACGCGTCACAATGTCGAAAGGCAGATACTATGTCGCGGTGCGCGCGAACCCCTCCGATTCCGCGGGAAATACAGATATAGCGCTTGGCGATATGGGCGTACAAAACATGTGCGATCCATGGCTTTCCTACTTCCGCTGGCGGCGCGGAGTTCACGCGGCGACTGCTCCCGCGCTGTCGTCTAAGTCTTACGAAGAAGCTCTCGAATGGAAAAACAAGCTTGCGCAAATTGACAAACGCATCCGTTTATTAAGTCAAATCTGAAAAAACAGCAAATTTAGTGTCGAGTATCCGTGTTGTTTCGCAACGCAATTCGACCGCGCTTTATCATATCGACAACCTATAATTTGCCTAAATGATTGAGATAGAGCTGTTCTTTCTTGTTAATCTGATTATGGATTACTACATATTGTATCTATCTCTGAAATGGCTGGACGTATGCAGGGTTAAGGTCGGGAGACTGGTCGCGGCTTCGGTTCTTGGAAGCGTTTACGCGTGTGTCGGCTTGGGTTTCGCGCCGTTCCTGCTCACACCTCCGATTCCGTTTGCAGCGGCGGTGCCTATGATATGGATTTCCGTCGGCGGCAAGCCTGTCAAGGTTATCCTCAAGGGCGCGGGTTTTATGCTTGCTTCGGCGTTTTTGTCGGCGGGAACGATATACGCGGTGCAGCGTGTAATTCCGCAAGTTTCGTTCGTGCCGCTCATGTTCGCGTCCGCCGTCGTGACGGGCGTCGCGTCGCTCATGCTCGGCAGAAGCAAGAAGCGCGCCGCGTGGGTTATGGGTGAAGTACACTACAGGTTCGGCGATATGCAGGGCAGGTTTGACGCGGCGGTCGATTCGGGGAATCACGCGGTAGACCCGACTTCGGGGCTTCCCGTTATCGTTGTTCCGACAGGCATTATTTCTCGGCAGTTTAATCTGCCGGAGTCAGACTTATCCGCGTTATCGGAAAAGCTTCCGTTCGGGTTCCGCCTGATGGCGTTAAGGACGGTTGCGGGAACAAAGGCCGCGCCTGTGTTCACGCCCGATGTAATAACGTGGAACGGAAAAGCGGTGCGCGCGGCGATAACGCTTTCGCCGTCCGGCAATCTTCCTTTGGCGCTTGCGCCTTCTTGTTTCGCAGAATCCGGCGAAACGGCGAATAATCCATACGAAAATGAATCCGGGAGGCGACACGCATGACACAGAAGCAACCGCAGGATATGAACAAATACACCGCGCTATCATGGTGGCGCGATTGGATTTCAAAGCTGCGCCGTGCGATGCTGTTCGCCGCGGGTCAAGAAGTGGATTACATCGGCGGTTCCGATATTCTGCCCGCGCCGCTCACGCGCGACGAAGAAGAAGAGATTGTCGCGGACCTCGCGGACGACGACGGAAGCAAGCGCGCTGTTCTTATCGAACATAATCTGCGGCTGGTCGTCTACATCGCGCGACGCTTCGAGAACACGGGCGTCGGCTTGGAAGACCTCATCTCTATCGGAACGATAGGTTTGATAAAGGCGGTCAACACCTTCGACGCAAACAAGAAGATTAAGCTTGCGACGTACGCCTCGCGCTGTATCGAGAACGAGATACTGATGTACCTTCGCCGCACAAGCCGCTTGCGCCTTGAAGTGTCGTTCGACGAACCGCTGAACACAGACTGGGACGGCAACGAGCTTCTTCTTTCGGATATCCTGGGAACCGAAAGCGACACGGTCTATAAGCAGATTGAGGAAGGCGTGGAACGTCAACTGCTTGAAGCCGCGCTGACCAGGCTCAACCCGCGCGAACAGCGAATAATGAAGCTTCGGTTCGGGCTTGGCGGCTCGGGCGAACGCACACAGAAGGAAGTGGCGGACATACTGGGAATCTCGCAGAGCTACATCTCGCGCCTTGAGAAGCGCATACTGTTCCGCCTAAAGAAAGAGCTTGCCAGAATGGCGTAATGGCCGTTCTGATAGCATATCGCCCATACATACAAAAGATGAATACCCGAAAGAACAAAGAAAAAAGACGTACCTCTCCGCGTCTTTTTTCTTTTGTTTTTTCTACCCTTCTTTCTTCTTTTGTTTGGATATGGTACAATATCTCAAACAATCATGACAAGGATGAACGGATGAGCTTATGCAGAACAAATATTGGGAAGACATATCCCTTCAGCACATCAACAAGCTGCCGCCACGCGCCGTCGACGTTCCGTATCACGATGAGGAATCCGCCCTTTCGCGCGAGCGCGGATCGTCCGAATATTTCCGCTCGCTGAACGGCGTGTGGGACTTCGCGTGGATGCGCCACGCCCTGCCCGAAGGCTTCCCCGACGAGGAACCGTCTGAATGGTCGCGAATACCCGTTCCGTCGAGCTGGCAGATGCACGGCTTCGGCACGCCGCAGTATTGCAACGTGCAGTATCCCATCCCGTATGATCCGCCGCACGTGCCTGACGAAGGCGAAATCGGAGTGTATCGCAGAACCATCCTCGTTCCCGCGGCGTGGGATAAATTCAGCGGCAAGCGCGTGATAATCCGCTTTGACGGCGTTGATTCCTACCTTGAAGTGTACGTTAACAAGAAGTTCGTCGGCATGTCAAAGGTCTCGCATTTGCCCGCGGAGTTTGATATAGCCGGCGCGCTTGCCGACGGCGAGAACGAAATTATCGCGGTAGTTCGCCAGTGGTCGGACGCGACCTATCTTGAAGACCAAGACAAGTGGCGGCTGTCGGGAATATTCCGCGACGTGTCGCTTCTGTGCCTGCCCGCGCAACATATATGGGACGTTCGCGCCAACGCGGGTCTCGCGGACGATATGACGACGGGAACGCTTCACGTCAGCGTCGATGCGCGGAGCGAAGCGTATCTTTCCGCGAAGCTTCTGTATAAGGACGCGGTCGTTTGGTCCGCAGATTCTCTTGGCAAAGAATTCAAGGCGGAAGTGCCGAACGCGAATCGCTGGACCGCCGAAACTCCAAACCTGTATGACCTTGTCGTCACGCTGTCCGATAAAGACGGTCAACCCGTTCAGTCGCAGTGCGTCCGTGTTGGCTTCCGCAAGGTTGAGATTCGCGGGCGGGAATTGTTCGTCAACGGTGTGTCGATTAAGATAAAGGGCGTGAACCGCCACGACTTCAACCCGAAGCTGGGTTCCGTAACGCCGTACGAGCACATGAAGGCGGATGTGTTCCAAATGAAACGCCACAATATAAACACCGTGCGTACCTCGCATTATCCCAACGACCCGCGCTTCCTCGATTTGTGCGACGAATACGGTCTGTATGTTATAGATGAAGCGGACTTGGAAACGCACGGCGCGGCTGTCGTCGGCGACTGGCACGAATTCTCCGACAGTCCCGCTTGGGAAGCGCATTACGTCGATCGCGCCGTGCGGATGGTGAAGCGCGACATAAACCACGCATCCGTTATCTTCTGGTCGCTGGGCAACGAATCGGGCTTCGGCCGCAACCACCGCGCGATGGCGAAGGCGATTCGCGAGATTGATATAACGCGCCCCGTTCACTATGAAGGCGACACGATTTATAAGGAAAACAGGGAGGATTGCCCCGACTCCGAATTCTTAACGAAGCCTGAGATTGCGGATGTGTTTTCGGTAATGTATCCGCCGATTACGGAAGTTCTGCGTCAGGCGGAGCTTGCGCACCCCAAGCCGTACTTCATGTGCGAATACGCGCACGCTATGGGCAACGGACCCGGCAATCTGAAGGACTACTGGGACTTGATATATAAATATCCGCGCCTTATCGGCGGATGCGTCTGGGAATGGGCGGACCACGGTATTCTCAAGAAGGCGGCGGACGGCACGGAATACTACGGCTACGGCGGCGACTTCGGCGAGTATCCGCACGACGGCTGTTTCTGCGTCGACGCGCTTACATATCCCGACAGGACTCCGCACACAGGACTTCTGGAATACAAGAAGATAATCGAGCCGCTTCAATCGGAAATCACCGTGAACGGCGACGGCCTGGTTCAGGCGAAGATTATAAACAGGCTGGCGTTCACGGACGCAAACAAGTTCGATTGCGTACTTCGCGTAATGCGCGACGGCAAGACGCTTCGCCAGGGCGCGAAGGAGCTTCCGAGCATTCTGCCCGGCGAAACCAAAACCATCGATATAGCGGTCGTGAAGAATCTGCCGCCCGAAACGATTATCGAGCTGTCGTTCCTCACTCGCGAGGACACAGATTGGGCAAAGCGCGGGCATGAGGTTGCGTGGGCGCAGTATGTCGCGCCGTACTTCTGGAATTCCTCAGCGGAACGGCGGAAAGAACGAGCCGTTACAGAACATGGCGAAAGCTTTATAACACTGGAAGGCGAGACGTTCGCGGTTTCAATTAACACGGAGAGCGGCGAGGTTTCCTCTTATGAAGCGTATGGGTTGGAGGTTTTGGCGGAACCGATAGCGCCGATAATGTGGCGCGCGCCGACCGACAACGATGTGCCGAGAGCAAAAAACGCGTGGTGGCTGGCAGGTCTTGACAAGTTGGGTCGGCGTCTCATCGAGAGCCGTGCGGAAGAAACAGAGAACGGCGTGAAGACATACTCGAAGTGGTCGCTTGCAGCAGCAGTCCGCCGCCCTGTCGCGGAATTTACGATGGAGACCGTTATCGACACGGCAGGCACGATGAATATCCGCGCAGTGTTCACGCCGAACGACAAAGTGACGCTTCCTTACTTGCCGCGACTTGGCTTGCGTTTCAGGCTTCCGCGCGAGCTGTCCAACGTGTCATGGTTCGGGCGCGGACCGCACGAGAGCTATCCCGATAAGAAGGAAGGCGCGAGGTTCGGTCTGTATTCGGCGGACGTTACCGCGCTTCATGAGCCGTATATCCGTCCGCAGGAAAACGGCTCGCACGAGGACACGCGCTACGTTTCGCTTACGAACGACATAGGAATAGGCATTGCGGCGGCGTCCGCTAAACCGTTCGCGTTCACCGCGCACGATTACTCGGTTGAATCTCTTGCGGCTGCGGAACACACATGCGAGCTGGGTGGCGAGGGCTTTGTCGAGCTTATCATAGACGGCATAATGGGACCGCTCGGAAGCAACTCGTGCGGACCCGAACCCACGGAGGAGTCGCGCTTGTATCTCAAGGAATCGTTTGAAATGAATATCTCGATCGCGCCGTTCAACCTTCAGGCGGAGACTTTGCCGCGAGCGGCGGCAAGGCTGCGCGGGTAAACACATCAAATTGCAAGGGGCGATCTGCCGGGATGGGTTCGATCGCCTCTGCGGTCTTCATATGGAATTTGACAAATCATCGCCGCGCTGGTAATATTAAACAGAATATATGAGTTGCGGCATTACTCGATTACGGAGGTATATATGTCTGTTAAGCAGCTTTCGGTTTTTCTGGATAATTCGCCCGGCACGCTGTCCAAGTTCACTCAGCTTATGGCGAGCGCGAACGTCAACATGATAGCCCTTACGATTGCGGATACAACCTCGTTCGGCATCCTGCGCTGTCTCGTCGCGCAGTCCGCCGAAACGCTGAAGATTATCGCGAACGCGGGATACTCCGCGCGACTCACAAGCGTAATCGCCGCGGTAGTACCCGATAAGCCCGGCGGACTCGCGGGAGTCCTTGAAACGCTTGCGGCTCGCGGCGTTTCGATTGAGTACTGCTATTCGTTCGCGCACGGGCTGACGATCGCGGACATAGGCAACGATGCTTCGTCGGGCGCGGCGTTGGTTCTGCAGGTGGACGACATCTCGAAAGCGGAGGAGATTCTCGAAAAGAACGGCGTCAAGCTGCTCTCGATGGACAGCTTCGCATTAATCGCGTAGGGTACATAATGCGCGCGATGACGGACTACAGAAACACAACCCTGCACGTCGATTACGGCGTCATAAAGGATAACGTCCGCTTGTTCCGCGAGCGTTTGTCCGAAGCTGCGCGCGTATGCGCCGTGGTGAAGGCGAACGCTTACGGACACGGCGACGTTGCCGCCGCGAAAGCCGCCGTTGAAGGCGGCGCGTCGTTTCTTGCCGTCGCGCTTGCCCGCGAGGGTATTCGCCTGCGCGAGCATGATATCGCCGCGCCGATCCTGATACTGGGCAGCCCCGAGCAGTCCGCGGCGGGCGGCTCTGTCGAGGAAGCGGTCGCGTACGGTCTTACGCAGACGGTGTTTCACGCGGACCATCTGTTCCATATAGATAAGTACGCGGCTGAAATAGGCAAGGTTGCGGATGTGCATATCAAAGTGGATACGGGCATGTCGCGCATAGGAATCCCTCCGCATGAGCTTCACGAGTTCGCGGAGCTGGTCGCGTCGTATTCGCATATACGTCTCGCGGGAATCTTCACCCACTTCGCTGTATCGGATGAGCTTTCGGCGGAAGACAATACATTCACGCGCGGACAGTTTGAAGCGTTCATGGAAGCCGCGGAACCGATAAAGAGAGCGAATCCCGAGATAATCCTGCACTGCTGCAACAGCGCGGCGGCGCTTCGCGGAATCGCGGGCGAGAGTTTCTTTCCGTCCGCTTTGCAGGATATGGCGCGGATCGGCATAGCGATGTACGGCGCGCCGCCTGTTCCGACCGCGCTTCCGCTTCGTCAGGCGATGCGCTGGGCTACGCGCGTAACGATGGTTAAGGATGTGTACGGCGGATGCTCCGTCAGTTACGGCAGAACATACAAGTGCGATGGCGACACGCGCGTCGCGACGCTCCCGCTTGGCTATGCCGACGGCTACCACCGCGCCATGACGGGCAAGGCGCAGGTTTTGATTCACGGGCAGCGCGCGCCGATTATCGGGCGTATCTGCATGGACCAATGCATGGCGGACGTGTCGCATATCGAAGGCGTGGAGATTGGCGACGAGGCTGTTCTGCTGGGGCGGCAAGGAGATGACGAGATACGCGCGGACGAGATGGGACGCTGGGCGGACACGATAAGCTACGAGGTGTTCTGCGGCGTATCGTCCAGAGTGCCGCGTGTCTGACGCGAGCGGCATACGCAAACGTATGCTGCGTATGATGAAGAGCATTTCCCAAGAGGAACGCGGAGATGTAAGCGCGAGGATAGTCATCCGTCTGTTGGATATACGGGAATACAAGGCCGCGCGGCGCGTGTTCTGCTATGTGCCGATGAAGAGCGAGATTGACGTTCTGCCGTTCATGCTTCAAGCGCGGCGGGACGGCAAGCAAGTGTTTGTTCCGCGGATAACAGGCGCGGGGACGATGGACGCGGTTTCTTCGGAAAATTCTTCCGTGGTGGATCCTGCCGATTTAGATTTCATCGTCACGCCCGGTTTGGCGTTCGACAGAACAGGATCAAGATTGGGACGCGGCGCGGGATACTACGACAGGTACTTAGCAAAGACGAAGGCGTTCAAGGTTGGCGTCGCGTATCCGTTTCAGTTGGACGAGCCGCTTGCGCGAGAGCCTTGGGATATTCCGATGGACGCGGTAGTTCTGCCGAACGAGACGATACATACGGAGGTATGATGGCAAACAAACTTGCGAAACCTCAACCGATAACGAAGACCGCGCTGCTGCTGTTCGCGTATGGGCTGCTTGTCGCGTTCGTGTCGCTTCTTCTCGCGCCGATTCTGGTGAGCGACAATACGCTTCTTCGCGCCGTGCTTAACAGCGCGCTCATCATAGGCTGCGCGGGCGTGTTCTTCGGGCTTGGCGCGAGCCGCGGCTTTGCGGATTGTTCGACAGACGCGACGCGTGAGAAGCACGGTCAAGCGCGATTGTTCTTCAACGTTACGCGGATACTTATCGCTGCGGTAATCGCCGCCGTTCCGTGGATTCTCATCGGCATATATACCGCGATCACCGCGAAGCCGTATACGTATCAGCTTCAAGACTTGCCGCCGTGGCTCTACGCGTACACGCTGATCCCGCAGGTCGGCGCGCCGCTTGAGCTGTATAACACGCAGGCTGTCGCGTCCGTCGGGGACTACCTCAAGGTTGCGCAGCGGTTCGTTCTGTTGCCGTTCGTGAACCTGTTCACGATGGGCGGCGACGCGGCGTCCTATCTGTTCGACAGAATATCATTCCTGCCCGCGCCGGTGCTTCCGCTCTCATATTTTGTCGGATACTTGACGGGTCCGTCGCGCTTCAAAAAAGAGAAGGACTACATCGAGACCGTAAAGAAGAAACCGAAACTGCGCCTTAAGCAGGAAGCGAAGAAACGCGTTCCGCAGAAGCGCGAGCCAAACAGGCTGATTTGACGGATGATCCGCATTATCGGCGGGCAGTGCAAGGGACGCGCGATTGATACGCTGGACGGAGACGCGACGCGTCCGACACGCGCAATCGTGCGCGAAGCGTTGTTCGGCATACTGACGCCGTACATTGCGGGCAGCCGCGTACTTGATCTGTTTGCGGGAAGCGGCGCGCTCGGCTTGGAAGCGCTGTCGCGCGGCGCGGACGAAGTGTGGCTGGTCGACAGCAACCCGCGCGCCGTCAAGATCATCGAGAAGAACGCCGCTGCGCTGGGATTGTCAGACAGAGCGCATGTTATGGGCTGCTCATATGAAATTGCCGTGACCGGAATGGTGACAAGCGGTAAATTGTTTGATATAATTCTGCTCGACCCTCCGTATAAAATGGAAAATCAAGGAAATATTCTGTCGGCGGCCGCGAAGCTTGCAAGCCGCGACGCGGTTCTCGTTCTGGAACGCGCGAAGAATATTCCGATATGCGGCGGCGATTCCACATGGACGCTCGCGCGCGAACGCGGCTATGGCGATACGGTTCTTTCCGTATACCGACTTAACTCTTGCGAGGATACTCGATGAAGGTTATCGTTCCGGGAAGCTTCGACCCCGTGACGCTCGGACACGTCGACTTGTTTGAGCGCGCGTCAAAGATGTTCGACGAAGTCGTTGCGGCCATTCTGATTAATCCGAACAAGGCGGGATGGATGCCGACGGACGACAGAATGAGGCTGGTGAGCGAGTGCGTCTCCCATCTGCAAAACGTTTCCGTACTCAGTTGGAACGGTTTGCTTGCCAAGCTGGCGGTCGACGAACGCGCGGACGCGATAGTTCGCGGTCTGCGCTGCGGGGCGGAATTCGAGGCGGAGTATCCGTACGCGATGCTTAACGAAAAGCTGTCAGGCGTTGAAACTATATTCATCGCGAGCAACCCGACGCTCGCGGTCGTCAGCAGCAGCGGCGTACGCGAGCTTGCGCTGTTCGGCTCCGTGCCGCAGGGAATTGTTCCCGAACCCGTTAAAGAATACATAGACAATATGCAGCCTCTCGCCGCAACTTACTCAACGGTGAGAGATTAGACATGCGAAAGGTGTAACAGAGAATGGAACAGCCGTCATACTCGCTGGAAGCCTATAACATTCTGAACGAAATCGAGACGATGCTCGAAGGTCTGCGCAAGGTTCCGTTCTCAAACTCATTCGCGATAGACAGGGACAGCGCGCTCGACCTTGTCGCGGAGCTTCGCGAAAGCCTGCCCGCGGAACTGCGCGACGCGGCGTCGCTCGTGCGCCAGCAGACGCGCATTATCCAGAACGCGAACCGTATCGCAGACAGCAAGGTCGCGGAAGCGGAATCGTCCGCGCGGCAGATTCTGCAGGACGCGCAGAACCAGGCGGACGCGATCATCAGCGAATCCGAACAGCGCGCGACGGATCGCGAGACGCTGAGCCAAGAGCAGGCGCAGCGCACGATCGAGTCCGCGGAACGCAAGGCGGAGGAGCGCACCAACCAGACGGCGATACTCAAGCGCGCGGAGCAGCAGGCGAACGATCTCATGAATAAGGCGCAGCAGGAAGCGCAGCGCATATATTCCATGAACCTCGACCATTGCGAGATGATGCTCAAGCAGATAGAGGATAGGGCGATAGAGATTGCGGACCAACTCAGGCGCAGTCGGAACGAGCTGAGCGAGGCGAGGTAAACGTTATAAAAGGTAGAACATCATCGTCAGCCCAAACGCCATAATGCCTGCGAGTATCTTCGCCGCAAACTGCACCTTCATGTTCACGCGAGCGGTTTGCAGATATGCCGCGTTCTGCACAAAGATGGACATTCCGCCGAATGTCGCGGCGGCGCACATCAGCGCGGCGCGCGGGGGCGTCGCGAGCGGCAGTGTTGCGATTTTCGCGCACCCGCCCGCCATCTCCAGAACGCTTGCAATCGTTGCCGCGACATAGTCAGGCAAACTCATTATTGATAACAGACCGCTTGTAAGTACGCCAAAGATAATCATTGCTCCGCAGACTGCGAGCATCGATGTTGCGGAGTTTCGGATTATCTCGAAGAACGAATCGACGGACGGAGCTTCTCGCCCTTTTACTATTGGGGCGATCTCCGTTCGCTCGTCTTTTTGCCTCATGATCCTTACGGAAAGATAGCAAACGCCTCCCGCGACAATGTTCGCCAGCATGTGCGCCGCGAATATGCGCACACCGTCATATGCCGCGGTTCCGCCGAGCATTGCGGGAAGCGACGCAATCATGAACATCGGGCTTGCCGTGGTTACCATCGCGGACGCGGATTGAAGCGCGCGGCGCGACGCGTTCGAGTTAACGCCGCCCAATCCGTGATTTCCTATACGCAGCGAGAAATGGTTCGCCAGAAGCTTCGCGCCTGACGGCGACCCGCCGAGCATCCCCAGCAGAACAGTGACAGGCAGCGCGAACTTATCCGCAAAGCCGCGCTTTCTTATGTGTCCCGTGAGAAGCTGCGTCAACACCATATACGGAAACAGCGACGGCATAACCGTCTGCGCCCAAACCAAGCTCGCGTTTCGCGCGGCTGTGATTGACGCCGCGGGATTTATGATAATCAGCCCCAAGCAAACCGACAATACTATAATCATACGAGATGATATTCAAAAAGAGAGCGTTTCAAAACCTGCGCTTGGCTTTACGGAGTATAAAAGCGCGTTTCAAAACCCGCGCTTTGCTTTACGGAATAAAAAGGGCGTGATGATATGAAAATCGGACTTGCGTTAGGTTCAGGCGCGATGCGCGGTCTCGCGCACATCGGCGTGCTTCAGGTTCTGGAGCGCGAGCATATCCCGATAGACGTGATAACGGGAACAAGCATGGGCGCGGTTATAGCAGGCGCGTATGCTTCGGGGCGCGGCGGGCTTGAGCTTGAAGAAATTGTGCGCAGCGTGCAGGAAATGCGCTACTTTGATTTCACCGTTCCCAAAGACGGCATGATTTCGGGCAAACGCGCGCATAAGTTTATGTCGCAGCTTACATGCCATAAAACATTCGCGCAAACTCGCATTCCTTGCGCGATGGTTGCGACCGACCTTTCAAACGGCGAGGAAGTCGTTCTTACCGACGGGCTTCTCGGCGATGCGATCCGCGCTTCTATCTCCATTCCGGGCATATTTGTTCCCGTAAAATATCCTATTAACGCGGATGAAGATACGCAGCAGCGCACCCTTGTGGACGGCGGTATGGTTAATCGAGTACCCGTGAACACCGCGAGGATGCTCGGCGCGGATTATGTTATTGCCGTCGACGTCGGATACAGGGGCGAAACCATCGAAACCTCAGGGCTGTTAAACATCTTTGTGCATGCGTTAGACATCATGGAATGGGAAGTTACGCGCGAAAAGGTCAACACGGCGGACGTTCTCATAGTTCCCGACGTTCGCGAGTTCAATCCCGCGCTAGTCAGCCATTCCGCGGAAAGCATAGCGAGGGGACGCGAAGCCGCCCGCGCCGCTCTTCCCGAAATAATGAAGCTGATTAACGCATAACAGATGGAATTGCGGAAACATCATACGATCATAACGGAACGTCGAAAGTGACGCAAGTTCCCTCGCCCTGCAAGCTCTCAAGCGTCAGCCCGTTCTTCTGCCTGTAGTACAGCTTGATTCGCTTGTCCACACTATACAGACCGAAGCCTTTATCGCCCGTCGGAAGTATTCCCGACGCAAGCCCGCTGCGGAGCGTATCGAGCGTATCTTTCGGAATACCCGCGCCCGTATCCTTCACGGAGACGTGCAGCCGTTCGTCGTCTTTATGCAATTCGACCGCGACTAAGCCGCCGCCGCGTTTGTTCTTTATACCGTGATAGATAGCGTTCTCCACCAGCGGTTGGATGAGCAGCTTGAGAATCTGCAAGTTCTCAAGCTCCGTGTCGCATTCCAGCGAGAATTTGAGTATGTCGCGGTATCTCACGCGCTGAATCGTCATGTATCCTTCGAGGTGTTCTTTCTCCTCGCGAATCGATATCCATTCGCGGCCGCCCGCGAGCGTTGTTCTGAAGAAGCTGGACAGCGCGTGAGTCACGCTGATAACCTGCGCGGTTTCCCCCGATTCGGCCAGCCATATTATTGCGTCAAGGGTGTTATACAGGAAGTGCGGCGTTATCTGCGCCTGAAGCGTGCGCAGCTCGCTCTTCATGAGATTGTCTTGCTCGCGGGCGTTTTCGTCCACAAGAAGCTGCAAATTGAACGCCATCGTGTTGAGACTTTCGGTTAGTCCTGTCAGCTCTTCCACGTCGGGCGCAGGTGTGCGCCCTCCGAACTCGCCGTGCGCAATCTGCCCCGCGAAGCCTTCAAGCCTTGCGAGCGGCGCTCTTATTGAACGCGTCAGCGAAGTCTGCGTAAGCGCCGCGAAGACCAGCGCAGCGACTAATACCGCGATTGCCAGCGCGAGTGTGGCGAACAACGTGGTTTGCATTCTGCCCGATACTTCCGCGGAAGCGCGTATCTCCGTGTTTATCGCGGTGTTCAGCATTTCAAGAAACAGGCTCGCCACATTCTTTATCTCTTCGTTGATGCGGAAGGTCTCGTCGACCGTTGCGCGGTTCGCTATTTGTACGCCCATCTCGTCGACGTATCCGCCGAGCGTCACAAGAACGCGCCGCGCGACCATAAGGTCGCCGCTGCTCTCAGCGTTGTTTCCGATCAGGCTGTCGAGATGCGTTTCTATGGAGTTAAGCGCGCGAAGCGACACGCCGTCCTCAAAGCGCGTTCGCCCGACGACCACGTCAAGCAGGCTTGACAGAAGCTCGTCGCGCACCATGGGTTCGAGCGAGGATATGCCCTCTATGTGCGTAAGTATGGCGTGGTAGCGGCTCCCGAAGAACATCATCAGGGACAGCGCGATGAGTATCGGAATCAACATAAGCGCGACCAGCGAAGTGTACATCGTGCGTATGCGGCTGCGCAGACTTCCGCTCGCGCCGAAGCGGCGAAGGAATCGCTCGAGTGCGGAAGCGTTTACCGTGTCTTCCATCAGTAACCCCTTGGGGGAATGCTCATCAGGTCTTCATCCCACTCCGTGAACACACGCTCTGTGCTGTATGTCTTCTTAGGTATCGCTTCGCCCGCCGCAAGCTTCTTCACCAGTTCCATTATTTGACCGCCGATCATTGGGTTGCATTCCACAATGCAGTTTATTTTGCCAAGCTTCAGAAGATCGATAGCGCCCTGCTCGCCGTCGACCGTTATGATTATTATGTCCTTGCCCGGCGCAAGCCCGACCGCTTCGATTGCTTCTATTGCGCCGAGCGTCATCGCGTCGTTGTGCGAATACAGCATGTCGATGTCGCGCGTTTCGCGCAGAATATTCTCCATGCATTCGCGTCCCTTGGAACGAAGGAAATCGCCGGATACGCTTATCGTTATGTCGAAGCGCGGGTCGCCGCCAAGCGCGTCGCGGAAACCCAGCGTACGCTCGCGCGTCGGAGTGCTGTTCTCCGTGCCTGTTATTTCGACAATGCGAACGCTCTTCATGCCTTCGGTTTTCTTCATAAGAAATTCGCCCGCGCGCCGTCCTTCCGCAAGAAAGTCAGAACCGATCGCGCCCGCGTACAGGCTTGTATCCTTCGCATCGATGTCGCGGTCGATCAGCAGAACGGGAATGCCCGCGTCCTTCGCTTCCGTGAGAACGGTTTCCCAGCCTTGCTCCACGATTGGCGCGAGGATTATCACGTCGACTTGATACGCGATGAACGAGCGAATCGCCTTGATTTGGTTCTCCTGCATCTGTTCCGCGTTGCGCATCATAAGCTGTATGCCCGCGTTTTGCGCCGCCGCCTCGACGTCCTTCGTGTTTCCAACGCGCCAGCCGCTCTCCGCGCCGAGCTGCGAGAAGCCCGCTATTATGCCGGGGGTCGGAGTGTCTTTTTCCGCGCAGGAGCTTAACATAAGAATAGAAAGCAAACAGGCGATTATTGCAATGTGTTTCAGTAGTTGTTTCATGAGTATATGATACCACTCCGAAAGACAGCGTACAAGGCAGGAGTTACTGTGTAAAAAAGGCTTTAATGATAAACAGCAAGAAACTCCCCGTGAAAAGGCGGAGAGTTTCTTGTTGCTTGCCACTGATTACGGTACGATTATTTTAGTACTGTTATGCTTAATGAGCCGGTCTTGCCGTCGCTCGTCTTCATCTGAACGGTGAACGTTCCTGCTCGCTTAAGTTCGATCAAACAATACCGAACGCTGTAATAGCCTAACCCTGCGGGATCTTCCTCGTAGCTTTCATCATATATGACGCTTGCGTAGGTTGCGGGAATAGTCCACGTATACGAATCCGATCGTTCATTTGCACCGCCAAGATATGCCCACAATTCGAAATAGTCTCCGACATGGTAGGTCCAGTTTTCCGTGCCATACCCGCGTTTTATCATCACCTTGCTTGGCGCGAACGGATCCGTCACTTGAACGCTGACGCTCGCTTTAATAGTGGGGAAGTTGGTCGCAGCTACGGTTATCGTCGCAGTTCCGGGGGATACCCCGCGCAGCGAACCGCTTGACGAAACGGTAGCAACATTCGTATTTGACGAAGTCCACGTTAGCGCGGGATTCGCGGACGACGGCGTTATGTTTGCGCTAAGCTGAATAGTTCCGTTAACGTGAATCGGGACGGGGCTGGTTCTGTTGATAGATATCGCCGTCGGTTTGTTGGGATCGTACACGTTCACGATGAAGCCTGCACTCTTACCCGTGTCTGCTTTCACGGTGATCGTCGACTTGCCGACCTTTAATGCTTTCACATAATTAAAGTCGGTGTTCGACGCCCATACCTCGTATTCGGAGTATATGAGTGACGCAACGGACGGCGCGGAACTCGTGTACTTTAACATCCCTCTTGCGGTTTCAGGTCCGAGCACCACTGTAAAAAGGAACTCAGAACCCAGCGGAATATCTACCGTTCCGCTCTGTGAGAGCGTAATGCTGGTTATCTTCTTCGCGTCCGCAACCACCACTTTTACCGTCGCCTTTACCGCAGGGTAGTTGATTGAGGAAACGGTGATTGTCGCGGTTCCCGGCTTCAGCGGAGTAAACACGCCGTCGTTTCTGCTGTTGTCGAGGATTCCGGCTGGCGACACCGAATACGTGAGCGCGTTGCGTATTTCGGTTGATTCCGGCGTGACAGACATATACCCGTGCAGATCGAGCAGGCTATCTGCCGACGAAATATTTATGGTCGCAGGGCTTATCGTTATCTTGGTCGGCTTGTATGGATCGTATACGTTAACTATGAAACTCGCGCTCTTGCCGTTGCTCGTCTTCGCGGTGATCGTAGTCTTTCCGAGATTCAGGGCGTTAACATAATTGTAGTCTGTGTTTCCGGAAAGATTGTACGACGACCAGGTGAGAGAAGCGACTGTCGGCGCGGAACTCGTATACGTGACGAGCCCCTTCGCGGTATCGGGCGAGAGAGTCACGTCGAAGCGCAGCCGGGTTCCCAGCGCGACATCCACCGTTCCGCTGTGGCTTAGCGTTATGCTGCTGGGTGCATACTGGTCATATACGTTCACGACGAAGCTTGCGCTTTTGCCGTTCTGCGTCTTCGCGGTTATTGTCGCCTTGCCAACCTTGTGCGTCAGTATGCTGTTCGTTACGTTAGTAGTTCCCGTAACTGATTGAGACGCGTATTCCGGCGTCGCAATTGTCGGTGCGGAACTGGTCCACGTTATAACACCGACAGCTGTGGAAGGCGTAAGAGTTGCGCTGATGCCGCCAAGCGACGTGCCAAGCTGCACGTCATATGTCCCGCTTGCGTTGATTATTATTCCCTGCGGGATTGTCGGATCGTATACGTTCACCGTAAGTTTGGCGGTCTTTCCGTTGCTTGTCGATGCAGTTATAGTCGCTTTGCCGACCTTCACGCCATATATCCAGTTATCTGCTTGCTGTCCATCGCTTGTTATATCGACACTCGCATTATACACGGTGGCTATTGAGTTTGCGGAACTGGAAAACTTTACGGTTCCCCTTGCGGTTGTGGGTCCAAGCGTTGTGCCAAAGTAGAAGTAATCTCCAAGTGGAACGTCGAGCGTTCCGTTGTATAAAAGGTTAATATTCGTTGGAACTGTCGGGTCGAACACGTTCACGATAAACGAAGCGGACTTGCCGCTTGAGGTTTTCGCGGTGATTGTCGTCTTGCCAACCTTAATCGGATCTACATAGTTGTAGTCTTCGTTGGAGGAAGTGAGATTCCAAGACGGCCACCTGAGAGACGCGACTGTCTGCGCCGAGCTTGTGTACGTTATCAGCGTTCTCGCGCTCTCGGGTCCAAGCGTCGCTCTGAAATAGAACGGTGTTCCCAGAGGTACGTCAACTGTTCCGCTTGCGCTGAGCGTAATGGATGTCGCTTTATACGGATCGACGACTGTT
This sequence comes from Oscillospiraceae bacterium, assembly GCA_031280145.1. Taxonomy (GTDB): domain Bacteria; phylum Bacillota; class Clostridia; order Christensenellales; family Aristaeellaceae; genus JAITHB01. The sequence goes on along the minus strand of JAITHB010000033.1, from coordinate 4,123 downwards.
ACGCTTACAGTGGCTTTCTTGCCGTTGTGCGTCGTGACAGTAAGCGTCGCCGTGCCTTCCTTCAGTGTGGTGAAGGTTGCGTAGCGACCTGAAACGTTATCCAGGCGTATTACCGCGCTGCTTGAGGTTGCGAATGTGTATGTCGTCAGCGCATTGGGAGCGAGCGGTGTCGCGGTTAGCGTGAAGCTTGTGTTGATATCTTTCGTGGTTGGCGTCGATAAGTCAAGCGAAACGCTTTCAGGCGCGAAGTTGTCTGTTACCGTGACTGTAGTCTTCGCGGTTATCTTTGCATTGCCGTTGGCGGTAACAGTTATCGTCGCAGTGCCTTTCTTGAGGCCCGTCACTTTGCCCATGTCGTCAACAGAAGCTATTGTGGGGCTGCTCGACTTAAACGTGAGCGTCGGCGACTGCGCGTCGGCAGGCAGGTAACTTACGACGATATCCGCGGTTTGGCTGATGTTTACTGAAATTGCAGGTGACACGGAAATACCGGTGACGACCGCAGCAGGATCATTAATTGGATATATTCCGTCCAGCTCTCTGTTATCAATCGCGTTTTCGTCCCAGAAGTGACTCAATTGCTTGAACTGCGCGTTGGTTTTCAGGAAGTATGTTCTTCCTGCGGAACCGCCGATATCGTCCCATGTAATGTCCAAGTGGAGCCATGAGCCGTCTATCTTGACCAGATTCCATTCATGCAATGCTGCCGGATTTGCCCATGTATCGCCATAGCCAATCACAGTCATGCACTCCAGACCCGCTGCTTGAGCAAGTATGCGATACGCTTGAGCGTAGCTTGCGCATACACCAAGCCCGTTAAAGAAGATATACTTCGGGTTCTGGTATAGAATCAGCAGTTCTTCATCGTTAAGAGCGGCGTAATCATATTCTGCGTTTGCCGCGACCCAGTCGTAGATTCTTTCGGCTATCTGCCGTTGCGACATGCCGCCTGAAATGATTTGACTGATTACTGTTTTGGCTCTTCCCGCCAACGTTGACGAATAGTTCTCATCTCCGCTTCTTTGGCAATAGTAAACCGAAGATGCGTATGCCGCGCCGTATCCTTCGTCGCCTTTTACATATACTATATATCTGTATCCGTCTTCGTTGTAGGCAAGCGTTTCGGTTTGAGAACGGTTTGTTATATAAGCTGTTTCTTTGAGCGGATACATCCACCATCCGTCGCTCTGGGCCTGCATTCTGTAGAGTATATACTTTAATGAGTATACGTTATCCCCGCCCGCGACGCGCATTTCAAACGTGGTCGGCGTACCCGCGACGATGAGCGGTTTATTCATATACATGTAGCACTGCGTAAGCTGGCTTAGATAAGCTCTTACTTCGCGCATTTCCAATGCGGAAAAGCTGCTCGTGTCGCCGATATACCCGCTCCAAACAATGCCGCCTTCGTCGCCGACGCTTGATAAGTCAGCATTTATGCGGCTTTCCCAACCGTCCAGCGCGGGGTCGCTCTTGAACGTTGAATTTGCCGGCGCGGCTTCAGCGGAAGCGTGCGCTCCCGACGCGTCTGTTACCGTGACCTTTACGATAAACGTCGCGGGGATGTTTGGCGTATAGGTGAAGGTGGTTGCGGAAGTTTCTTCAGTGTGCGCAAGTTCTCCGTTCAGATAAACCGAATAGGCAAGCTGAACTGCTCCGTCCGCGTTCAGGACGTCGGCGTTCCACGCGGAAGCTGTTCCAACGCTTAACGCGGCGGGTCCGCTTATCGTAACTGCCAGCGCTTCCTTTGGTGTCGCCGTAGGTTCGAGGGTAATTTCCGGCTCGGGGGTTGCTTCAGGAGTTTCGGTTGCTTCAGGGTCGGGAGTGATTTCCGGCTCAAGCGTCGCCGTCGGTTCAGGTGTCGCCGTTGGTTCGGGAGTCGCCGTTGGCTCGGGAGTCGCCGTTGGTTCGGGTGTTGCAGTGGGTTCGGGTGTTGCAGTTGGCTCGGGCGTCGCTGTCGGTTCAGGTGTTGCAGGGGATTCCGCCGCCGCAGTTGGTTCCGGCGTCGGCGTCGGTTCTTCAGCAAAAACGGGAACACCTACGATTAGTAATAGAACTGACAGGGCGATTGCGAGCAGCCGCCGGATAGTGTTTTTCATTTGTTTGGTCTCCTTGTGGTTAAGATTGTGAGTTAGGTTATAGGTTAGGAAAATTATAGAAACAAAGGAAATGATTGTCAATCATTCCACGACTTATTATATGAAGAATTGCCGACAAATTGTGTTACGAATCGGATACGATTCCCCCGCCCAAGCAAACCTCGCCGTCATACAGCACCGCCGACTGCCCCGGCGTTACGGCGCGCTGCGGTTCGCAAGCGCGAACCGTCGCTCCCGTTTCGGTAAGCGTCACCGTGACAACTTGGTCGGGCTGGCGATAGCGGAACTTCGCCGCGCAGCGGAACGAATGCGCGGGCGGCTCGCGCGCTATCCACGTTATATCCGTGAGCTTCACCTCTGACGAGTATAGAAGCTCGCTGCGCTCGTTCTGTTCCACAATGAGGCGGTTGTTCCGCGTATCCTTCGCCACGACGAACCGGCGGCCTTCGCCGCCGCCCTTCCCGCCGACGCCAAGCCCGCGCCGCTGCCCGATGGTATAGTACATGAGCCCGTCGTGCCGTCCTATGATTGTGCCGTCGGGCGTCACTATGTCGCCCTTCTCCGCGTTGAAGTACTTCTGCAGGAACGGTTTGAAGCGCCGCTCGCCGATGAAGCATATGCCTGTCGAGTCCTTCTTCTCGGAAACGGGCAGATTGGCGCGCCGCGCTATCTCGCGCACCTCCCGTTTAGTCATGCCGCCGACGGGGAAGACTGCGCGCCGAAGCTGTTCGCTCTTTAGCATATACAGAAAGTAACTTTGGTCTTTGTTCGCGTCTGTTCCCTTGAGCAGTCTGCCGCCGTCGTCTGTTCTTACGAAGTGACCCGTCGCAATCTTTTCCGCGCCGATACCTTCCGCGAACTTCAGGAACGCGTCGAACTTAATCTCGCGGTTGCAGAGTACGTCGGGGTTCGGCGTTCTGCCCGCCTCGAATTCGCGCAGACAGTGCGCGAACACGCGGTCATAATATTCCTTCGCGAAATTCACGGTATAGTATGGAATGCCGATAGTGTCGCACGTTCTGCGCACGTCGTCGTAATCGCGCGTCGCGGCGCAAACGCCGTCCTCTTCCTCGTCCCAATTTTTCATGAATACGCCGACGACGTCCAGGCCCAGCTCGCGCAGAAGCAAGGCGGACACGGCGGAATCTACGCCGCCGGACATTCCCGCGACTATCATAACTCAATCCTCATAAACAAAATTATATCACAGCCGCTTCTTTTTCACAAAAAACACGCTCCGTCATATATATGAATATGAGGGGAGTTGGTTATAATGGGCACAGGGGAGATCCACGCCGTGGATCGAAACCCGCTTATAAAGATATTCTGGCTTTTTATCATAGGTTCACTTTTAGGCTGCGTATATGAAACAATTTTGACGCTCGTCCGCACGGGGCAATTCCAGCGGCGCGTAAGCCTTCTGTACGGACCATTCAGCACAATTTACGGATTCGGCGCGGTGACGCTGTTCATCGTGTTCGCGTTGTTCAAGAACCGCCCCAATGTGTTTGCGGTGTTCGCGTATGGCGCGGTCGTTTGCACCATTGTGGAATTCTTCTTCGCGTGGGTTCAGCAGAAGGCGTTCGGCACGCATTCGTGGGACTATTCAAACCAACCGCTGAACATTCAGGGCAGGGTGTGCTTGTATTCGTTCCTCGCGTGGGGCGGGCTGGCAATCATTTGGGTGTGGCTGGTCGAACCCTTGTTCGAGAAGCTGCTGCACCTTATACCGAACGGCGCGGCTGTGCCGCTGACCGCCGCGCTTTTCACGCTTCTCATGCTTGACGCGGGGATAACGCTCGCCGCCATGCTTCGCTGGGCGGATCGCCTGAAGGGATTGCCCGCGGGGAACGCGTTTGCGGCATGGCTGGACAAGGCATATCCGAACGGGTATATGGAACTGATTTTTCCGAGCCTGAAATTCGTCAATTGACTGTGTGAATCCCCAAGAAATAGACGCAGTGAAAGTAAGAGGCTTTGGAACTGTAAGCTAAGCGACCACAGCGGTTGGAAGTTCAGATGAG
>JAITHB010000150.1 GCA_031280145.1 Oscillospiraceae bacterium | reverse complement strand
AAGATGCTCCCCACCAACTACGCAACGCCTATAGACCGCGTTATGGAACTTCTTCCACAGGTAATAGGCGAGCTGAAGGACGTTTTCCAAGAGGGCGGCGAGAACGGCGCGGAAACTCGGAAGGCGTTCGGCGCCAAAACACATGCGCAGATTCCCGTAGAGACCACGAAGCCAATCTACGATTCATCGGCGGGAATCTACAGCAGCAAGAACGACCCCATCGCGGACTACAGCAGACCATACGCGGAAGGCGCGGGCGCGCACAAGAATCAAAGCAAGCCGGAATCCGTAGTGTACACTTCCGCGCAAACCACCGCCGCGCCAAGCAGCACCTTCGGCGGCCAGGCAGGCTCGTCCGTCTTTCAAAGCAAGGTTACGGGAGAAAAGCCGTTCAACAAGCTGGACGACAAGTTCGACGCGGCGTTCAGCAACAAGGGCGAGAAGAAATGGACCAACGCCACAACGGGCGACAACGGCTCAAACAAGTAAACCCATTACCGTCAAGCGCAAAGGATGAAACAGGATAATTATTCTGTTGAAACAAAAGATAAAGCTGAAGCCGCCACTTCCGATTTGAGAAGCGGCGGTTTCAGTTTGCTTTCTACTTATTGACTATGGTTTGATAATTATACTCGAACCCCAGTTCTATCGCATCCTCCCAATAAAAAACCTCATTACCTCCCTCATCAATTCCAAGCGGAACAATAGTTGTTTCAGAAGCGTCAGTCAGCAGCTTGAACGCGCGCTGCTCAAGCGGGACAACCCACTTTCCATCCTCGCGGCGGTATATGTCGTCTGTGTTCGCGCTGAAGCCGTCTATGACAAGCGCCGAGTACGCTTCGTCTGCGCGTTGACCCGAGCTCAGCAACTCCTTCGTTTCAGCGAGCGAACCGATATAGCATCCCGCAAACGGCAGAATAGTCAGCTCTCCGTTTTCTTCAACCTCCCAAGTCGGACGATTGTGCGCAATGCGCAGCATATCTTCCTTTGTGTCGAATATATATTCCATTTTTATAATAGTTGCGTTGTCATAGATGTCTGCGCGCGTTACGCGGATTGTGTAGCCATCAAGCGTCTTTTCAACGGGCTGATTGGCAATCAGCCCGGATCGCGGCGGGTTTGCAGCCATAACGGGAAACTGCATATCAAATTGGTCTGCGCGTTCAACCAATCCCGCAGCTATCATGCGTTCCGTGTTCGTTCCCTCCTCCGCGTCTTTTAAATACGGCGGCACTAGAAGCTGCCCCGCTTGCACGACAAGCTTGCCCGCACTCTCGGCTTTGTCGCGCGCCGCGTAGTACGCGTTCCAATCATCCTGATCGTTTGAATCCGGCAAAGCTTCGGTAAACAGCGCAACGCTGCTTCGCAAGACTTCGTAGTGCAGTGTCGCGGTGAAATATGCCCCGTCTTCCGCGATTACTTCCGGTTGCAGCTCCCATATCGCTCCATCGTGAACAATTTCGCCACCCGCGATAAATCGTCCCCATTCCGGCGGGCTGAATCCGATTATGGCTTCGACGCCTTCGTCTATTGTCAGCGAGAAGGAGAGAAACAAAGCGTCGGTTGAGTTGGCTGCGTCCAGCGTCCACGCGGCGGAGAGCGCTGCGCCGTCGCAGATGAAATCGTTCAGCGTCAGCGTGAAATCGTTCGTTTCGTGAATAAGGTTGAGCGATTGAACCAGCGGCGCGAGGCGTTCCTCCCCCACGATATTACCATTCTTATCGCGGAGTGTCAGAAACTCCAGTACGCCAAATTGAACGCTCGCCGCAAGCGCGGCGCTGAGTACGCAGACAAGCGCTAACGCGACGGCTATCGTAATGCGGAATTTATGTTTCTTCACAGCAGTCAATTCCTCCATATTCCTGATTGTATAGTTGATCCTTGCCTCGAAGCTCCTTGGCGTTGCAGGAAAGGCATCCGTTATATCAAGCCGCTTCATCGCCTATCCTCCTCTGTCCCATCTTGGTTTAATAATAACGCAAGGGCTTGTTTCCCTTTGCGCAATCTGCCTTTCACCGTTGAAATCGGCAAATGTATTATTCGCGCCGTCTCTTCTACGGTAAACCCATTCACGTGGTGCAGTGTCAGCGGAATACGTAAGTTTAGGTTCATGGAATGTATCGCTTCCCGAAGACCGAGTCCGGGCTGTGCGTTGTCAGGCAGCGCACCGATTAGTTCTGCCGCCGCTCTGTGTTTCCAACGCCTGCGCTGCGCTTTGCATTCGTTGATCAGTATTCGGCACAGCCACGTCTCAAACAATCGCGGGTCCTTCAGTTGCGGCAGGTGCAGCCACGCTTTCACCATCGCTTCCTGCATCGCGTCCTCGCAGTCCGCGTCGTGATTGAGTATGGCTTTCGCGACGCGGTAGAAGCGGGTTGACCCCGCTTGAACGCTCGCCTCAAACTCGCCTAAAGTCATTCGCGCTTCCTTTCGGTAATGCATTACACCTATTAGATGGTTGGAAAGGGCGAAAGGATCATCGGCAGATAAATATTCCGTCAGTCGAACGTCCGCTTCCGCTCGTTCGCCTTGTTCTGCTTGGTGAACTTGGCGATAGCTTTGTTCCGCGCCTGTTTCTCGCGCATCGCCTCGCCCTTGTTCTGCGCGCGGCGCGCTTCCCTTTGCAGACGTTGGTAGTTTTGCCATCGCTTCTCCGTGAGTTCGCCTCGCTCGATTGCTTCGCGTACGGCGCACCCGGGTTCGCTCGCGTGTGTGCAGTTTGTGAAGCGGCAGCCGCGCAGCAGAATATCCCGCACGTCGGCGAACGCTTCCGATACGCCTTCGCCCGCGTCCCACATGCCAAGCTCGCGCATACCCGGCGTATCGATTACGATTCCCCCGCGCGGCATAAGAAGAAGCTGACGATGCGTCGTTGTGTGCCGCCCGCGGTCGTCGTCTTCGCGAATATCGCTCGTACGCATAAGCTCAACGCCCGCGAGCGCGTTCACCAAGCTGGATTTGCCTACGCCTGAAGAACCGAGGATAACTATCGTTTTGCCCGCCGTCAGGTATTCGCGCACATCTCCAAGCCCCGCGCCTGTTGCGGCGCTGATTGGAATCACGCGCGCGCCGAGAGCCGTTCCGCCGACGCTTTCGCATACAGCTTCGATTGCGGCTTCCTCGCACAAGTCGGACTTCGTCAGAATCACAACAGGCGTTGCGCCAGTGTCCCACGCGATTGACAGGTAGCGTTCGATTCTGCGCTCCGACAAATCTTGGTTGAGTGAAGACAGTATGAACACATAGTCGAAGTTTGCGGCGACCGCCTGCGCTCCGCGTCCCTTGTCGGGGTCGCGCCGCGTGAACGCGGTTGCGCGCGGCAGCGTGCTTGTGATTGTGCAGTCGCCGAGCGCATTGTGCACAACGCGGACGAAGTCGCCTACCGTGGGGAACTCTTCCGCGCTGTCGTTGAAGTAGACGCCGGGCTTAAGCTTTCCGTATATCTGTCCGCGCTCGCAGATAAGCTCATAGCGTTCCTTATGAACCGCGGTGATTCGCGCGATATCCGCGCCTTGCGTATCTTCCGTGAATCCGTATTGGAGTAAATCTATCATTGCTGACCTTTCATAATTATCATAAACTACGTTTCAATACCGCGCCTTGCTTAATAAAGTATAAAAAAGACCACGGACGAGCAGCCTTGATGGCTGAGTCCGCGGTCAACACAATGACGCACTGATGTGCGCCTCAGGCTGTCGACAAACGTTTGTTTTGTATGAGGGGCGGGCGAGCCGGGGGCTCGCCCCTACAGCATACTGTATTCTTGCATACCGATAGCATACATCCTGTAGGGGCGACCGCCTCGGTCGCCCGCCCTTTACAACGCCTGTGGGCTTTTGTCGACAGTCTGCGACGCACAAATGTGCGCCGCAACGTTACCCTATTGTTTCGCCAAAGGTTACTTAAGGAGGATTAAGTTATAAGAACAACCGCCGACATAAATTCTTTCACAAAAAATCACTCCTTCCAATGGCGCGTTTATGCGCACCTTATTATAGCATATGCGCCGCGCGTGTCAATATTCGGTTTGCTTCAACACATATTGCCTATGGTATTCCATAAACGCCGTCTTGTCATTCTCGCAAACGTCGAACGCGGCGCAACATTTCCACTTGCCGCCCGCGCTACCGAGATAACCGGGCTCAAGTTCCAGCGCCATGAACGCGTCAAAGGTCGAGCCGTCTTGCGTGGTGAGTCCGAACGTATCTGCGGGGACAAATCCAAAGCGAGGATAATATGTAGTGTGACCTGTAATTATCACTGCCTTGTAACCAAGCGCGAGCGCGCGTTCAAGACTATGCCGTATAAGCTGTATGCCGATGCCTTGACGCTGATATTTCGGAAGAACGCTGACGGGACCGAACGTGAGGGCGTCCGTGATTGTTCCGTCAGGACGAACAACGCCGCACTTGCTGTACATGATATTGCCGACGATTTCGCCGTCAAGCTCCGCGACGAAGTCAAGTTCAGGCACAAATTCGGGGTCGCCGCGCAGAAGACTGACGAGAAAGTGTTCGTTCGGAATGTCCCGCTTGGGCATCCCCGGCGCTTCAAAGCTTTCAAACGCGGCGAAGGTAACGCGCTCCACCGTGTCATGGTCGGACTGCCGTTCGAGGCGAATGTTTACATTTGTATGTGCCACAGAATATCCTCCGATTTTCCGATTCAACAATAAAACGAAGGCGGGCAATTCTGCATTGCCCGCCACAGACTGTCGACAAATGATTGTTTTGCACGCGAGCGGGCGAGCCGGGGGCTCGCCCCTACAACATATTGCATTCCTGCATACCGATAGCCAACACCATGTAGGGGCGACCGCCTCGGTCGCCCGCACTTTACAACACCGATGGGCTTTGTCGACAGTCTGAGGCGGGCAATCCCGCATTGCCCGCCATACAAGTTTTATATAAGCTCGCTGGTGATAAGCGGCCAGTAGTAACCGTCGGAAATTGTGCCGTCTTCCACCTTTACATATAAGTGAAGCACAACGCCGTCCGTCTCCACGCGCGGCTCCCAGTCGCGCATCTCTTCCACGGGGCGGATGTAGCGGTACGCGGAACGGATTTCGGGATAGACCGCCGCGTTGCCCGCAGTCTTGCTCATGCCGTAGACCATCGCGCCTTGCACGCCGATGATTACGTCAACGTCCGCGCGAACATCGGTAAGGTCGCGCGCGTATTCCTCGATTGCGCGCATCGGATCGGTTTCGTTCATATCGATGGGAATCATCGCCATCACGATAACCGCGCCTTCGCCGCGCATTTTCGCCGCGTCGTCCTTCACCGTTTCAGGGTCGTATGTGCGAACCGCGAAGTCGCGCTCATCCTCCGTACTGCTTGCCGCCGCGTCTTCAGTGTGGTCGAGTATGTAGGACAACACGCCGAGACGATGCTCAACATGCATCTTGTCTTCCCGTACCAGCTCAAGCTCGTAGAGCAGCTTCTCGATAGAATCCCTGTATGCGCCGAACGTCTGCAAATCCGCCTGCTCGCTTAAGCGTTTGGCTTCGATCAAGCTTGCCAATCCCTGTTCAAGGCTGTGTTCGGAACCCGGCGAGATTGCGTCGAATCCCGAATGCGCGAGCGCAAGATAGTGCTGCGCTT
>JAITHB010000149.1 GCA_031280145.1 Oscillospiraceae bacterium | reverse complement strand
ATAACAGGCTACGACGAATGCGTGCCGATCAGCGCAAAGAGCGGCCGAGGTCTTTCAGAACTCAAAGAGATTCTGCTTAACATGATGCCCGAAGGCCCCGAATATTTCCCCGACGACATGATAACAGACCAGCCCGTGCGCAACATGTGCGCGGAGATAATCCGCGAGCAGGCGCTGACGCTGCTGCGCTATGAGATACCCTACGGCATCGGCGTGGAAATCCAGAAAATCACTAAGCTGTCCGACAAGCTGACTGAGATATTCGCGAACATCTACGTTGAGAAAGACGGACACAAGCGAATTGTAATCGGCAGCAAAGGCAGCATGCTTCAAAAGATCGGCTCGCAGGCGCGTCTCGCGATAGAAGAACTGATGGAAACGCACGTCTCTCTCCAATTATGGGTGAAGGTGCGCGAAGATTGGCGCAACCGAACGGACGACTTGCGTACGCTGGGATACACTTCAGAATGATAAGCTCTGAAACCGAAGGCATAGTTCTGCACCGCGCGGAATATCGCGAGGCGGACAGAATGCTGACAATCATTTCGCCCGAAACGGGACGCGTCGACATCCTCGCGAGAGGAATCCGCAAGCCGACCGCGAAGCTTCACGCCGCGTCCGAGCTGTTCACGCGCGGCATATTTCAGTTGGCGGACAGCGGCGGAAGGTTCACGCTTACGGGATTCCAACTCATCGACGCGTACACGCAAATGCGCGGCGACTACACAAAGCTCTCGCTCGCAAGCTATGCGCTGGGACTGACGGCTGCGGCAGCGCAGGAGAATCTGCCCGCTCATAACCTGTACGAAATCCTGCGGCTGTCTCTCGAAGAATTCTGCGCAGGCGAAAGCGGCGCGTTCAAGACGTCTCTCCTTCACGCGATGCGTTTCGCCGCGATAGAAGGAATCTTCCCCACGCTCGACAAGTGCTGCGTCTGCGGCGAACCCGACGAGCAACTGAGCCGCTTCTCGGCGCAGGAAGGCGGGCTGTGCCACAAGAGCTGCGCGCCTTATTCCACGGCGGTCAGCTGCGGAATTGTTCATGCGCTGCAAGAATGCGCAAACTCCGAGCCGCTTACGGAGGAGGACGGGGTGATACAGAGCGCTTTCAAGCTTATGCGCTCGTATATAAGGGAACAGCTTGGGTTTTCCGTTAAGGCGGAAAAGGCGCTGGATCAACTGTAGCTTGAGGTGAACCATGCTGATAGTTTCAAACTGGCTGAACCTTAACAAGATTGCGGCAAGCGGTCAGTGCTTTCTATGGAAAAAAGACGGCGAATCGTATTCGATATCGCATATGGGCCGCACCATAGCCGCGCGTCAGATTGAAGACGACACGGTAATGCTTGATTGCTCAAAGGAAGAATACGAAAGCGTTTGGCGCGGCTACTTCGATATGAACGCTGATTACGACGCATATTACAACGCGGTGGACGACGGCGACGAATACCTGATTAACGCCTGCGAATACTCGCGCGGATTGCGCATGCTTCGGCAGGACTTCTGGGAATGTACCGTCTCGTTCATCATAAGCCAGAACAACAACATTCCGCGCATTCAAAAATGCGTTGATACAGTATGCGGAAAAGAGAATACTCTGCCTCCTCCGCATCAACTGCTGGCAGAGTTTAACGAACGCGTTCTGCCCGCGCGAATGGGTTACCGCGAACGCTATCTCGAGCTTGCCGCAGAAAAGTTCATCGCGGACCAACCCAAAAGCTTCATACACGAAATGAGCTACGGCGACGCTTTCCGCTATCTCACCAGCTTCGTCGGAATCGGGCCCAAGGTCGCAAACTGCGTCTGCCTGTATTCGCTCCATCATATGGAAGCGTTCCCGCGCGACGTTTGGGTGAAGCGAATCGAAGAGCTGCACTATAAGCACTGCGGCGGATTTCCCGAGAAGCGATATCCCGATTGCTGCGGAATGCTTCAACTGTTCATGTTCTGCTATGAAAGAAGACAAGTGAAGATTAGTTAAAATCAGAAAATATCTTTGCGTCGGTATCTTAACAACTCTTTCGGTAAACACTTATGATATGCGAGGTATCGAAATTTGAATATATCTTAACGAAAAATTATTGCAAAACGTTGCGCAACCATTGCTTTTTGCAATGGTTTTAAGATATAATATAATAAGGAATAGATTGGTAATAAAGAACAGATTATCATCTGAAAGGTGTGTAGACTAGATGGCAAAAAGACTTCTGCTCGTCGACGATGAACCGCTCATATTGAAGGGGCTTAAATACAGCCTTGAACAAGACGGGTATGATATAGATTCCGCTTCCGACGGCGAGGAAGCGCTGCGCGTCTTTGGCATAAGGCACTACGACCTCGTTCTGCTGGACGTCATGCTGCCTGAAATAAGCGGAATTGAAGTCTGCCAGCGCATCCGCGAAAAGAGCAGCGTGCCTATCATCATGCTCACCGCCAAGGGCGACGACATGGACAAGATTTTGGGGCTTGAGTACGGCGCGGACGATTACATGACAAAGCCGTTCAACATTCTTGAAGTCAAGGCGCGCATAAAGGGCATTTTGCGCCGCTCGCACACCGCGCCGACAGTCGAGCAGCAGCGCGTCGTTCGCGTTCGCGACATGGAAGTGAATCTCGTCAACCGCTCGGTTACGCTGGACGGCAAGGAGATAAAGCTGACCGCGAAAGAATTCGATCTGTTGCAGATGTTCATCACCAACCGCGGAAAAGTGTTCTCGCGCGAGAGTATGCTGGAGACCGTGTGGAAATACGACTATCTGGGCGACATGCGCACCGTGGACGTTCACATCCGCAGACTGCGCGAAAAGATTGAACGCAACACGAACCAGCCTGAATTCATCTTCACAAAATGGGGCGTCGGTTACTACTTTACCGATAAGGACTAACGCGTAGCAGTGTGAGAGAGCCTTTCGCTTCACATAGAAAATACGGCATGTTCGGCGTCCGCGCAAGGATTATCTCTTCCTTTCTGATAGTCCTTGTCGCGGCGTTTATCGCGTGCGCCGTTTCAATGACGAGCATCGCCGGAAACTACATGCTCAAATCCCGCGTCGCAAAGCAGCACGAGGAGACCGCGCGTCTCGCCCTCATGCTTGCGGGAACATTCGTCACGGGCGACACGGACGCGCTCCTTCCGCGAATCGAATCCGAAGGACAGCGTCTTTCAGGCAGGCTGATGATTCTCGACGCGGACGGAAGAGTTCAAGCCGATTCGTTTTCCCTGCAAAACGGCGAGCGGCTCGCGGCGCCTGAAATAATCGAGATACTCGAAGGCGCGGAATCGTCGTACGGCCTTCACAAGCAAGCCGCGTCAATCACGCGCCGCCGTCTGACTTGGCTGGATTACTTCCGTCCGTCCGAAACCTCAAGCGAGTGGGTCGGCATGTTCGCGACGCCTATCATTTGGCAGGGCGAACGAATCGGCGTAATGCTGTACATCGTTTCCGTGCAGGACATGGCGGATTCGCTGATTGCCATGCAAGACCAAATGATATTGGTCTTCATTGTGATCGGCTTATCGGAAGTTATCTTGAGCTTAATCTTCTCGCGCATAATCACAAAGCCGATTACGAGCTTAACCGCGGTAATTGAGCGCATGTCTAAGGGCGACCTTCACGCCAGGGTAAACGTGACGGGCGGAATCGAGATGGCGCGCCTCAGCGAAGCGTTCAACCAGATGTCCGAGAAGCTTGAACACGTAAACGAAACGCGCAACCAGTTCGTATCAAACGCGTCCCACGAGCTTAAGACGCCGCTTTCGACAATGAAGATTCTTCTTGAGTCGATGATATACGAACCCACGATGGAAGAGGGGACGCGCCACGAATTCCTTGTGGATATAAACAAAGAGATAGACAGGCTTACCGCAATCACCTCCGACCTTCTGACGCTCGTTAAGTCCGACAGCGGCGAACTCAAGCTGCGCCGCGAATCGTTCCGTTTCGGCGAAACTATTCTCGATGTCGCGAAAAGGCTGGAGCCGCTCGCGAACGAACGGAAGCTTGCCATGGACGTGTCCGTGGCGAACGACATAATCATATTTGCGGATAAAGGGAAAATGTCGCAGGTCGTATACAACCTGCTCGAGAACGCAATCAAATACACTCCGGCAGGCGGTTCAATAGAACTTACGCTTAAGCGAAACGCGAAATCCGCGGTTCTGAAGGTGACCGACACGGGCATCGGCATTCCCGAAAGCGATATAGAAAAAGTGTTCGAGCGCTTCTATCGCGTCGACAAGGCGAGGGCGAGAACGACGGGCGGCAGCGGGCTTGGTCTTTCAATCGTCAAGCAAATCGTTATGCTTCACGACGGCGACATAACCGTCGCAAGCAAGGAAGGCAAAGGATCGACGTTCGCAGTTACGCTCCCGATTGATTAACGGCGCAATGCAAGTCGCTTCCATTGCGTCGGCAGAGGTATACAATGCGCGTTAAACAAGCGTTGCTTTTGCTTTTATGCATTATGATAACAGCCGCGTCGGGCTGCGTCGATCCCGCCTTGCAGGAGCGCAGCGACGCCATGCTGCTGCCGCCGATAAAGGCGGCGCCCGAAATTCCGCTCGGCGACTATCGCGGTACGGAGATTGTCGATTCGCTGATATATCTTCCAAACCGCGAATTCTCGCGCCTTGCCGCGCAGTTTGAGCAAATCGAGGTTCCGAGCGGCGCAAGCCTTATTCAGCCGTTGGTCGAGCGGACGCTGCTCAGAATATCGCCGTTCTTCACGTCGCTTGCCGACCAGTCGCTGAGCCTGTCGGAAAGCGTGGAACCCGCGGTGGAGATTTGCGACAACGTCGTAATCATTAACCTCGGCGTGACTTATCGCATACTCACGCCGCGCCAGCAGCTTATCGTCCGCATGGCGCTCACGCAAACCCTGACGGAGCTGTCGGAAATCAGCGCGGTCGGAATCCTTGTCAACGGACAGGACAACGGAATCAGCGTCGCGTCGCCAATTCCGAACGGCCTTGCGACACGCTACTCCGGCACGGATATCGACGCCGCGTGGAGCCAGATTCAGTCGCAGCCGGAAGCCGAATACTCATATATTAAGACTGTCGCTCTCTACTTTCCCGACAGGGAAACAGGTCTTCTTCTTCCCGAAGACAGGCAGATAGCGCTTGTCTCGCCGCCGCGCGACGACATAGAATACAACGACACCTACGCCCGAATGCTTGTCAGCATAGTATTGGAAGAGCTTGCGCTGGGCAGCATGGTCCGCCCGAGTATCGCGCATTCGCTGCTGCCTGAAAAGTCGCTTAACTATGAGTCCGTCGAACCGAAGATAACTTCGCCCGCGGGCGCGGAACGCTTGATTGAGCTGAGCTTCCGCCCTGAGATAGACGACTTTCTTTATCAGAACGGCGGCGACCGTTATACTCTGCTCACGTCTCTGACATATACGCTGACAGGCGCGGTGCCGGGGATAGACGGCGTAATCGTCAATATCGGCGGAACTCCCGTCACAAGCATCGAGCGCGGCAAGTCGCAGTTCCGTTTCACAAACGGATGGATGTCGCGAAGCAGCTTCCCGAATGTGGTCGGCTCTCTCTGCCTGGTATACTATCCGACAGAGGACGGACAGAGCCTCATCGGAACGACGCGCTCTTCCCTCACGGGCAGCTTTGATAACCCGAGGGTGCTGACCTCGCTTACGTTCAACACGCCCGAGACGCTCATCAGCGACTATATTATTGACGTCGACGAAAGCGGCGCGGTTTATCGCGGTTTAATCCCTAAGGAGCTTGGCTTCGACGCCGATTCCGACGACATAGTAAGTATTGCCCTCGACAAAGGAACGGCTTTTGTGAACATCTCAGACAGGCTTGCGGAAGCGTGCCTTACGATGGACGCCGTTCAGACGCGCTGCTTCATATACTCAATCGTGAACACGCTCACCTCGCTTCGCGGAATAAACAGAGTGCGCTTCTTCCGAAATTATGAATCGGTCGAATTCTTCAATCCGCCGTTCTCATCCTTGGGCGAATTTCTCAGGCACAGCGGGTTTATCAAAAACTACGGTATGCTGCCCGTGAAGTTAGGTTAGGAAATGTGATGCCGATAGACTACATCGCGTTCACGGAACAAATAAAGAAGGGACTTGTCGGCAAGGCTTACCTGTTCTATGGAACCGAGGATTACCTTATTCGTCAGGCGTTGGAACGCGTGAAGAATGCGCTCATCCCCGCCGAGCTTGAAATGCTGAACGAGTCAAGGCTTGTCGATCCGACAGTTTCGACTTTCATAGAAACGGTCGAGACTTATCCCGCGTTCTGCGACAGGCGGCTCATAATAGTTGAACAATGGCAGCTCTTCTCAAACGAGGGCAAGGAAAACAAGGACGAAGCGGAAAGGCTTGCGGAATATATAAAGAATATTCCCGAGTACGCCTGCGTCGTCATCGTTCTGCATAATAAGCCCGACGGCAAGCGTCGGCTTACGAAAGCGCTCGAAGCCGCGGCGCAAAGCGTCGAGTTCGGCAAGCCTGACGAGAACACGCTTGCGCGATGGATAACGCGCCAAGCGAAGGCTTCAGGCATTTCCATAAGCGACAAGAACGCGCGGTTTCTTGCGTTCTATTCAGGCGCGGATTTAACGCAGCTCGCGCAGGAAATCGATAAGCTGTGCGTATACTGCGCAAACAGCGGAGTTGTTGAAGAAGAAGACATTCGAGCGACAGCTTCGCAGTCTGTGTCGGGTTCAATATTCGACTTGACCGACGCGCTTCTAATTGGAAACACGAGCGGCGCATACAAAGTGATTGACAATCTGAAATCCGACGGGGAAAGCGCAATAGGTCTGCTTTCGTTTCTGTCAAGCCAATTCAGAAAGATGCGTCTGATAAACCAAGTCGGCGCAAACAGCACGCAAGCCCAAACAGCGTCCGCTGTCGGTCTGACAGGCTGGGCGTTTGAAAAGACTGCCGAACGCGCGAAAAAAGTGAGCGCGGGAAAACTCGACCGCGCCATTCAGCTTATCACAAATACGGATATCGCTATCCGCGAGGGCGACATTGCGCAGGAATACGCAATCGACAAGATTCTGTTAGGCATCGCAAATATCATGCATGGGGAATAGCTCTGCCAAAAGTAAAGATGATCGGTTGCTCAAGCCGATCATCCTTTTATACTAAACTAACCGCCGGATTGCTGATAAGATGAGGTGAAAACCCAAAACATTACATAAGATAATCTGTTGCAACCTATCTCCTTTCATCACCCCTTTCGATTCGATTTTTGTTCTTCATAGGCCTCGCTTCCTTTCCTGTGCGTCTCTTGTTTATGTGCTTATTGTATCAGCCCAATTTGTCCGCAAAATGAACGCAATGTAAATGATTGTGATAATAACATGAAGCTTCACTTTGTTTATTCCATGTATAAAGAATCGCCTTGCTGAACAAACTACGCAATGTCAGAACATTACCACGCGATAATTGAGGAGGCAATACAATATGAAACGAATTAAGATGATTTCTCTGATGCTCGCGGCTTTACTCGTTATAGTATCACTCGCGGCTTGCGCCAATACTTATAACGACGGTTTACTGCCGTCCGCGTCGCCAAGCACAAGCCCGAGCGTAAGCCCGAGCGTGAATCCCTCGCAGAACCCATTGACGTCTCCGGGTATCAACCCTTCCCTTTCTCCCTCCCCTTCCACTCAACCCGCGGCTCCGACGCTTTCCGGAATGGAAAGCGCGGAGCTTGCGGACAAGTGCAACGCCAGAGTTTCCGCAGTCAGTGAAATAGCAAGCTGCGAAAGCGTCGTCGTCGGAACTGAAGCCGTATGCTGGGTCGGTTTTGATTCAGCCTATCGCGGCGACGTAACCGAACGCATAACCAACGTCGTATCGGAAGCCGTAACGTCAGTTGCGGCTCATGTGAAGAAGACGACCGTCTCCGACGAACCGTCAATCAAAGACTTAATCGCGGCTATCCGCGAGAAGCAGAAGAACGGCGCGACCGTCGAAGAGCTTGAAAAAGACTTTGAAGCCCTTAAGAACGCTATAAAGTAAACCTGCATAGTCTCCGATCAGCAACATTGTAGGGACGATCTCCGATCGCCCGCCTGTATATCGTACGACCCCTTCAGTGAAATGGGATGTTCGATCAACGGGCGGCAATCGGAGATCGTTCCTGCAATTTTCACGTAAAGAATAATATAGTTCCGCTTTTTACAAAATAATATTTGCCAATATATGGAAATTTCCGGCAAATTGATATATAATTATCGAAACCCAATAACTTTCCTGCAAACCTTTGACAGGGATATAATCGCGCGATAAAGCTAATCCTATTTGCAGAAACCTATGGCAATACATAAGGCTTCGCTTGATGGAGGACTATATGAACAACGGTTACTGTGATAATGATAGAGGAAATCCGAGGGAGAATCCGAAAGAAAGTCTGAGGGAAAAACCGAAAGAGACGAACTGCGCGGGAAAATGCGGAAACAGAACGAAGAAGTCCATCGGCGTGTTTCTTGCCGCCTTGGCTTTGATTGTCAATTATTCCACGCCCGTCAAAGCGCTGCGCGAACTGCCCGATGACTTGACAATCCATGTGGGAGAAGAGCGCGTGCTTGACTTGGGGCTTCCCATGGGCGTGTCCGTCGACGGCGGCGGCGCGCTCTCCGTGGCGTCGTCGCAAGACCAAACGCTTGAACAGGCGAAGTCCCTGCGCATGAGCGCGCAGGAGGAAGGAAACGCGACGGTTTCACTCACCTGGCTTGGTCTGCCGCTTAAATCGATGAACGTGCAGGTTTCCGCCGAACGCAAGCTGATTCCCGGCGGACAGTCCATAGGCGTCGCCCTTGCGACAAAAGGTGTGCTTGTCGTCGGAACAAGCGAGATAAGCGGAGCGCAAAGCGGCTCTCCCGCATACTCCGCGGGGCTTCGCCCCGGCGACGTTATACAACAAGTGAACAATACTCCCATAGAGAACACCGCGCAGCTTACGCAGCTTGTAAACAGCAGCAACGGCGGCCCGATCAACGTTCTGTTCCTGCGCAAGGAACAGCTCATGAAAGCAGTCGTCACTCCCGCGAAGGACAGGCTCGATGGACAATACCGCCTCGGCATATGGGTGCGCGACAGCACCGCGGGCATAGGCACTCTCTCGTTCTACGACCCCGAATCGCACACCTACGCGGCGCTCGGTCACGCGATAACCGACGTTGACACAGGCACAAACTTGACTGTTCGCGAAGGACGCGTTCTGTTCTCTGAAATCCTGGACATAGTCAAGGGGCAGAAAGGTACGCCGGGCGAGCTGCGCGGCTCGTTCATGGGCGAACAGGTTATATTCGGCAACATAACGAAGAACACCGACTACGGCGTATACGGACAGAGCGACCTTTCCATCACAAACTCGCTCTATCCCAACGGCTTGCCTATCGCAAGCAAGTCGAGCGTTCACACGGGTCCCGCGACAATCCTGACAACGCTTGACGACACGGGCGTACACGAATACGCAATCGAGATTACGCATGTAAACCAGCAAGCGACCGCAGGGCAGAAGAGCATGACGCTGCGCGTCACCGACCCCGTCCTTTTGGAGAAGACGGGCGGCATAGTGCAGGGTATGAGCGGCAGCCCCATAATTCAGGATGGCCGCATAATCGGCGCGGTAACGCACGTATACGTTAACGACCCGACGCAGGGTTACGGTCTGTTTATCGAATGGATGCTGGCGCAGGCGGATAACTGAATATTTCAGCAAATATCGAAGGGGCGGCATTCTGCCGCCCCTACAGGCTGTCGACAAACGCTTGTTTTGTATGCGGGCGGGCGAGCCGGGGGCTCGCCCCTACAGCATATTGAGTTCCTGTATACCGATAGCATACACCCTGTAGGGGCGACCGCCTCCCGGGGTCCCCGACAAATCCGCAGATTTGGCGGGGTGGGTCGTTCGCC
>JAITHB010000117.1 GCA_031280145.1 Oscillospiraceae bacterium | reverse complement strand
CGACCCGTTATGCCGCAGATGACATACAATCGCCTACGGAATAACGGGTCGTACGACCATCGGGCGGGCGATTGGAAATCGCCCCTACAATAATGGTTGATAACGCAAAACCGCCGTAGCTGACACTACGGCGATCTCATCAGAACTCGCACGGGGGAAACATATCCGCCCAGAAAGGCAACCTCTGCCACTATTATACGCAATTCACGCGCAAATATCAATACCTCGCGGCAAATTTTCTTTATCCATCCATCGTAATAAACCGTTATTCATTTACTTGCGGTTCCCCCCAAATTATGTTATATTTATCATACAAATTGCGGAAAACCGGACCAATGCGGAGGTCGTATGGAAGATTATGTAATCGAGCTTGAGGGCATAACCAAGGACTTCCCGGGCATACGAGCGAACGACAATGTAAGCCTGACGCTGCGCCGCGGCGAAATTCACGCGCTGCTCGGCGAGAACGGCGCGGGCAAGTCCACGCTGATGAGCGTGCTGTTCGGTCTGTATCAGCCGGACGGCGGCACGATCAAGAAGAACGGCAATCCTGTTAAGATTAACAACCCCGGCGACGCGAACGAGCTTGGCATAGGCATGGTCCATCAGCACTTCAAGCTGGTGCACAACTTCACGGTGCTGGAGAACATCTGTCTTGGCGTCGAAACGACGAAGCGCGGTCTGCTGTCGATGGACGACGCGAGAAAGAAGATTGTTCGGCAGTCGGAAGCGTACGGTCTCGCCGTAGACCCCGACAAGCTCATCTCCGATATAACTGTCGGAATGCAGCAGCGCGTCGAGATTCTGAAGATGCTCTACCGCGAGAACGAGATACTCATCTTCGACGAACCCACGGCGGTTCTCACCCCGCAAGAGATAATGGAACTCATGCACATCATGAAGAACCTCACGGCGGAAGGCAAGTCCATCCTCTTCATCACTCACAAGCTGGCTGAAATAAAGCAGGTCGCGGACCGCTGCACGGTTCTGCGCAAGGGAAAGTATATCGGCACGGTGAACGTGGCGGAAACTTCCATGGAACAGATGAGCGAGATGATGGTCGGGCGCAAGGTGGAGTTTACCCTCGACAAGAACGCGGCGAAGCCTTCCCGGGAAAGCGCGCTCTCCGTGCGCGGCTTGACCGCGGGAACGAAGCGCGGGCACAAGCCCAAGGTGAAGGACGTAAGCTTCGACGTGCGCCGCGGCGAGATAGTCTGCGTCGCGGGAATAGACGGCAACGGACAGACGGAATTGGTCTACGCGCTGACGGGTCTTCTTCCGCTTGAACACGGCGCGGTCACGATGAACGGCAAGGATATAAGCCGCGCGAACGTTCGGGCGCGCAACGCGCTCGGTCTGTCGCACATTCCCGAGGACAGGCACAAGCACGGTCTTGTTTTGGATTACACGCTTGAAGACAACATGGCCCTCAAGAGTTATTGGAGGCATCCGTTCCAGCGGCGCGGCTTCCTCTCGCGCACGGTGTTCCGCGGACACGCGGACAGGCTTTGCCGCGACTTCGACGTGCGCAGCGGACAGGGCGGCAGAACGATTGCGAGAAGCCTGTCGGGCGGCAACCAGCAAAAGGCGATAATCGCGCGCGAGATGGGCGAAGAGCCGAGCGTTCTTATTGCGGTTCAGCCGACGCGCGGATTGGACGTCGGCGCGATAGAATACATACACCACCGCATATTGGACGCGCGCGACGCGGGTCGAGCGGTCCTGCTGGTTTCGCTCGAACTGGACGAGGTGCTGAACCTGTCCGACAGAATCCTTGTGATGTACGAGGGTGAAATCGTGGCGGATTTGCAGGCGAAGGACGCGACCGCGCAGGAACTGGGGCTGTATATGGCGGGGAGCAAGAGAATGAACAATGAAAAATTAACAATGAAAAATTAAGTGTCTGTAATCTAAAGCTTATAACCATTAATTTTTCATTTTTCATTGTTAATTTTTTATTTATAGGAGTTTCTATGAAGAAAATAACGCGCATACTGTCCGCTCCCGCGTTCGCCAGCGTAATGTCGTCCCTCGCCGCGATAGCGGTGGGTCTGCTGTTCGGGTTCTTCATCCTGCTTGTCAGCAACCCGTCGCAGGCGTTCGCGGGCATATGGACAATCATGAAGGGCGGATTCTCCGACGGCTTCAAGGGAATCGGCAACGTTCTTTATTACGCCACGCCGCTTATCATGACGGGTCTGTCCGTCGGGTTCGCGTTCAAGACGGGCTTGTTCAACATCGGCGCGCCGGGTCAGCTTATCGTCGGCGCGTTCGTCGGAATATGGACCGCCGTCAACTGCGCGTTCGTTCCGCAGCCGATTCTGTGGGTGGTCTGCTTTATCGCGGCAATGCTGGCGGGCGCGGTGTGGGGCGCGATCCCGGGGCTGTTCAAGGCGCTGTTCAACGTGCACGAGGTTATCGCGTGCATAATGTGCAACTATATAGGGATGTATCTCGTCAACTTCACGATAAAGAACACGAACACCTACGACCAACTGAAGAACCAGACCGTGAACATCGGGCAGGCGGCGATTCCCAAGCTCGGCTTGGACAAGGTGTTCTACAACCTCAAGGGAAGATATATGGATATCTCAAGCGTGAACGGCGGAATACTCATCGCAGTCATTCTCGCAATAGTCATATATGTTCTGCTGAACAAAACGGTGCTCGGCTACGAGCTTCGTGCCTGCGGCTTCAACAAGGACGCGAGCCGCTACGCGGGCATAAAGGAAAAGCGCGGGATAATGCTGTCTATGACAGTCGCGGGCGCTCTTGCCGCGGGCGCGGGCGCGCTTATGTATCTCGCCCCCGCAAGCGGTCTGCACATCCACGTAATCGAGGTGCTGTCCGCGCAGGGGTTCAACGGAATCCCCGTCGCGCTGCTCGGTCTGTCAAACCCGATAGGGATAATCTTCTCGGGGCTGTTCGTGGCGTATATAACGCAGGGCGGGTACTATCTGCAACGGCTCAACTACATGTCGGAAATCATCGACATAATTATCGCCGTGATAATCTACTTCTCCGCGTTCGCGCTGATGATGAAGCAGGTTATGGCGGGATTGGTTTCGGCAAAAAAGTAGGGGCTGTCGGAGGTCGCCCGGACTGTCGGCAAACGATTGTTTTGTATGATGGCGGACGATGTATTGATAACCGCGGGCGAGCCGGGGGCTCGCCCCTACAGCATATTGCATTCCTGTATACCGATAGATTACCCCATGTAGGGGCGAGCCCCCGGCTCGCCCGCGGTTTACAACGCAAAGGGCTTTTGTCGACAGCCTATGGCGATCGGAGGTCGCCCGCCGTTAATCTTTGAGACTAAGGAGACATTACAATGAATTCCTTCATGCAAACGTTCTCGTTCTTGATTCAGCAGATGTGGATATTCGCGGTGCCGCTTCTTATTGTCGCGCTCGGCGGAATGTTCTCCGAGCGCAGCGGCGTCGTGAACATCGCGCTGGAGGGCATAATGGTTATCGGCGCGTTCTGCGCAATCTTCTTCATTAACACGCTCCAGAACGTGATGAGCGGGCAGGGCTTGCTTCTGCTTGCGATACTCATCTCAATCGCCGCGGGAATGCTGTTCTCGCTGCCTCACGCCTACGCGTCCATCCGCCTTCGTTCCGACCAAACCATATCGGGAACCGCGCTCAACATGGCGGCGCCCGCGCTGGCCATCTACATCGCCAGAATGGCGCAGAGCAACCACGTGCAGCAGGTGCAGTTCAACAATACGTTCCGCATCCGCGCCGTGCCGTATCTCGCGGATATTCCCGTAATCGGACCGCTCCTGTTCCAGAACACATATATAACGACGTTCATCGGCTTCGCCATACTCGCCGCCGCGTGGGTCGTCCTCTACAAAACAAGGTTCGGCTTGCGCCTTCGCGCTTGCGGCGAACACCCGCAGGCGGCGGACTCCGTCGGCGTAAACGTGTACAAGATTCGCTACGCGGGCGTACTCATCTCAGGCGCGCTCGCGGGGCTTGGCGGATTGGTGTTCGTGATACCCACCTCGACGGATTTCAACGCCACCGTGTCGGGCTACGGCTTTCTCGCGGTCGCGGTACTGATATTCGGGCAGTGGAAGCCGATGCGCATATTCGTCGCCGCGCTCTTCTTCAGCATAATGAAGACGCTCGCGTCTGCGTATTCGGGCATCCCGTTCCTGAAGAGCCTGCCCATCCCGAGCGACATCTACAAGATGATACCCTACATAATGACGCTTATCGTGCTGGCGTTCTCAAGCCGCAGCAGCCATGCGCCGCGGGCGAGCGGCGTGCCTTATGATAAGGGGGAGAGGTAGGTTGTTTTTATAAACACATTTTGGTATAATAGTATTGAAATAATGTTGGGAGAAATAAGTGATTGAACGCTGATAATCCATCATATTGGATCGTTTCTGCTGAAGACGATATCCAAACTGCCAATTGGCTTTTCAAGGGCGGTCGATATTTGCATATGGCGTTTTTCTGCCACTTGGTAATTGAGAAAAGCCTAAAAGCATTGATTGCCAAACCGGGAGAAATCCCGCCGCGAATACATAATCTTATGCGGTTAGCAGAGTTGGGCGGGCTTGAAGGTTCACTGTCAGATGAGCAACTAGCTATTCTAAACGAGCTGTTTCCGATGAATCTTGAAGCGCGTTATCCTTCTGAGCAGTTCGAGATGTCTCATATGATGAAAGAGTCTTATTGCAAATCGCTTCTTACCAGAACGGAGGATTTGTTCAAATGGATAAAGAGCAGGCTTTAGCGTATGCGCGTGAGTACGCCCGCGCGGTTTATAAAGAAATGAATCCGGAGCAAGTCGTGCTGTACGGTTCGTATGCAAAAGGCAACGCGAGGGCGGACAGCGATATTGACATCGCCGTAATTTTTAATGGGCTGGAACAGGACTGGTTTCAAACATACACGCGTTTGGCGGGGCTTACCTGGAAAATAAGCACATACATCGAACCGATTCTGCTTGACCGCGCAAAGGAAAGCGGCGGGTTTATCAGCGAAGTTCTGCGAACGGGACAACCGATTATTATATAAACGAATACACAGTCCTCCTGCCAATCCCGACAAATAACCCACGCATACCGTTCGGCAGCCGCGCGGCCAGCCGCGCCTCGCCCGTTACGGCGGCGACGGGTATGCCCGTCCGTTCGCTGATTTGTTCGATTATTCGGAATGAATCAATCAGAACCTCCGGCGCGGTCTCGTGTTGCAGGTTTGTGTTGTGGATGAGTCCGTCGGGCCGCAGGCGCGAGCGCAGGCAAATCTCATTTATGCGCGCGACGTTGTCTTCCGCGGTTTCAGAAAGCGGACGGCTCGTGTTGATTACATACCACACGCGCGACTCGCTTTCGCGGATGCGTTCCGCATAGCCGCCGATCACCGCGCTGCCCGCCGTGTCGCCGCCTACGTCGAACACGGCGCGCTCGTCCCGCCCGTCGAACACGGACTTGATTGCGGGCGACAGCACCGGTGTGTCGACGCTCGTCATCGCGTAAACAGGCGCGATAACGCGCACTCCTTGCGACTCAAGCCACACTCGTTTATCGCTCGAACGGAAGTACGGGTTCACGATGTCCACGTCTATCAGCGCAACCTTACGTCCCGGCGCGGCAATCCGCAGCGCCGCGTCAAGCGCAAGCTCCGTCTTGCCGCAGCCGTATCCGCCGAGGTATACATTTATTCGTGCGCCGCCCAGCTCATCCAAATAGTTTGTCATAACGGAAACACATTGTCCTCGCCCGGTTCTTCATCAATTATATCGTCTGTCAGCGGTTCCGCCACAAAGTCATACTCATCTTCATCATATTCCGCGGCGGGCATGGCCGGCTGATAGAACCCGTCGGATTCCGCGAGCGGCGGCAATCCCGATATCGCTTCGTCGGGGTCGTCGACCAGGTTGAACAAACCGCGCCGCTTGGCGGGCTTGCCTGTGACCGTAAGTATCTCGCCTTGCTGTCTGCGCTGTCTGAACGGGAAGAAACGCGGGCGCAGATTCCCGCCGTACGCGTCTTCCTGCCGCGCCGCCTCTTCTTCATATACAGGTTCGCTTACATAAGAAGAAACAGGCGCGACTTCCTCCACCTGAACGGGATAGCCATAGTCCTGCGCGCCGCCCGTTTGGTATTCTCCGCTCTGCGGCACTTCATACTCTTCCGCGGAATAATCCGCGTCGCTCGCGAACATAAGCTCGTCCGTATCGATTTCGGGCTCCGCAAGGTCTTCCAATCCGTCCATATCGTCGAAATACTGCCGCGGTTCATATTCAAACTGCGCGTCGTTTTCCGCCGCGTCTTCCGCGTAAGCCATCGCGGGCGCGGTTTCGACGGACAGCCCGCCGCCGCGCCGCCTGCGGCGCATGTTGGAAATCCATACGCGGTGCGGACGCCAGCGCAGGATGTAGAACAGCCAGTCGAGCGCGACGCAGACCGCCGCGATGATGATTATCGCGGTGACGAGCCTTGATATGGGAAAGCCCGCGTTTACGCCGCCGCCCTTTACGGCTTGCCAGACGGAATCGGTGAGCGAGCGAAACCAGTTGCGCAGCGCGGCGAAGAACAGGTCGGAGAGGTTATCCAATATAATCACCTTCAGAATAAGCAGATTAACGCAATGGAGTTCATACGTAATAAAACGATTCACAAGCGTTAATCTGTCTGTATTCAAGGAAGATATATTTGGAAGGGCGCAATATGTATCCAATTGCCCGCCTGTTACGCGTATGACCCGTTTCATCGCGGATGATTGTGCGTTACATGTAATATTGCATGCAACCTACGTTATGGCGGGTCGTACGATCGTAAGGCGGGCGATTGGACCCACCCCGACAAATTCGCAAATTTGGCGGGGACCCCGGGAAATCGCCCCTACAGGGTGTATGCTATCGGTATACAGGAACTCAATATGCTGTAGGGGCGAGCCCCCGGCTCGCCCGCACGCATACAAAACAATCGTTTGTCGACAGCCTGGGGCGACCGAGGACGGTCGCCCGTGGTTTCTCATTAATTCGCTTCAGATGATTAGTAACATGCTGCACAATTAAATGTTAGCCTACTCTTCATAAAGAACCACCTCGTTTCCGACGGATTCCCCCGCGAAAGCGTCCGCAACGGAATCGTAAGTCAGCACGTCAACATGCGTGCCCAAAACCTGCTCAAGTTTCGACACA
This sequence comes from Oscillospiraceae bacterium, assembly GCA_031280145.1. Classification (GTDB taxonomy): domain Bacteria; phylum Bacillota; class Clostridia; order Christensenellales; family Aristaeellaceae; genus JAITHB01. The sequence goes on along the minus strand of JAITHB010000117.1, from coordinate 31,729 downwards.
AACGCAGCGTATTCCCACAGCCCTGTTATTTTTCCTTTTTCGATAAGCAAGTCGACGTCGCTGTCGCTTCGATTTTTATCAGATGCATATGAACCAAACAGCGCCAGCTTTTTTACGCCGTAATCCTGCGCGACGGGTATACTGAGGCGGCGAATGGTCTCAATGGTGTGCGTCATTTATCAATCACCTTTCGGATACAGTATACCCGATTGCGGTGCAAGATACAACGAACTATTCTCTCGTCTCCTCCAGTACCCGACCTTCCGCGCATAAACATTATACTTCAACTTGGCATGTCTGGCGGTATATGTTTGAGGGAAATCGTCAACGAGCTTTGCGGCTGCGGGAGCCTGCGCGGTACGTGCGGCGTGGCGCGTTTGGTATTCCTCGGAAGAAGATATTTCAGGCGCGGCGCCGCGAGCAAGCGGGTCTATAACGTCCGCGTGAATTTTGTCCGCGAAATCGTCCGCGCCGCCTTCGCGAAGCGGAATGTTTATCGACCACGTGCCTATGCCGCGGAAGTCCGGATATTCCGCAAGAAGCGTTGCGAGCGCTGTTTCGTATGTTGAGACGGGCATCGCGCCGCAATCCTGCCCGCCGGGCACAGACGCAAGGAAGCTGCAATTTCTGCCCGCTTGTTTTTGCAGAACGGTGAACACGACCCGGCTTGGCGGGAAGCCTTGGAAGAATCCGTGGTCTTTCACATGGAACCCGTCTATAAGCGCTTTTGTCATGCGAACAAGCATATCGGCGTCGTACCTGTTGTCAATGCCCAATGCCGCGTAGTCTTCCAAATCGTTGTTGTAATACTGCGGCGCGATATATGTTATAATGTCTCGGATACCGTTCAGCAGCGCGAGATAGCCGCCGTATATACCTTGCCCCGGAGTGTTGTACGAGCCCCATGTTTGCGCGCCGCCTTGCACATATGGGAATTCCGGCGTGACAGACAAAATGAAGCCGCTGCTCATCGCGGCTTTCACGGTGCGCAGAATGTTTATTATATATTGGTTGAACGGCTTGGTCGGCGATGTGATGGAGGTTTCGCCGTCGACCAGCATCGGGTCTTGCCCCGTCGCCGCGTTGTGTTCGATGTCTATATCCAGACCGTCGAAGCCGTATCTGTTGATTATGCTGATAAGACTGTTTGCGAAAGAGTCGCGCTGCGCAGTGTTCGTTATGGTGAACGTGTTGTCTGTCGCGCCGCCCAGCGAGATGATAACCTTCTGCCCTCTTGCTTGAAGAAACTTTACGTCGTCGATGAATTGCTGCTCGTTCGCGTAAAGCGAAGGGTCGGGTGTGAATTCCGCGGCGCTGCCATTTGCAAGCGCGAAGGAAACGACGACTACGTCCCATTTATCGCTGACGTTTCGCAGCCGCAGGTTCGGTGTGCTTGGCCAGTTCTCCCAGTATCCGATAACGATGTTCGGCGGAAGCCCCGTCGGGTTAGTTCCGCCGCCGCCCCCACCGCCGCTGTTGTTTCCGTTGCGGCTGTCGCAGCAGTAAGGCGTGATGCAGTAGTTATATTCGCCGCAGCAGCTCCACCCGCAATAATTATAGTTGTAATTGTCATATGCGCACCATGGTTGGTAGTACATGTCGTTTATCTCCGATTAATTTATTATCACGGATAGCTTCAGACGCCGCTTGCAATCAGTATATGCATCTGCGGGCGGGCGTGATAATCCGTCTTGAGAAGACGATTTCCGTATATTGAATCCAAACGGGCATCAAGCGACGAACATAATGCGCAAGAGCGCGGCTGCTAATATATTAAGGAAACCGCAATTCTGAAGCATGAATCGTAATTAGTCCATACGCCAATTCTTCACAGCTTCCGACCAAACCTCATTGCTCACAGGCCGCTTCTGTTCACCAAGCCGTCGGGCCGTTTCCTCCACATGCATAAGGAACGGACTCATATATTCTTTAGCGGTTAATAACTGCTGTTCGATTATCCGACACCACGCCGGTGCGTCGGTATGCAGCCCTGACGCGCGAAGGCGGCGCACAGTGCCGTCAACATCATACGTCACCCGACGCTCTTCAACCCGCCAGCCGCCGGATGTACGTTCCAGTATCGCATACGCCGCCGTGTTATCAAAATCCAGAGAAATACCGCAGGAGCCGGGATTGATGAACCAACGCCCGTCCATTTCCATATGGAATTGCAAGTGACTATGACCAAACAAATAGACACCCTTTGGCAGCGCAAGCATCTCATTATATGCGTTCTCGCATTCAATAACCGCCGCGCGGGCGATTTTCAAATACTCTTCATGCGAAAAAGGTTTTGTTTCGCGCAAAGCGCGATACCCGCTTGTATGAAAGAGTCGGAGCTTCGGTTTCCTGTGAAAAATCGAAGAGGTATGCGAAAGGCGTATCGTTTCGCCTGAATCCTCAATTTGCGCGGTCTCAGGCAGCGCAGCGAGGTATTCAAGATTTTCGGAAGTTAAGGCTCTGTAGTTCCAGTATATAAGTGAATATTGGTCATGCACCCATGTCGCTTGATCCTCATGGCGCATAGAACGCAAATAGCCCTCGTTGTTGCCGCGAATGACGACAGCGTTAGGCAAACCGCGAATCAACCGCGCAACCTCGTTTGGCCAAGGACAGTCGCGGATATAATCACCAAGAAACAGGTACATATCAGGTTGGCAGGAGCGGGCATCCGTCAGCGCCGCTTCGAGCGCCGGCAGATTCCCGTGAATATCGGATAGCATTGCGTACCTCACTTGCTATACCTGCATCTTCCTAAGGCTTGGTGAGTTGACATAATGAGCTATGGAATGAGAATCCTGCGTTTCAGCTAAACCAAGCGGAATTATCATGTGATTGCCGATTGATTTGCGGATTGCGAATCATTTAAGCTGTCGAACCTCTGCAATTGGAAGATTCGTCAAATCAGCAACAAGCTCGTCAGGGAAGTTGCGCTGAATCATCGTGATTGCCATTTTCCTGCGCTCATTAATCATGCCCATAGCTACGCCCCTTGCCTCGCCAACTTCAACGCCTTCGTTAAACTTTACGTCAGCAATATCCTTAATAGACATCTCCTGCATCAACACGCTTCGCACCTCCGTTCCGTGTACAGATAAGTAGTCCGACATTATATTATGCGCGATACAGTATTTTATGGCCGCCTCAACGGCGTCGGTCAATTCTTTTCCGCTTTCTTTCTCCTCGTTAACTTTGGCGGTAAACAATGAATACTCCTGCAGCGACTTACTCTTCGCCAGAATTTTCAAGTTTCTGCCCGCGCTGATATTATAGACAGGAACAACCAACTCTAACTGTATATCCAACTCCGGATCGTCAATGTCCTCGATCACTTCTTTGAAAGCGTCAGATAATCGAAGCTTGCTTACATCGGGTCGATCCTCCGTTCCATTATATAGAACGAAGCAGCGCACCTTATCAATCTTTTGCAGCGTCGACTTATAGAACGGCTTCGGGTCGTGATACAATCGTTTCAAAATCTCCGCAAGATAAAGCAGAATACGGAACGGCATATTGGGATTCCACGTACTCTGATGTTCTATCATGACAATCAGCAGGTCGTTCAGGACGAACGAAACATCATTGATGAACCCGTAGAACAGTGCGTTGTCTATTGTGTTTATCTCTATAGGCGTGCTCGTCGGATACGCGACTTTCGAGAAGGCATTGTATACCTCAATGAGACGTTCGTTCGTCTCCGAGAAGTAGGAGGCAAATACGCTGCTTTTATATCGGCGGTTCGCTTTTGCGCGGATAGCAGACTTTGTGTTTTTCTTCAGCATGCCGCCTCCTTATTAAGACCAGTATATCAAAAGCGGAGTGTTATGGCAAGCGCGCGGGATCGTCGTATGAAGGCGGCTTAAGGAGCGTCTTACAATATTTCCACGCGTTGGAAGGGAGGGCATTTCAGCCGCGTTATATGGTCAGATTATGGAAATTCTCACGTTAATTGTTAATTTTTCAAAAGAAAGAAATCAGGACGCTCTCAGCGGAAACAGTGATATTCACCCGAGCGCCAATGTCATCCATGTGATTTCATCAGCAAAATCCGGCTGCGCGGAATCAATCACAAATCCCATCTTTTGATAAAACCCAACCGCGTTTCTGCTTGACGGAACATGCAATTCTTTCGCGGATTCATATTGCGCGTCTTGTATCAGCCGCTCAATGAGTTGTTTTCCAATTCCTTGACGATGATTTTCAGGTAAAACATACAAATTGGAAACTGACCATTTAGGCTGTTCCCTTGTTCCGAAATTGGCAAACGCGCCGGTTCCGATAACGGTTGCGTCATCTACCATAACATATACTTTCTTACGGGAAAGCTGAAGCGTTAAATTTTCAGTCGAAAGCTCTTCCTTAAATTTCTTAACAATTTCAGGTGAATGCGCCTTTGATAATACTTCGTCAAAGTTGCGGGTTAGCAGACACTTAATTCCAAAAATGTGAGATTCATTGGCAAGAATCAACCGCATACCGATTACCTCCAACTTCCCGGAAAACACCCAAGCAATGATGGGTTAGCGCAAGCTAATCCAGTATCGTTCAATGACACCGCCATCAACAACCGCGCTTCGCTCGAAAACACCGCCGCATGAGAGAATTGTGCGTCTGCTTCCCTCGTTATCCGCGTCGCACGAAATCATAACACGATCAAGACCGCGTTCGCGGCACTCGTCGAGGCAAAGCGCGAGCATGGCTTTGCCATATCCTTTTCGGCGTTCCGACGGACGCACCATATATCCGATATGCCCGCCGATCTCGGCCAGATACTCGTTAAGGCGATGCCGCAAATTTATCATGCCGAGTATGCGGCTGTCGGCTTCACGGACCAGCATAAACTCATCCGCGTCAACCCAATCAGGATTGGGCAAGGTTTCGCTGCTCTCCATTAAACGGCACTGACGTATCCAAGCGCTTATATCTTCAAAATCATCCAAAGCGCTCACGCCATGAAAAAGCCCGTCATCGACATCGATTACTTCTTGGCGGAATGCGCGTATTTCCTCAATGAATTCCTCTCGGGGCTTTACGAGCGACAGTTTTTCCGACATGACGCGCCTCCTTTTCTGCGAACGATTGTGATGTTCCGATTCACGCATATTATAACAAACAATGAGCGCAGAAGCACTATCTCTGCGTTCAGCCCTGCAATAATGTGGGGGCTTGCCTGATTCGCAAAGGTGTGAATTGATTTGTTGACAGATTAACAGCATTCCTGTAGAATTTATGTATGTAAAATGCGCTTGATGAGGTTCAAACATATGGATGCTTTCTTTGCTACCATCAAAAATATAGTTGACGCTCTCCTCAACTTCAGGCAGTTGTGGCAGCATGACCGCAATGGATTTATAATAATTTCGACTATTTTAGCAATCTGCATATTCGTGCTGATTCTGTTCTTAGGATCAAGACATGCGTCTTTTTTTAAGCAGCACATGCGTCAATTGCTGATCGGAATAGGCTCCATTGCGTTCATAGGTGTATTTTGTTTTCTGCTATTCGGCGAGAGACCGCATCCTTCAACGTCTGATGTGATAGCCATATCATCGTCTGTACCCACCCCAACCCCTCAATCAGTGGACGCCAAGAGTATCGGTTTAGAATATTCCGTCAATAGCGACGGCACTGTTGAAATCACAAAGTATACAGGTTCGGCGAAATCGTTGGATATACCCGCGACACTTGACGGCAGAACCGTCGTAAGTATCGGAAAACGGGCGTTCGAGCATTGCGGCGAATTATCCAATATTACTTTGCCAAATTCAATCAATACCGTCGGAGAGCTAGCGTTCTATGATTGTGTCAGTTTAGCCAACATAACTATTCCGAATTCCGTGACCTATATCGGGCCGAGCGCGTTCTACGGCTGCACCGGCCTGACAAGCATAACCCTCCCCAATTCGATTACGTCCATAGAAGAGCAAACATTCTCTCATTGCAGCGGTTTAACCGCTGTAACTATCCCTGCTTCAGTTACCTATATCGGAGTTTACGCGTTCAGCAACTGTACCGGTCTGAAAAGCATAACCCTCCCTGATTCGCTCGAAAACGTCGGACGCGCGGCGTTCTATAATTGCGGCAGCTTGAGCGGCATAACAATACCTGAAAGCGTAACAAATATAGGAGCATTCGCATTCAGTGACTGCAGCAGCCTCACGAGCATAGTTATACCCGATTCGGTTGTAAGCATTGGAGAGTACGCATTCCAAGCTTGCCGCGGTTTGACCCAAATAACTATCTCGGACCGTGTGGAACATATTTGGCAGAACACTTTCGCCAATTGCTCGAAGCTTGCCGAAGTAATAATACCCGATTCAGTTAAGAGCATAGGAGAGAATGCGTTTGGCGGCTGCAACAATTTGATAACAGTAAGTATACCAAGTTCGGTCGCTTATATTCAAAAAGGCGCATTTATAAAATGCGCCAGACTAAGTAACATTCGGATTCCGGAGGCGACGGAAGTCGAAGAGGGCGCTTTTGATGAAAGCGTAACCAAGATTACGCGTTTCAAATAAACTGCGCATCAAATCTTGAACTGTCATTGTGCGGAGCATTTACGCCGCCTCGTTAACAAACAATGAGCGCAGAAGCACCGCTTCTGCGCTCGGTTCGGGCTATCGACAAACGATTGTTTTGTATGCGGGCGAGCCGGGGGCTCGCCCCTACAGCATATTGTATTCCTGTATGCCGATAGCCAACATCATGTAGGGGCGACCGCCTTCGGGGTCCCCGCCAAATCCGCAGATTTGGCGGGGTGGGATTCGGTCGCCCGCCCTTTACAACACTATGTGCTTTTGTCGACAGCCTGAGCGCAGAAGCACCGCCTCTGCGCTCAGGTATGCCTTATGTGTTACTTGCCGTACACCGCGTAGAATTCATCCATAACGGCGTCGTAGTATTCGCGCCCCTTGGCGTTCAGCGTATCCGCGTAATCGTACGGATCGGCGACGCCTTCAAACACCGCGGCTTCGATTCCTATCACGCCGTTGTAGTCGCTTCCGTTGTACACTTCGGAAAGGAACGTGTTGAAGCCCGGGATAGCTACGCCGCCGAGCGAAACGGGGCGGTGCAGTCCCGCGAAGTAACCGTCCCAATAGGGGCTGTCGTCGAACAGCGTGCGGAACGCCGCCCAAACTTCCTCATCCTCGGTAAGCGGAACGCAGTCGGGCAGGCGGTAGATTTTTTCGCCCGCTTCGTTTACCAGCGTCGCGAAGCCTTCGATTTCAGCGAACCAGCCGTCTTTGCCGTAGCTCATGAATTTGAGAAGCTCAAACGCTTCGCGCGGGTTTTTGCATGAAGAAGACACCGCGCCGAAGTCGACGAACGCCAGCGCGTTTGAGTCCTCGACGGTTTCGCTTGCGGGCGGCGCGTAGGGAACCATGCGCAGTCCGCGCTCAAGCGCGTCCGACTGGGTGTATATGTTGTTCATTGTCCACCACGCGTCATGCTGAATCGCGACATGTCCCGACTGTCCCGCCCATACGTCGCCCATCAGCGCCGCATAGTTGGGGTCGCTGTCCGCGCGGTAGTTCATGCGGCGGAAATCCGCTTCCTGCGCAATCGATTCCGCCCAGCCTTCCTCAAAGTGATAAGCTTCTCCGTCCCAGCCGAATTCCGCCAGCGCGCCGTCAGTCAGCGCGACAGGTCCGATGGAAAGAATGCCGAGGAACGAGTTGTACGCCCAGATTTCCAGGTCGGGACGCGTCATCGTTTCCATCAGTTCAATCATCTGCTCCCACGACCAGTCGGGTTCGGGCATGGGTACGTTTTCTTTTTCAAATACCGCTTCGTCAAGATAAACGGTGATAGGCAGATATTTGTTGGCGATGAAGAAGCAGCGCTCGCCGTCCAAATATCCTATGTCCTGCAATGACTTATAGTAACCGTTTTGGTATTCCTCGTCAGCCTCGACATACTCCGTGATGTCCGCGAACCAGCCGTTGATGATGCAGGAATCCAGATTGAGGTGCTGGAATACGTCGGGGAACTTCCCTTCCGCCGCGAGGTTGGTGAGGTTGGACATGTACACGTCCGTGCCGCCGAGCTGGAGTATCTGCACGTCGATATTGGGATGCAGCTCCTCAAACTTCTGCGCCAGGAATTCGTACATCTCGTAGCTGTCCCACACCGAATAAGTCAGCGTGATGGGGTCGGTCGTGTTCAGCTCGGCCGCGCCTGCGAAACCCGGCATCATAGCGGTCAGCATCAGCAGAACCAGAACCAGTGAAACCTTTTTCATGATAGTCCTCCTTAATATTGTTACGTATATATAATAACGGTCGTTACTCTCCCGTTATTCCCGCTTTGTCCACGCTTTCAATGAACTGACGCTGCAAAACGAGGTATACCAGCAGCAGCGGCACAATGGAAATCATCGTGCCCGCCATTCGGATGGCGTCGTTCAGCCTGTTCGGAGAGGCTTCCAGCACAGAATATATTGACTCATAGCTGGCTTGGAATTTGCCAAGCTCCAGCATAAGCGTAGTAAGCCCGCCCACGCGCGAGCTGGCGTAGCCCAAATAAACCTGCGTCAGGTATGTTTCGTTCCAATACCACACGAACGAGAACAGCACGACGACGACGACGGCGGGCGCGGAAAGCGGCAGCGCGATTCTGAAATACGCGCCCAGGTTCGTCGCGCCGTCAATCTCCGCGGCTTCAATCAGCGAAGAGGGAATCTGCCGATGAAAGTTGTAGAATATGAGGACGCACAGCGCGGCCTTGAATCCCACGCCAAGCAGCGCGGGCACGATGAACGCCCATATCTTTCCCGTAAGCTGAAGCCTGCCGAACAGCACATAGTTGGGCATAATCGTAAGCTGAGGCGGAAGCAGGAACGACAGCAGGAGTACGCCCATCCACATAGTCTTCAGCGGGAACTTGTACCGCGCGAAGCCGTAGCCCGCCATCGAGCAGATGAGCGTCTGCGCGATAGTCGGCAGTATCGCTATCTGAAGGTTCTTAAACAGCGACTTCCAGTAATCAAGCGTGAGCGTTGCGTCCGTGTAATTCTTCAGATAAACGGATGAAGGAATCCACTTTGTGTAGCTGTCCAGCAAATCTTCCTTGGGCATAAGGCTTGTCGTCAGCATATACAAAATGGGATATATGAATATAAACGCTATCGGTATCAGCAGCGCGTACACCGCGATATTGAGCAGCAAGCCGCGCCGCTCGTTTCCGCCGAGCAGTATCCGCTTCGCGCGCAGCGCTTTATTGCTTGCCGTCATTATAATACCCGCCCTTCATGACGATTCGCCGCTGCTCGTATACAACTTTTCTGTCGGACTTGTCGCGCAGCAGCAGGAACGCGACCGCGAGCGCCGCGCTTACCACCAGCGCGTACGCCCAAGCCATCGCCGCGGCATAGCCGTATCCGCGCCTTACCGCGGAGTTGAACATATTATCGTATATCATCGTTATTATTTCGTTCTGCCCCGAGGTCGCCAGCGCGACTATCGTGTACACCGCGTTCAGCAGAATCATCGGCTTCACCGTAGGCAGCGTCACCTTCCAGAACGATTCCCACGCGGACGCGCCGTCTATCCGCGCCGCCTCGTAAACATCCTTAGGCACCTTCTGCAAGCCAGCGATGAATATCAGAATCTGAACGCCCGAATACCACAGGATAAGTATCAGCGACGAGAACAGCTCCTGAATCGGTTCGCCTATCCACTGCGGCAGAGTGCCCAGCAGCGCGCCTATCGTCGCCTGATTTACCATGGGAACGCTCGCTACGCCTTGCCTTGTAAGTTCATCCATAACAGGCCCCGTGGCGATGATTACGGGAAGGAAGAAGACGACGCGGAACAGCGCCCGCGCGCGTATCTTGCTGTTCAGCAGCAGCGCCATTATCAGCGCGAACGCGACGATTATCGGCACCCGCAGAATCAAGCCCGTGGCGAACGACATAAGCGCGACGGGGAACGTATTGTCGGTCGTGAATATGTTCACGAAGTTCGCGAAGCCTTGGTACGTTATCGAAAGCCCGTTTGTCAGACGAACGTCGCTCAGTGCGTATTGTATCGACCGTGCGCACGCGTACAGAAAGAACACCGATATACCGACGGCCCACGGCAGTATGAACACGTATCCGTAGCCCCATTCGCGCAGTCTGCGCCCCGACAGACGATGCTTATCGTGCGGGTTCCGCGCGCGCTTCTTACTTGCCATTCGCCGCCACCACCTTATATGAGAGCGCATCCAGCGCAAAACCTCCGACATACGAAGTCGTCTGTCCGAAATTGATATAGATCGTCGTTCCGTTCTCATACTTAACCGTCGCGCAATCGCCTTCGCGCGCGTGGCGCGTAATCGCGCCGCCTTGCGTCGCCTCATGCACAACAAATAATTCCTTATACCACGACACGATCATCTCGCGGTACAGCTCAAACCGCGACGAATATATGTCAAGCGCGTCCGTGTCCATCAGCGCGACGGGGTCTTCGTCGCTTATCAGGAACGCGGGCCTTGCGCCTTGCTCCACCAGTTGCAGGAAGAAGCGGCGCGAATTCGCCTGATCGTTCACATATTCCGCGTAGAACGGCATTCGCCCCGCCAGCGTTATCGCCAGAAACGGAACTTCGCGCGTAGTGTATCTGTAGCTTGAGCTGCCGATCGGCATATCGACAAGCATATCGGCATAGCGCCAGAGGTACGCGTTGGGCTTGTTCAGCGCAAGCGTGCGCTCTTCGCCGAGTAACTCAGCGGTCTCGCCGTAGAACCGCGCGCTGTCTCCGCTGTCGTAGTATGTGTTTTGGAAAGAGTAATCCGTCACCAATTCCGTCACGCCTGACAGCGATACGCTTCGCACGCCGTTTGCCGCGTAGTCTTTGTCAAGCGACGCTGCGAGCTCAAGCGACTTTTGCGGCGTGAGAAGAAGCTGCGTTCCTTCGTATACCTTGCCGTACAGCGGTCGGCGGTATGTGCCGGTGTCAATCTTCTTCAGCGCGCTGTACGCGAGCATACGATGCGTGTCAGGCACCAGCTCCGACAGGTTTGTGTCCAAGCAGACAACGGTGTTAAGCGCGTTCGCGGTCTCGATGAACTGCGAGAGTCCGCGCTTCCCGCCAAGCGCGCCGCTCGGATCATAAGAAACCGTCGGCCGGCCTCCAGTGATTCCGTTTTCGTTCCAGCCTTTGTATACGCCGAGTATTTGCGCGACGCCGTCCGCGTTGAGAGCGCTTATGATACTCTCCGCTTGCTCGAACGTAGTCATCGCGACCGCCGCAGTGCCAATCAGACCGTTCTTTCGCTCTTCGCCCACGAAGTCGATTTCAACGTCAAAAGCGCGCGCCGCGTCCGCGCGGTCGAACACGCCCTGCTCGTCCAGAAACTTTCCGTAAGCGTTCGCCATACCCGCGTAGTTCGCGTCGTCCCCGCTGAGGAAGAAGAAATGCTGGCGGATATCGAAGCGTTTCGCGCGCTGTGTCCTAAGGTTGACGGTGCCTGAAGAAGGCCCCGTCTGCTGGGAATACATCATGCGGTATGTATACTTCGCGGTTATCCAGTCGAACGGAAGGTTGGATACGCCGTTGAACGACGCCTGAATCGCCGCGGATACGTCGCCTTCCTCTATTACGCTCGCGTACGCCATTCGGCTGTCCGCATGGGCCATGCCGTACACGGGAATCATCGCCCGTTCCGCGCTCTGGTTCATCACGAAGTCGCCGAGCAGCGTATCCGACGTGGTTGTAACAATGCCGACATTAGGTCCGTAAACCGTCGCGGTATACGGCGAGAGATAGCGTCCCTCGTTGTCTTCGAGTTCCACAATCGCGCCTTGCCCGTCGGGGATGAACATGTATCCGCCGTTTTCGCCCAGGTATGAGTAACCCATAAACGGATACACATAGAACGAGCTTACCGTGTATTCGCTCGGACGCTCCTCCCTTATGCCCGATTGCGGAATATATACGCAAACGTCGTTCCCGTCCAAAGTGACGGTCGCCTGATACGCGATGCCGAGCGTCGGATAATATACCTCGCACGAGAATCCCCCGTCGAAAAAGTCAAACACCTTCTCGTTCGGCGTATCGACAAGGTTCACCTGCGGGTAATCCATAACAGTGCCTTGGATATATTCCATCACGATGCCTGACCGATAGAACGCCTTCCACTTCGCGTTGGCTTTGGTTTGGTCGTCGTCAGGCACGGTGGAACGCATCCTCGCGCCCGTCGCGTTGTTTTCCATTATTAAAGCGAGCGTGTCGCGCCTCAGATACAGCGTCCACTCGTCGCTTCGCGCCGCGATTTCATATCCTTCAGGCGCTTTCGCCGACGCTTCTTCCGACGACTTTTCCGACGCTTCGGGTTCAGCGGCGGCGGATACGCCAAGCGCGCCGCAGATTACGCAGAACAACGCGAGCAGCGCCGCAAACCTACGTCCTGACAAAGCGATACACCACCTCTCCGTATACGGAAACCACAAAGTCAATCAATTGGGATACTAACATATATACAACGAAGGCCAGCGCGGCGAACACGAGCGCGGTAAACGCGGTGAGCAATACCGTGGCGATGGTTTTCTTTATCGTGAAATCGTTCAAGTAAAGTATCATCAGGAACAGAAGCAGTCCCGACCAGCCGTAAGCGACGACGTCCACCAGCGTTATGAAGAACGATTCGTTATATGTCAGCACGTTCGTCAGCGCCAACTGAATCGCCGTTCCGAACAGAACGGGAATCAGCGCGAACGCCGTGCCGACGCACAGGCTTTGGAAAGTCGCCTCGCCTTCGGTAATCGTCGAAACCAAATAACAGCATGTGACGAACAGCAGATATACGACTGCAATCGCCGCGAAGTCGCCCGCGAGGTTGTAAACTCCGTCAGGCACCGTTTTAAACAGGAATCCCGAGAAGTACTTGCGCATCACGTACAGCGCGTAATACAGCGCCATCAGAACCGCGGCCGCGGCATAGCCCGATTTCCTCTCGCGCAAAATTCCGTAAGCCGCGTCGAAAGGATTCTTGATAACCGTGAATCCGTAAGACGTCTTCCGCACGATCGGCACGTCCGCAACGGCTGCGAGCGCGGGCTGAATAAAACGCGTGAACCTGACGCGATGATTCAAGCGCTTGAGCAGCGCGGCGCACACGATAAGCGAAGCCGCGGCAATCAGGATAGTCCCCATGTGTTTATGAAGCCAGTCGCTGCGAATCTCCCAGAACGCGTCGGAATAGCCCTCCGCCGCGCCGCCGTTGCGGAAAGCCGTCATCGCGCCCGCGTAATCCCCCTCGCGGTACAGCGCTTCGCCAAGACCCACGCCGGCGTGGGAAAACATGCTGTTCATGCGCAGTATGTCAGTCCAGTACGCTTTACTTTCCGCGTACTTGCCGTCGTTAAACAGTTGGAACGCGTCGTGCACTCGATTGCAGAATTCCGTCGGCGCGAAGACTTCAACCGCGCCGCTCTGCTCGTCGAGAACATAGAGGGTATCGGTTTCGTCCACCGCGATTCCCGATACGCTCTTAAACAGCCCCGTGCGCTGCTGTCCGTCGTCGTACGCGCCGAACACAAACAGAATTTCGCCTTCCGACGTATACTCGTTTATGTAGCCGTTTTGGCTCGCGACATATATGTTTCCGTTCTGCGCCGTGGCGACGGCCGCGGGATAGTTGTCGTACCAATCAGGCTGAAGAATGTTCTTGCCCGCGACGTTGAGCTTGCGGAGCATGTTGACGTCGCCCGTTCGGCTGACGGTGAATATCATGCCTTTGGCGTCTATGCTCATATTCACGACGGAGGTCGGAACGATGCCCGCAGTCCGCGAGAGCTGTTCGTCGGAGAATATCGCCTTGCGAATCCGCGTGATAAACGAAACCTTGGTGGTGTTTGCGCCGAAGTATCCCAGGAACGCCCCGCCGTCCGCTCCGGGCGCAATTTGAACCAAGCCGTTAGTGTTGCCCGTCGAGTTCACATAAAGGTTCCCCCTGCGGTCCACGACGACCTTGACGGGCTTATACGGAGCGGTCGCGCCGAACAGGGGATGCGTCGGCTTCCCGTATTCCGCGATAACCTCGCCCTGCGCGTCGAACACGACGACAGCGCGTCCGTTCTCGTCCGCGACGTATACGTTCCCGTCGTTCGTCACGAATACGCCGGTCGGCGACTTGAGCGTCTTACTGCCGCCTATCTCGCGCACCAATTCGCCTTCGCGGGTCACAACCAGAACGCGCTTGTTGCCGCTGTCGCATATGTAGAGGTTTCCGTCGAACCCCAATCGAATATCGGAAGGCATCTTCAGCGACTCGCCGCCGAACTTCACCATCGTGCGAATCGGTTCATATGCCGTCTGTGTGCGCGACATTCTGCCGTCGCCGCTTCGCGTGTATGTCAGATAAGGCGTCTGCGCAAACGCTGCGGGCGCGGGCAGCGCCAGCAGCAACAGCAGAAGGACGGCAATCCGAATCTTCCTCATCGTCGTTCCTCCTACTTAAGTCCGCTGTGCGCCATCGTGTTCATTACGCTTGACTGCATGTTGATGAACAACAGCAGATTCGGAATAAACATCACCACGGAAGCCGCGGCCGCGATTCCCTGCCCCTGCACCGCGTTCGCCGAACCTGTCGCGCCGCCCGCGCTGAACGTATTCAGATAGAACGCGAGCGTGCGGATACTCTCGGAACTTGTGAACAGGTTGGAGGTCTCGACGTTGTTCCACACCTGCTGGAATGTCAGAATAGCGCCCGTCGCGATTGCGGGCTTGATAAGCGGAATAATTACGCGGCGGTATACGGTGAACGGTCCCGCGCCTTCTATCTGCGCGGCTTCGAGCAGCGCGTCGGGCACCTGGTCGATAAACTGCTTTATCAGGAAAAGCGCGACGGGCATCGCTATGAGCGGCAGAATGTGCGCCAGATACGTATCCAGTATGCCTATCCGCGCAATGGTGAGATAGCGCGGGATGGACACCGCGACCGCGACGAACATCAGCGCGGCGTTGTTCACCTCAAACAGCATGAACTTAAGCTTGAAGCGCATTTTGGACAGCGCGAAGCCCGCGAGCGTGCTGAAGAACACCGACAGAAACACAACCGCGATTGTCACTATAATAGAATTAAACGCATAGCGCGATACGGGAATGCTTGAGTTCGAGGCGGACGCGAACAGATTGTAGAAGTTATTGAACGTAGGGTGCGCGGCAAAGAAACGCGGCGGGAACGCGAACAGCTCGTCCATCGGCTTCAGCGCGTGGTTTATTATGTATACTATCGGCAAGCCCATAAACACCGCGATCGGAATGATATACAGATATATCGGAATCTGGTTCCTGCTGAACCTTCGGGGGTTCATCTTCACGCCGCCTGACGCCACGTTCATCCCTCCTTTTCGGTGAAAAGCTTGCGCGTGACATACGAAAACGCGTAGATAATCCCAAGCAGGCACACGGAAACCGACGCCGCGTAGCCCATCTCGTACCGCGCGAAGCCGTAATCCTCAATGTGGTTGACCATAAGCTGCGCGGCGTACATAGGCGTCGGGTTGCTGCCCGTCAGCATCACGCCGATGTTGCCCGCTTGAAACGCGCCCACTATGCTCATTACCGCGCCGAAGAGCATCTGCGGCTTCATCGACGGAATCGTGATATAGAACACTTCCTGCATTCGGTTGCGTATACCGTCAATCGCTCCCGCCTCATACAATTCGGGGCTGATGTTAAGCACGCCCGCGAGCATCGCGAGAAAGCCCACGCCCATGCTCGACCACAGCGCGACTACTATAACTATGGGCATGATGGTTTGCGTGTTGAGCATCCACAGAATCGGCTCCGTTATTACGCCAAGCTGCATTGCCAGATAGTTTGCGATTCCCGCTTGGCTGCCGAGGAACACCATGCGCCACACGACGGTCAGCGCGACGCCCATCGTCATCGACGGCGAATATATTATCAGCGCGAGAATCGTGCGCGGAACCTTTGTAAGCTGCGCCAGCGACCACGCAAGAAAGAACGCCAGCATGTAGCCTGCGGGTCCGACGATAAGCGCGAACACGATCGTGTTGGGCAGAACGTATTGAAGGAATATCGTGTCCTGCGTCAGAAGGTTGATATAGTTGGTCAGCCCCACGAAGGCGGGCGTCTGCACCGCGTTGAAGCTTGTGAACGACAACGCGATTGCCATAACCGTCGGCACAACTATGAACAGCGAAAACAGAAGCAGATAGGGCAGCAGAAACAGATACGGAGTCTTCTTTCCTGTAATCACTCAGACCCTCCATCCATATTCGCGTCATTAATATATTTTCGCACAACATCGGCGTTAGGCGTGATAAACTGCCGCACCATCACGCCGCCCTTATAATAGCCGAATTCCTCAAGCTTCCTGTATGTCTCGCGGTTGATGCGCTTGATTGCGGTGTCGAGCGCGCGCCGCGCGTCCACGCCGTCCACGATAACCGAAAGGTACGCGTTGGACAGCTCGCGCTCCAGCATATACGTTCCCAAGACCCACGGCGCTTCAGTCATCCATGACATCTGCTCCGTTATCACGGCCTTATGCGAGGACTTAAGCGGAAGCTTGGCGAAAGCTTCGATGTTCGCGGTCGGCCAGATATATTCCTCGCCGTATGTGGATTGAAGCAAACTGCCAAACCTGCCCTGCACCGCCGCGCTCGACCACCACTTGAGGAAAGTCCAGCTCTCGTCCGCCCGCTTCGTCGTGGAGAATATCCCCATCGTCTCCGCGCCGCCTGTCGTCCAGCGCTGCACTTCTCCGGATTCATCGGTCAAACCGGGGAATACCGCGATATCCCACAAGCCCTCAAGCTCAGGAGCGGCGTTCAGCAGAAGATTATATGTGGCTAAGTCGGATATGCCGATCGGCAGAGTTCCGTCGCGGAATTGCTGATAGAACCCCGGCGCGGGAACGTCCGCGGGAAGGTTATACACTGTGAACAGGTCGGTGAGTTCGCGGAAGCCCGCGAGCGAGGCTTCGCTGTCCAGCGTGGTGTCGTCCGCCGTTTCGCCGTAGATGCCGCCGCCGCTCTGCAATATCAAAGGAAGCGTGCCGGGGAACACCTTAAGCCCCACCATGCCCGCCGTCGGATAGAAGAAGTTCATGCTGCGGCGCTGAAGCTCGGGCAGTATCGCCTTCACGTCGTCCATCGTGTTGGGGAGCGGAATGGACAGCGCGTCGAATATGTCCTTTCGGTAGAACATAACCCAAAAGTTAACCGTTTCGGGCAGCGCGTACACTCCGCCTTCCAATATGTAAGGAGTGAACATGCCTGTCGGGAACCGCGCCGCGATTTCACCGAAGTCGTCGAATTGCGTGAGGTCATACAGCGCGCCGCGAATATCCAAATAAGACGGCAGAACATATTGCACCGAAAGCACGGCGTCGGGCCCAGTACCCGCGGCGTTCGCAAGCACCAGCTTGCCCGCGTCGGGCATTATGCTCAGGTCTACTTCTATGCCCGTTTGGGGCGTGAAGTCTGTGTCTATAAGGTTCTGCAGAAGCTCGACATACTGCCTGGGGCGCGCCATCCAAACCTGCAGGCGTTCGCTCTTGTTCTCCGCGGCGTATTCCTGCGCGCCGAACGAGCGGATGAAACGCGCCGCGCCGCCCACCACGGACGTAAGAGCGCCTACGCGTTCGGGAAGCCGTGCGTCCTCTTGGTAAAAGTATATTTGGTCAATGCCCAGCGCGTTATCCGCCAAGTCTTGCAATTGCTGCGCAAGCATACGCGTTACGGAGGTCGCTCCCGAGTTGAGTTCCGAGAGCCTGCGCGGCAATTCCTCAGGCTTTTTCGACAGCGCGCGAAGCTGCGAAGCGCAAAGCACGATCTGCGAAAACGCCGCGTCGCTGTTGTTTTCGGAGAGCGGACGCATGGAATCCGCGATAGCGTCGCAGCGCTCCGCCCAACCGATAAGCAGCGCGGGCAGACCGGGTATGTATGTCTCCAAGCTGTAATCGCGGTATATATCGCTGCGATCGCCGCCAGTCAGGCGCGTAATCTCCAAAGCCAAGCTGTTAATACTGCGGATGAGCGCTTCTATTTCCTCATAGATGGGCGTAAGCGGCTCCGCGTTAATCGTAAAGGTCAGCGTATGCGTTCCCTTTGCCAGATAAAACGTTTGAGGCGAACCGTCTTGAGATACCGTAATATCTTTGAATTCGCGCGTGTAGGGGAACTTCACCTGCTTCGCCGCGCCGCTCGCGAACGCGCCGTCTATGCGTATGTCGAGGAATACGGGGAAGTCGGCCTTGCCTTGCTGGCGGTAGTTCAAGCCCATATTATAGAAGCCCGCTTCCGCGGCGTCAAACGTATATGTCACGCTGTCCCCCGCCTTGTTGAAGGACGCGTCCGCCAGATGGTTCAGCACGCGCTTGTCCGTGCTGTAAGGAGTTATGCTTGCGTTGAATTCGCTTGCCGCGCGGATGTCGCTGCTGCTGCGCGACGCTATGCGTTCGCCCTCGATGATAATGAGAGCGCTTCCCGTGGCTTCATTCTTCTGATATGCCGAGGTCGTTTCCGGCGCTTTCAGCGACAACGCGGTTACGCGAGCCGCGCCGTCGTTGACCGTCAGCGACAGAGTATGCTCTCCTTCATCCAAGCTGAACAGGAACGGTTCCGCTGTGCGCCCCGCCGAATCGGAAAGCCCCGTTTCCGCAAGACCGCCCTTCGCGTGAAGCTCAGGCGCAAGCTCGTTGCCGTATCTGTCAAGCGGAATCGTTCCGTCGTCCGCCCAAATATCCCCTAAGCTTATGCGGCGCATTTCAAAGAACGGCAGAGCGCCGTCAAGCGTTGCGGTAAGCTCCGTCGGAAGTATGGAACCCGCCGTATTCTCATATGTCAGCCATACCGTATACAGCGCGCTTTCAGGCGCGGTAAAGCTTACCGCCGCGCTTTGCCCGACCGTAAAATCTATGTCTGCGGGAAATACTACCGCCGCGCCGCCGTACGCGGGCAGCGTGTATGCCGCGGATACTTGCGTATACGGCGGCTCCGTCAGGAGGCTTAAAACCATCCAATCGTACGCTTCTTCCGCGTGTGCGGCAAATCCCGCGCACAGCAGCAAGAACGCCGAAAAAACCGCGATAACCCTTCGCGCCATCGGTTACTCCTTCGCAGTGCTTGCGCTTCCCCATAATGCCGCGCCGTCCGCGGACAAAGCGGTAAACCCGATTGTCCAAACGCCTTGCGCGCTGTCGTATACCTTCGCGAACACACCGCTGTAGCCGACGCCGTCCAGAACCAACGAGATGCTCGTTTGGTTCGCGCCGTCGCTGCTTGACCATGTTCCTGCGTACGCGCCTGAAACGGCGCCGTCCGCAAGCAGCTCCACGCGTTCCGAAACATGATGCTTGGTGTTTATGTCGCGGCCGTGCGCGACGACTTTATATACGCCGCTCTGCCGATCAATATCAACAACGGCGTTCGTCTCGCCCGCGTAGCGCTGAGGCGATACGACGGGCCAGCCCTCGCCGTTCATGTACATCTGATGCACGCGCACCGTGTGCGATTCGCCCGCGTTCGCGAAGCGCGTGTGGAATATGAGGAAATACCGCCCCGTTTCCGCGTCGTAGTATGCGGAATTGTGTCCCGGCGAACGGTACGCCACGCTCATCTTGTTTGATTCCTCGGGCAGCGCGCGGAACTGATATCCGCCCATAAGCTTCACGCCGTAGCCTTCGATATCAGCGTCGTTGAAGAAGGTGCCGGCGCGCCCGCCGCAGTTTATCATCTGCTGCCCCAGAGCGTCTTCATACGGACCGTCGGGGTTTTTGCTGCGGCATACGCGGATATTGTATCCGTCGTTCGCGTTAAGGCCGCCGAACGAGAGGAACAGATAGTAATATTCGGTATCGGGGCTGTAGATAATATACGGTCCCTCAATCCTGCTGTGGTTTTTGCCGAGCAGCTTCTTGCCGTACTTGGGCTGCCCTTCCAGCGGGAAGCCTGTGTCGGGGTTCATTTCCAATATGTATATACCGCCTGAATACGAGCCGTAAAGCATCCACAGGCGGCCGTCGTTGTCAAAGAACACGTTCGGGTCGATCACGTTGGGCAGAACGGTTGCGTCGTAACCCGGCAAGCCCGATTTCAGTATGATTCCAAGGTCTGTATAAGGTCCCTCGGGGCTGTCCGCGACGGCGACTCCGAGCGTAGACAGCGGCGCGTTGCCTATGCACGTGCAGTAATAGTAGTAGTACCGTCCGTCGCGAAGCCGCTGCACATCGGGCGCCCAAAACGTATTTGTCCGCGAAAACGCAAGCGCTTCCGAAAGCTCCGTCTGCACGTCGTCAAACAATGTGCAGCCTTCGTTGGTTGCGTCCTTCGATATGAGGTCCCACGCGATCAAATCCGTGCTTTTCGCGGCCGCCATGTGGCTTCCGTATATGTAGAAGGTTCCGTCTTCCGCGCGGATTATCGACGGGTCGTGTACGCTTACGTCGCGGAAACTCGGCGTTTCTTCCGCAAAAGCCTCTCTGCCCGTCAAAAGCAGCGAAAGCATCAGCGCCCGTGTGAATATGCGTAAGCCGCGTGAACAGTTCATATTTCCGCCTTTCCTGCATAGGAGAATCATTTGATTTAGATTTATATAAATCATATGGCATCATGCTAAAATTGTCAAGCAAAATATCACAAAAAATGAAAATAAAATAGTCAATAGCACCATAAAAATGATGATTATTGACTATGGTACTATAGTATGAGTGTATCTATGCGGATTTCGCGTTTCTATAATGCATACGAATCCTGATGCCCTGATCGTAATTGCCGAACGAACGCCCGTATATCGTAAGTCCTCCGACATTGGCTGCGTCTTTCGGCGCGCTGATCTTCAGTATCAGCGACGACCCGTTGGTAATGTTGAGGTCGCCGAGCGACACGTCGGATCGTTTCAATCCGTCGATGTATGTGCCGTCGTTGTCAATCGACAACAGTTTGAACAATCCGTGCTGATTCCAGTTGCGGTCCCACCACGAGGGCGTATAAATGCCGCGCATCTTGCCGAAGTCGCCCGGGCTGGTCCAGGTGCACAGCTCATGATTATTCAGATAGAAACACAGGTCGCTCGGCCAATCCTCCGAGAAGCCCGGCGCTTCGCTGGACAGCTCCATCGAGATCTGCATCTCAATCAACTGTTGTCCCGGCTGGAGGAAGTTTGGCAGCATGTATTCAAAATAGCCCTGACCTATCCAAACGATGCCCGCGTTGATTCGTTCGGGCGACGCAAAGAAGCGCGGGTCGTCCTCCATACCTATTATGTGTTCGGGCGTCGCCAATCCGCATGTCGGGAAAACCTCATAGCCGATGTATTGACCCACGCTGATTTCGCTCTCGTACACATTCGGGTTGCATCCCGAACGCACGGGGTCGACCAATATATGCAGTTCGTTAACCGAACAAATGCGCTGAAGCCCGCGTTTGCCCGTGCTTAAGGTGACTGAAATAAACCCGCAGTCGGTCAACTGCTTGATGTGCGGCGTAAGCGCGCCGCTTGTTATGTTCAGCCTGTCCGCGATATCACTCATGCTGAGCGCGCCGTTTTCCTGCAGCATGTTTATGATGTCGATGCGAAGCTGCGAGCTTAAGCATTTGAATATAGGCAGACCGGACTCAAGGTCGTGAACGTGAATCATTGCTGTTCCTCTGTTTGTTTTACTGATGGTATGTATAATAACATAGAAAACTCCGAATGAAAAGATTTACTTTTGATTTGTCTATAACAAACTGATATCGACCTTAAGAAGTTTGTACGGCTTGTTTTTTTTGCCCGATTGAGCTATCCTAGTATAAAAGAAAACCAGCCTGATTTGGGGAGGTTTATCATAATGAATAAGCGGCGCATGTCCGGCGTGCTTCTGCCGGTGTTCTCTCTGCCGAGCCCGAACGGTATAGGTACGCTTGGGCGCGCGGCGTATGAATTCGTCGACTTCCTGCACGCGGCGGGTCAGTCCGTATGGCAGGTTCTGCCGATCAACCCTGTCGGCAAGGGCAATTCGCCTTATTCTTCCACGTCTTCATTCGCGGGGAATCCGCTGTTTATTGATTTGGACGAGCTTGAGCCAACCGGATTGCTCAAGGCGGACGATGTTGTTGTGACAGCGAACGATAAAGGACGCTCGGCTGCCGTCGGTCGCATCGACTACGACACCGCTTTCAAGCGCAGCGACTCGTTCCTTCGCATCGCGTTCTCTCGCGTCACTCCTCATATGAAAAAAGAGATAGACGCGTTTGCGGAAAAGAACGATTGGCTCGATGATTTCGCTCTTTATACGGCGATAAGGAACGTGACTGAAAAGATTCATTGGTACGAGTGGGAAGAGGGTCTCAAGCGCCGCGAGCCCGCCGCTCTCGCCAAAGCTTCCGCCGAATACGCGGACGAGATAGAGTACATAAAGTTTCAGCAGTATTTGTTCTTCAGGCAGTGGAACAGCGTCAAGGCTTACGCGAACGACAAGGGCATATCGATTGTCGGCGACCTTCCTATATATTGCGCGCTCGACAGCGCGGACGTTTGGGCTTCGCCCGAGTTTTTCCACCTGGATGAAGACCTCGCGCCGATCGAGGTTTCAGGCTGTCCGCCCGATTATTTCAGCGAAGACGGTCAGCTTTGGGAAAACCCGCTCTATGACTGGGACGCTTTGAAAAAGGACAATTACGCGTGGTGGATGAAGCGATTGGGCGCGGCAATCAGCGCGTTCGACATAACGCGCATCGACCACTTCCGCGGCTTCGCGGGATATTACGCCATACCCGCGGGCGAAAAGACCGCGCGCCGCGGAGAATGGAAGACGGGACCCGGCTACGACTTCTTCAAGACCGCGAATAAGGTTCTGAAGAAACCGCGCTTCATCGCGGAAGACTTGGGGTTTCCAACCGACGACGTCGCCGTTCTCCTGCGCCGATGCGATTATCCCGGCATGAAGGTGCTGCAGTTTGCGTTCGACGCTTACGGCGACAGCACGTATCTTCCGCATAACTATGTGAAGAATGCGGTTGTTTACACGGGGACGCACGACAACGACACCACGATGGGCTGGTTTGATTCGCTTAACAGGAAGGACAGGAAGTTCTTCAAAGAATACGCGGCGATGAAGCGCGGCGAGTCGCCCGCGTGGGCGCTGCTTCGCCTTGCGTGGGCAAGCGCGGCGGACACGGCGGTAACGCAAATGCAGGACCTGCTTGAGCTTCCGACTTCGGCGCGCGTGAACATGCCCGGCGTCGCGTATGGAAACTGGGGCTGGCAGATGGAGGACGGGCTTCTGACGGACAAGCTGGCGAAACGCCTTTCCGAACTTACCAAGCTGTACGCCAGATAATTTATCCGCCTTCACAAACCTGATTTAGGAGATACGCAATGCAGCCGATAAATCGTGAGCAATTCATGAAGGATATGACCGCGCACCTTCGCGCGCATGGTATAAACGATACAGCGGGCGCTTCCGCGAACGAGATTCATCAGGCGATTGCCAAAACGGCAGTCGGAATCGTTTCGGAACGTTGGACGGACAGCGTCACGGGCAAGCAAGCCTGCTACCTTTCCGCGGAGTTTCTGCCGGGGCGGTTGGTGTTTAACAATCTGCTGAACTTGGGCATATTGGAAGACGCGCGCGAGTGGCTCGGCGAAGCGGGCTTCAGCCTTGACAAGCTGGAGGAAATAGGCGACCCGTCGCTCGGCAACGGCGGGCTGGGCAGACTGGCGGCGTGCTTCCTCGACAGCGCGGCGACGCTCGGCGTTCCGATGGTCGGCTATGGCATCCGCTACGCTTACGGCTTGTTCCGCCAATCCTTCAAGGATGGCTTCCAGATTGAGTCCGCCGACGGCTGGGACTATACGGGCGACCCGTGGTCCGTGCGCCGCGAGGACCTCGCGCAGACGATTCGGTTCGCCGACATGGCGCTTCGCGCGATACCCTACGATATGCCGATATTCGGCTACAAGAGCGCGACGGCGGGCACTCTGCGACTGTGGCAGGCCGAGCCGCTTCTGGAGTTTGACTACATAGAATTCAACAACGGCAAATATGACGCTGCGGTGCGCGGCAAGAACCGCGCGGAGGACGTCTCGCGCATTCTGTATCCCAACGATAACACCAAGGACGGCAAGAAGCTTCGGCTGCGGCAGGAATACTTCTTCTCCGCTGCGAGCGTCCGCGACGTCGTGCGCCGCTTCCTTCTGACTGATACGGACTTCAGTCGCCTTCCCGATAAGTTCGCGATACAGCTTAACGATACGCACCCCGTTATCGCGATTCCCGAACTCATCCGCGTTCTTGCGGACGAAGTCGGCATTGCTTTTGACGACGCGTTTGATATCGCGCTTCGCACGTTCCACTATACCAACCACACGATAATGGCGGAAGCGTTGGAAAAGTGGGACGCGGCGCTCATGCGCTCTATTTTGCCGCGCATATTCGCAATCATTCAAACGATGGAGAAACGCTTCAAGAACGAGCGCGACGGCGAGATGCTCTCCGCTTTGGCGCAGGATAAGTTCAAGCTGATCGCGGACAAACAGATTCACATGGCAAGGCTTGCAATCTACGCCACGAGCCACACCAACGGCGTTTCGCGCGTACACACGGACATACTCAAGTTCCGCGAGCTTGCGCACTGGAACGACGCTTATCCCGCGCGCTTCTGCAACATGACGAACGGCGTCACGCAGCGCCGCTGGCTGGGTCTCGCGAATCCGCGCCTGACCGCGTTGGTGAACGAGCTGACGGGCGGAGACGTTCTGCTGAACGGCGACAAGCTGGCGGATATGTATGAGCATCAGCATAACGAGGATGTGCTTGCCGCGTTTACGGCCATCAAGAACGCCAACAAGCGCTCGCTCGCTTCCTTTATATTAGAAAAAGAAGGCAGGGCGATTAACCCCCATGGTCTGTTTGATATACAGATAAAGCGCCTGCACGAATACAAGCGCCAACTGATGAACGCGCTCCACATAATCATGCTGATGCACGAAATCGAGGACGGCGTTTATCCCGCAAACATGCCGCCCGTCACGTTCATCTTCGGTGCGAAAGCCGCGCCGGGTTACGCCCGCGCGAAGGGAATAATCAAGCTGATAAACGAAATCGCGAGTGTTATAGATAGAAGCAAGCCGCTGTCTGAAAAGCTTGCTGTGGTTTTTGTGACCAACTATAACGTTTCATACGCGGAGAAGCTCGTCTGCGCCGCCGACCTGTCGGAACAGATCTCGATGGCGGGAACGGAAGCCTCGGGAACGGGCAACATGAAATTTATGATGAACGGTACGCCGACGATAGGCACATACGACGGCGCGAACATCGAGATAGTCGAAGCCGCGGGCGCCGGATACAACTACATCTTCGGCGCGACCGTGAAGGAGCTTGACGATATTCTTCCGACATATAACCCGCGCGATGTTCTGGACGCGAGTCCGAAGATAAAGCGCGCGCTGGACGAGCTTATCTCGGGCAGGTTCAGCGACGGCGGAAGCGGAGTATTCCGCGACCTGTATGACGCGCTGACGGTCGGCGCGTCGTGGCACAAGCCCGACCACTATTACGTGCTTGGCGACCTTGCGGCATACGACGCCGCGCGAAAGCTCGCTTTCAGCGAATACGGCACGCCCGAGTTCACGCGCAAGGCATATATGAATATGTGCGCGGCGGGGCTGTTCAGTTCCGACAATACTATTATGGGCTACGCGACGGACATTTGGGGAATTTCAAGCGCGCGCGAGCAGCCTCAAGAATCACGGCGATAGGAGAAATACATGTACAACAACAGCGGATACACTCCGCGTCAAGGCGACCGCCCGTTACTCGGGCAGCAGCGTCCCGCGCCGATTCCGCAGACTCCCGAATCTACCGAACCGATTTCAAAGTTAGAGAAGGATATGCGCTGGACGGGCGTCTTATTGGTAAGGCAGTCGGAACAGCGCACGTCCTCCAACGGCTCAAAGTTTTTGGATCTCACGCTGGCGGACAAGACGGGCGAAATAAACGCGAAGGTGTGGGACGGAAACGCGCCTGTTCCCGAGGTCGGCAGTCTGCTTAAGGTGCGCGGAAGCGTTATCGAGTGGAACGGAAAGCTTCAGCTTAAGATAGAGCGCATGAAGGAAGTTCAGCCCGAAGAGGTGGAGAACATGGACAGCCTTGTTCCGTCCGCTCCGGAGAAAGCGGAGGACCTCATGGCGGAGCTTGAGCTTGCCGTCGAATCCATCGCCAACAAGGAGCTGCGCGATATCGTGACGGAACTCATCGCGCAAACGGGCGACAAGCTGCTGACATTCCCCGCCGCGCTTAAGCTTCACCACGCGGAGCGATCGGGCTTGCTCTACCACACGGTGTCGATGCTGCGTATCGCGGAAACGTTCATCCGCCTGTATCCCGTGCTGAACGCGGATCTGCTTCGCGCGGGAGTTATCGCGCACGACCTCGCCAAAATAAGCGAGCTTGAATGCGGCAAGCTGGGGCTTGTTAAAGAATATACGGTGGAGGGTCAGCTTATCGGGCATCTGGTGCGCGGCGTTGTGAATATCGAGCTTGCCGCGAAGAAGGTCCAAGCGGAGGGTACCGCGTGTCTTCTTCTTCAGCATATGGTACTCGCGCACCACGGCGTGGCGGAGTTCGGCAGCCCCAAGAAGCCGATGTTCCCCGAAGCTGAAATACTTAACATAATCGACAACGCCGACGCGCGGATAGACGAGATGGCGAACACGCTTATCGGCATAAAGGGCGGCGCGTTCTCGGACAGACTTTGGTCGCTCGACAGGCGGCTCTACAAGGTGGAGTTGGACGACCAAAAATCGGAGGAAGTAAATGCGTAGAACTATTCAAGTTATATCGTTTATTCTGGCGCTCATGCTATGCGTGAGCGCGCTTGCGGATTCTCCGCTCAATATGAACATGGCGAAGTCAATCGCGGGTTCGCTGGAAGGCGTACCCGAGAAATCGCGCGAGAGGACGGATTCAATCGTCATCGCCGTGCCTGACCTGCGCGGCGTAACGAACCCGCTGTGGGCGAACACGCAGGGCGATTCGTATATGACGTCGCTGATGTTCGACGAGCTTGTGTTCTTCGACGAATACGGTCTGCCGGGCAACGGTCTCGCGGACGTCACGGTTTCCGAGGACGGGCTGACATACACGTTTCTGCTGAAGAACGCGCGGTATTCCGACTTGGCGCTTGTGAAATCCGACGACTTCATAAACACAATCTATATACTGCTTATGCCCGGCTACGACGGAAGCTTCGACATATCGCGCCTTCCGATACTCGGCGCAGAACCGTATCTCGCGGGCACGACCGATTCCATACTGGGGCTTAACAGGCTGGACGACAACCGTTTTTCCGTCACGCTCACAAGAAAGCTTGCAGACGCGTTGGATTTGTTCGCGATTCCCGCGATGCGCGTCGAACACTTCGGAAGCGCGATTCGCCCCATAGAAATAAAGGAAGACGAAACCGCGACACGGCTTTGGTATGAGGGGCGGCTTCGCGAGATAAAGGAATCTGAGGCGAACCTGGCGGCTTACGGGCAGTATGACTTGGTTTCGCTTGAGAAGGGCGGCCGCGCGGTGTTTGCGGCGAATCAGGACTACTGGCGCGCGAAGCCTTCCACAGGCACGTTCGAGCTGCTCGTCGTGCCGGTCGGTGAAGAATACAAGGCGATTGCGGAAGGCACGGTGGATATCGCGCTGTGCTATCCGTTGGTAGACGAGATAAACGAACTGTGGCAGAACGGACAAGGCTTCGTCAGCATGTATTCGTGGCTGGGCGACGTGACGGGCTACATCGGTTTCAACTACGGCAACCCGATATTCGCGGACTTCGCCGTGCGCCAAGCGATAGCGCGCGGGCTTAACCGCGCGGAGATAATCAAGGCGACGCTCGATAGCTGGGCGCGCTTGCCGGGTATGACGCTGTTCGATACGTTCAGCAAATCCGCGGACGTTCTGGGCGAGCTTTATCCGTTCAGCACGGAATCGGCTGCGGCGCTTCTGGACGAAGCGGGCTGGGCTTCGGACGGAACGACGCGCGCGAAGAACGGTGTGCCGCTCGAATTCTCGATAGTAATTCCGCAAGAAAGCCCGATGGCGACCGTTATAGAAACGGAACTGTATAAGATGGCGGACAGCCTGACAATCAAGCTCACCGTTGATAAGCTTCCGTTTGAGGAATGGCTGGCCCGCGTGACAAGCGGCGAAGCCGACGCGTATGTCGCGGCCCGCAGAATTCCCGTGTCGCCCGCGCTTGCGGCGAACACGTTCGCCCTCGATTCGCAGTTGAACGACGAAGGCTTCGACAGCGGCTCGGCGGAACGGTTCATAAACTGGGCGAACCTTGAGACCGACAGAACCAGACAGTCTATTGTGTATGAAGGGCTGTATCAGCAGCTATATCTTGAGCTTTCGGTTATTCCCATTTACCGCCGCTTCGAGTATCTTATGGTTAACGCTCGCGTGCGCAACTTCTACATTTCAACAGGTCACGAGATAACCTCCGACGCTTACCGAATGATAGTCACCACAAGCCTTGGCGTGGAGCAATAAGAGGTTAACAATAAAGGAGAGTTCCGAATGAAGCCTTTCATGGACGACAATTTCCTCCTCACGACAGAAACCGCGAGAGAACTGTTCGCGATCGCTCAACCGCTTCCGATATGCGATTTCCATTGCCACATATCGCCCAAAGAGGTTGCGGAAAACAAGCCGTTCCGCTCGATTACCGCGGCGTGGCTCGGCGGCGACCACTATAAGTGGCGCATGATGCGCATCGCGGGCGTACCCGAACGCTACATAACGGGCGACGCATCCGACCTTGAGAAGTTCAAGGCGTACGCGGGAGCGTTACAGTTTGCGGTAGGCAACCCTCTCTACCACTGGACCCATCTGGAGCTTCAGCGGTTCTTCGGCATATACGAGCCGCTGACCGCGCGGAACGCGGTCGAGATATATGAGAAGTGCAACGACCTTTTGACGGAAGGGATGCGCCCGCAGGAGATAATCGCGCGAAGCAACGTAGCGATAGTAGGCACGACGGACGACCCGACAGACGACCTCAAGTGGCACGACATTCTCGCGGACTCTCGCATTAACGAATCAGGCGCCAGAATCGTTCCGTCGTTCCGCCCCGACCGCGCGATGAATATTCTCGCAAATGGTTTTAGGGAATATACAGCGCTGCTTGGCGAAGCCGCGGATATTGAGATAGACAGCTTCTCCACGCTGTGTGAAGCGCTTGCGAGCCGCATAGATTACTTCAGCGAGCGCGGTTGCCGCGTCTCCGACCACGGACCCGCATTCATCAAGCACGCGCCGATAAGCTGCGTCAAGGCGGACGAGGCCTTGAAGGCTGCGCTCGCGGGCAAACCCGTTGCGGAAGAGCAGTATGTGGCGTTTTACAACACGCTGCTGGCGTTCCTCGCGGCGCAATATCAGAAACACGGCTGGACAATGTGCCTGCATATCGGCGCGGTGCGGAACATAAATCCGACTCTGTTCAAAAGCATCGGCGCGGACGCGGGCAGCGACGTTATGGGCGACTTGTCGGTTTCATCGCAGCTCGCCGCGATTCTCTCCGATATGGCGAGCGTGACGGAGCTTCCGCGCACGCTTCTGTTCAGCCTGAACGACAAAGAAAACTACAGCCTTGCGGTCATCGCGGGCGCACTGCAGAAGGACGGCGCGGCGAGCAACGTCGGCGTCGGTCCCGCGTGGTGGTACCACGACCAGCTTGAGGGAATGCGCAAACACATGAAGGAACTGGCGGCGGTTTCAGTTTTGTCCGAGTTTGTGGGCATGACGACCGACTCGCGCAGTTTCCTTTCATACCCCAGGCACGAATATTTCCGCAGAATCTTCTGTGAGCAATTGGGGCAGTGGGTGGAAAACGGCGAGTACCCGTATGACGCGGCGGCGCTTTCCGAGATTGTGCGCAAGGTTTCCTGCGAGAACGCGCTTCGGATATTCCAATAACCGATATGAAAATCGCGATACTTGACTACGACGTCGGCAACCTGCGCTCCGTCTCCAAAGCGTTGGAGTATGTCGGCGCGCGGACCGTAATAACGAAGAATCCCGATGAGGCAAGCGCCGCCGACGCGCTGATTCTGCCTGGCGTAGGCGCGTTCCGCGACGCTTGCGAATCGTTCCGTCAAAGCGGGCTTGAGCCTGCGCTGCGTTGCGCCGTCGGCGCGGGAAAGCCTGTGCTGGGCATCTGCCTCGGTATGCAGCTACTGATGAAGGACAGCACGGAGCACGGTCTGCATGAGGGGCTGTGTCTGTTTCCCGCGTCTATCACGCGCTTTACGGAAAACTCGGCGGTGGATTGGTCTGCGCTTAAGATTCCGCATATGGGCTGGAATTCAATCAAACTGAATCCCAAATGCCCGCTGTTTAACGGACTGCCCGACGTGCCGTTCGTCTACTTCGTGCATTCGTTCTGCGTGAAGGGCGCGCATGAATGGTCGGCGGCGACATGCGAATACGGCGAGGAATTCACGGCGGCGGTGTGGCGCGGGAACCTGTTCGGAACGCAGTTCCATCCCGAAAAGAGCGGCGAGGTCGGGCTTCAAATTCTGCGGAATTTCATCGCGATATCGGAGGGGAGACTATGCTGACGAAACGCATCATCCCCTGCCTCGACATAAAGGACGGACGCGTGGTGAAGGGCGTGAACTTCGTCGGTATACGCGACGCGGGCGACCCTGTCGAAGCCGCGGTAATGTACAACGAAGCCGGCGCGGACGAGCTTGTTCTGCTGGATATTCTTGCGTCGCACGAGGGGCGCAAGACCATCTTCGACGTCGTCTCAAGCGTGGCGGAACAGGTGTTCATTCCGTTCACGGTCGGCGGCGGGATATCTTCGCTTGATACGATGAAGGAACTGCTGCGCCTTGGCGCGGACAAGATTTCCGTAAACTCTCCCGCCGTCCGCGATCCTTCGATAATCAGCCGCGCGGCGGACAAGTTTGGCAGCCAGTGCGTCGTCGTCGCTATGGACGTGCGGCGCGTGGAAGGCACGGACGATTGGTCTGTGTTCGTCAACGGCGGGCGCGTGGACACGGGTATGGACGCGGTGCGCTGGGCGGTCCGCGCGGCGGAGCTTGGCGCGGGCGAGATACTGCTCACCAGCATGAACACAGACGGAGCGCAGACGGGCTACGATATTCCGATAACGCGCAAGATTGCGGACGCGGTGCCGATACCCATAATAGCCTCGGGCGGCGCGGGCAAGCTTCGTCACTTCGCGGAAGCGCTGACAGACGGGCGCGCGGACGCGGCGCTCGCGGCATCGCTGTTCCACGATAAAGTTATGACCGTTCGGCAGGTTAAGGAATACCTAAGTCAAAATAACATTCCCGTGAGGATTCTGTAACTCTATTGGCAAATTACTCATCCTGTGAGGTAACATGATAGACAGATATACACGCCCCTCAATGTCCGCGTTGTTTACGAAGGAACACCGCTTCCGGACGTGGCTCGACGTGGAGCTTGCCGCGACGGACGCATGGTCAATCCTGGGCGTAGTGCCGAAGGCGGACGCTTGCGCCATGCGGCGCAACGCGAAGTTCTCCGTCGAGAGGATAGAGGAGATAGAGCGTTCGACGCGCCACGACGTAGTCGCTTTCACGCGCTGTGTAGCGGAATCGCTGGGCTCGGAGTCCAAGTTTCTGCACTTCGGGCTTACGTCAACGGACGTAGTGGATACCGCACTGTCGTCCGTTCTGAACCAAGCCTGCGGGATAATTCTGGAGGATATCGACAGGCTGTCCGCAATTCTGAAAAGCCA
>JAITHB010000099.1 GCA_031280145.1 Oscillospiraceae bacterium | reverse complement strand
CCTACAGGATGTATGCTATCGGTATACAGGAACTCAATATGCTGTAGGGGCGAGCCCCCGGCTCGCCCGCTCGCATACAAAATAATCGTTTGTCGACAGCCTGGAGGAACGCTTTAGCGTTCCTTCCGACCGGCTTAAGCTATTGCTAAAACCGTTCGGTTATTCTATAATGTATAAAATTTGCCGCGTAAAGGAGTTAACCATGCCGGACAACATTTCCGCAAAGCTGCTCGAACGTATACAAAACGATTTCTCCTCCGACAAAACCAATATTATGCGCATGAACGCCGTCTCAAAGGTCGGAATCGACGAAGCCTCGCTTTCGCGAAACGAGTATTCAGAAAACCCTATGGTGTTCTCGATTGAGATTGAGACGGGCAAAATTACCAATCAGGAACACAGCGGACGCTGCTGGCTGTTCGCCGCGCTCAACACGCTGCGCCTTGAGATAATGCGCAAGCTGAATCTCGAGACATTCGAGCTTTCGCAGGCGTGGATGATGTTCTGGGACAAATTGGAGAAGTCGAATTACTTCCTTGAGAGCATTCTTGAGACGTTCGACGAACCCGTCGACGGCCGCGTTATCGCGCACCTTCTCTCGGGTCCTGTTCAAGACGGCGGACAGTGGGATATGTTCTGCGCGCTTGCGGATAAATACGGCGTCGTGCCGAAAGGCGTTTACCACGAATCGTTTAACAGCGCGAACACACAGCGTATGGATTGGATTCTGACGGCGAAGCTGCGCGAGTGGGCGCAGGTTCTGCGCAAGGAACATGAAGACGGAAAGTCTGACGAGAAACTGCGCAATATTAAGGAAGAGATGCTTTCTGAAGTTTACAGGATTCTTTGCGTAAGTCTCGGCGAACCGCCGAAGTCTTTCAACTTTGAAGCGCGCGATAAGGATAAGAAGTTCATACAAGACCTTGAAATAACGCCAAAAGCGTTCTTCGATAAATATGTCGGCGTATCGCTGTCCGATTACATCAGCGTAATTAACGCGCCGACAAAAGACAAGCCGTATTACCGCACGTTCACAGTAGGTCTCCTAGGCAACGTGAAGGGCGGCCGCTCCGTGAAATATCTCAATCTGCCTGTAGACGAGCAGAAGGCGCTCGCGATTGCGCAGCTAAAGGACAACGAGCCTGTTTGGTTTGGCTGCGACGTCGGCAAGCTTCTCGACCGCAAGACGGGCATTATGGGGATGAAAAACTTCGACTATGGCGCGTCGCTCGGGATAACGCTCGGACAGGATAAGGCGTCGCGCTTGGACTTTGGACAGAGCCTTATGACGCACGCGATGGTTCTTCTTGGCGTAAACCTCGCGGACGGCAAGCCGACGCGCTGGAAGGTTGAGAACAGTTGGGGCAAAGACAGCGGGCAGGATGGGTATTACCTGATGACGGACGAGTGGTTCTCCGAATATAACTATCAGATAGTCGTGCATAAGAAGTATCTCTCCGAGAAACAGCTTGCGGCGTGGGAGACCGAGCCGATCGTGCTGAAGCCTTGGGACCCGATGGGAAGCTTGGCGTAAGAAGTATTTGCCGGGCGGCATTCCCGCAACGGGTTTGCCGCCCGACGTTTTGGCTGGCGTATTTGACAAACGTCCACTGTTCTGATAGTATACAGGATTGTGCAATAGAACGCGAAGGAGACACCGATGTAGAACATTATTGTTTCAAAACCGAATAGTAAAGATGAAACAGTATGTTTGGAGGATTACGCAATGCCAAAGACAGGCACACTATCCGATATAATCAGCAAACAGCGAACGTTCGCGATAATAAGCCACCCTGACGCGGGAAAGACCACGCTCACCGAAAAGCTTCTGCTGTACGGAGGCGCGATTCGTCAGGCGGGTTCCGTTAAGGCGCGCAAGGCGGAACGCCACGCGACCAGCGACTGGATGGAGATTGAGAAGCAGCGCGGCATCTCGGTGACGTCGTCCGTTATGCGTTTCGACTACGACGGATACCGCATAAACATTTTGGATACTCCCGGTCACGCCGATTTTTCGGAGGATACATACAGAACGCTGGTAGCGGCCGACGCCGCGATTATGCTTATGGACGGCGCGCGCGGCGTAGAAGCGCAGACAATAAAGCTGTTCAAGGTTTGCAGGCTTCGTTCCATCCCTATAATCACTTTCGTGAACAAGATGGACAGAGCAAGCCGCGACCCGTTCGACTTGATTCAGGAGCTTGAGGACATTCTGGGAATCCGCGCCGTTCCGATGAATTGGCCGATCGGTGTTGACGGCGATTTCAAGGGGATATACCACAGGTCTGTTTTGGACGATAATAGACCGTTGGTTGGTTCATCAGGCATGGTTGAATTGTTTACTTCGCGCGAACATGGTCAAGCGAAGGCGGAATCAAGGCTTTACGCGATGGACGACCCGAACCTTCCCGATATTCTTGCAGACTCATACTATAGCAGGCTCAAAGACGAGATAGAGCTGATAGACACGGCGGGCGACGCGCTCGATATGAATCAGGTGCACAAAGGCGCGCAGACGCCTATGTTCTTTGGCAGCGCAATCACCAATTTCGGCGTGGAAGCGCTGCTCACGCGTTTCCTTCAGATGACGCTGCCGCCGTCGGGACGCGACTCCGACGCGGGTTACATAAGCCCCGACGATGAAGATTTCACGGGCTTCATCTTCAAGATTCAGGCGAACATGAATCCCGCGCACCGCGACAGGCTGGCGTTCCTTCGCGTTTGTTCGGGCGAATTCACAAAGGGAATCAACTGCTGGCACAGCGGAACCGATAGGGTTATGCAGATAAAGCAGCCGCAGCAGTTCATGGCGGACGAGCGAGAGAGCGTGGACGAAGCGTATCCCGGCGACGTAATAGGTCTGTTTGACACGGGTTTGTTCCGCTTGGGTGATACTATATCGTCGGGCAAGAGGATCCGCTACGAGGGCATACCGCTGTTCGCGCCTGAAAACTTCGCGAGAATCGCCGCGCTGGACAGCATGAAGCGCAAGCAATTCCAAAAGGGAATAACCCAGCTTGCGGAAGAGGGCGCGATTCAGACATTCAAACGGTTGGATGCGTTCGGCGAGGAATATATAATAGGCGCGGTCGGCGTTTTGCAGTTCGACGTGCTTGAACATCGTTTGCTTTCGGAATATAATGTTGAGATAAGGCGCGAGCCTTTGGAATATAGATTTGTACGCTGGATAGACGAAAAGCCGCAGCCTTTAGATGAGTTGAAGCTGACGAGCGCGACCACGCCCGCGCTTGACCGCGACGGCCGCGAAGTTCTGCTGTTCCGCAACGAGTGGTCTATTCGTTACGCTCTTGAGAACAACAAAGGTTTGGCGCTGTCTGAAACCAGCCGCCGAAACGAAGCCGTGTCCAGCTACATTCAATAAGACCTGCGGTCTGTTTAACAACCGACCAATAGTTTGCTAAGGAGTACTGCCCTTGATACGCGAAGACATACGCAACGTCGCCATAATAGCCCACGTCGACCACGGCAAGACCACGCTCGTAGACGAGATGCTCAAGCAATCCGGCACGTTCCGCGAAAACCAGCAGACGGCGGAACGCATGATGGACAGCAACGATCTTGAGCGCGAGCGCGGCATAACCATTCTCGCGAAGAATACGGCCATTCATTATAAAGGCGTCAAGATTAACATAATCGATACGCCGGGCCACGCGGACTTCTCGGGAGAAGTCGAGCGCGTACTCAAGATGGCGGACGGCGTACTGCTGCTTATCGACGCGTTTGAAGGACCGATGCCGCAGACGCGTTTCGTTCTGCGCAAAGCTCTCGAACTTGATCTGCCCGTGCAAGTCGTCATAAACAAGATTGACAGACCCGACGCGCGTCTGGACGAAGTTGTGACCGAAACGCTCGATTTGCTCATCGACCTCAACGCCGACGCGAAGCAGCTCGACACGCCGTTCCTGTTCACTTCCGCAAGGCGCGGGACCGCGAGCGCGGAGCAGAACGAGGCGGGCGAGGATATGCGCGCGTTGTTTGACGCAATCATTAAGTATGTTCCGCCGCCCGACGTCGACATGGACGGCAGTGCGCAAGCGTTGATTTCCACCATTGACTATAATGATTATATCGGAAGAATCGGAATCGGCAGGGTCGAACGCGGAACGCTTTCCGCGGGAATGACCGCCGTTCGCTGCACATACGGAACCGACTTTGTTTCGCCTGCCGTCCGATTGTCAGGCTTGTTCACGTTCGACGGGCTCAAGCGCATTCCCGCAGAATCTGTAAAAGCGGGGGACATAGCCGCCATCTGCGGAATGGAAGAGATTTCTATCGGCGACACCGTCTGCGACCCGCTCAATCCCGAACCGATAGACTTCGTCAAGATTTCGGAACCGACCGTCAGTATGACGTTTTCCGTGAACGACAGCCCGTTCGCGGGTCGAGAGGGACCATATGTGACGTCGCGCCATCTTCGCGCGCGATTGTTCCGCGAAATACAAACCGACGTATCGCTTCGCGTTCATGAGACCGAATCGCCCGATCGCTTCCTTGTCTACGCTCGCGGCGAGCTTCATCTGTCCATCTTAATAGAAACGATGCGCCGCCAAGGCTATGAATTCCAAGTAGGCAGACCCGTGGTCTTGATAAAGGAAATCGACGGCGAGCAGAGCGAGCCTATCGAGCGCGTCGTCGTCGACGTTCCCTCAAATTATGTCGGCGCGGTCATCGACAAGCTGGGGCGCAGGCGCGGCATCCTTCAAAGCATGTCGGGCGAGAACCGTATTCGTTTGATATTCCTCGTGCCGACCAGAGGTCTGTTTGGTTACAGAAGCGAATTTTTGACAGACACGCACGGCGAAGGCGTTATGTCCTCCGTGTTTGAACGCTACGAACCGATGAAGGGCGACATACCGCACAGGCTGACGGGCGTTCTTGTAGCGTTTGAAACGGGGGAAGCCACGACTTACGGTCTGTATGGCGCGCAGGAACGCGGATCAATATTGATTTCCCCCGGCGATGCGGTTTACGAGGGAATGATTATCGGCGTGAATCCGCGCCCGGGAGACATGGCTGTGAACGTGTGTCGAAAGAAGCACGTCACGAATACGCGCAACTCGTCCGCCGCGGAAGATTCTATGAAGCTTGTGTCCGTGCGTCCTCTGTCGCTTGAAGAAAATTTGGAATTCATTGAAGACGACGAGCTGCTCGAAGTAACTCCGAAGAATCTTCGGTGCAGAAAGCGCATATTATCGCATGAACAACGCATGAAGCAATCGTCCAAAAAGAAACAGTAAACACAAGAAGAGGGGATTCAAATGCACGTATTGATGATCAACGGCAGCCCGCACGAGCATGGCTGCACATACACCGCGCTGATGGAAATGGCGGGCGAACTCACGCAAGCGGGCGTCACGTGGGAGATTCTTTGGCTTGGCGCGGCGCCGATATCGGGCTGCATAGCCTGCGGCGCGTGTTACACAGGCGACGACCGCTGCGCGCTCGGCGGAATCGTTAACGCCGCGCTCGAGAAGGCCGAGAAGGCGGACGGATTCGTGTTCGGCTCGCCCGTGCACTACGCAAGCGCGTCGGGCGCGATATGCAGCTTCCTTGACCGCTTCATGTACGCGGGTCCCGGCTTCGCGGGAAAACCCGGCTGCGCGGTGGTATCGTGCAGACGCGGCGGAGCTTCCGCGGCGTTCGACCGATTGAACAAATATATGACTATCTGCGGGATGCCCGTAGTATCTTCGCAATACTGGAACAGCGTCCACGGGAACACGCCTGACGAAGTGCGTCAGGACAAGGAAGGCTTGCAGGTTATGCGGGTGCTGGGGCGAAACATGGCGTGGCTGCTTAAATGCATAGACGCGGGCAAGCTTGCGGGGATTGAGTTTCCGCCGCCCGAGCCGCGTATTGCGACGAACTTCATCAGATAAATACGGGGAATCCGACGCTCGCCGTCGGATTCCTTTTATCAATCTCATATCGAAATGCAATCGGATATTGCCTTGGATTCATTTTCTCAAACAGATTCTTGCGGTTTGATTCATTGGATAATTCCAAAAAAATCAATTATGTTGAATTGTATCAAGGCGCACTATGCAGCCCGACGCGTTTCGGCGCGGTCGACGGTGAACTAAAATTCGCATTTTTTCATTTTGCATATTGCGTTTTGCGTTTCACTCTGATATAATCCACTAAATAAGGCGCAATTGCGCATATTATTTATGAAAAATGGAAACACGGCATTGAGCGGAATTATCGCGAGCATTCGTGCGGCATGGAAGAAGATTGCTGTCGCCGCCGTTATCGGCATTGTCGTTTCGGTCATTATGCAGAGACGATATGCGACGTCAATCGGAGTATTTGCGTCCAACGCGTTCTTCTCCGTCGGCATGACGTTCCTGCTCGCCGCCCTCTTCGGTCTCGTTTCAAACTTGGGAGTGTTCAACAGCGTCGTTTTCAGCGGGAAAACCGTAATGAAGGTTCTGCGGAACGATAGGAAGAAGCCGGGCGAAGAATCGGACTACGCGGACTATGTAATCTCCAGAAAGAAGCGCGGCGGCGTTGCGGTTTTGTTCTTGTTCGCCGTTTTGTTTCTGATGATATCCGCGCTCACGGCTCTCGTTTTTTCATAAAAGAAGATGGTATTGCGGCGGTTTGCCGCTTCACCGATAGACAATTAAGGAGGCGCACCCAATGAAGGTAACAAACCTCAAGTCCCGTCTTTTTGTAACACTTATCGCGCTTATTCTTCTGGCGGCGTCCGTGCCGGTTACAGGCGCGAGCGCGACGTCGGACGGTGCCAAGGTGTATCACACTTCGATGACAGCAGAGTGCCCGACTCTTAACGGGCAGAACAACGTTGATATAGCTCTTGAAACGCCTTTCCTTTATTGCGGCTCGCCGCTCTTCAGGCGTTATCCGACCGAAAACGGCTTGGGCTATGTCTGGATAGGCGATTTGGCTTCCGAACTGCCCATCAAGATTGACGATTACACCTGGCAAATCAAGCTTCGCCCGGAAGCGCAGTGGCAGAACGGCGACCCGATCAACGCCGATACCATTATGTATTCATGGAAGATGCTGCTTGACCCGATTCTGATAAACAGCATGTCAGACTTCTTGTCAGATCAGAGCATTAAGATTGTCAACGCCAGAGAATATTCCCTTCAGGGTACTTCCAACACAATAGCTTGGGAAGACGTCGGCATTAAGAAAATCGACGACTACACAATAGAACTTAAAACTATAGACACAAACTCCGTAAACGATGTGTGCAGCCACTTCACGGACCGCTCCACTTATCCTGTTTACGAACCGTACTACGAAGCCGGCATGAACGAGTCGCGCACGGAGACGACCTACGGAACGACGCTCGACAACTGGATGGGCAGCGGACCGTACACGTTCAAGACATGGGAATACGGCTCGATTCATGTTTATGAGAAGAACCCCGACCATTGGCTCTCCGATTTGTTCAACTGGGATTCGGTTGAAGTGCGCATCGTTCCCGAAATGAACGCGCGCGTCGAGCTTTGGGAAAAAGGGCTGCTCGATTATATGACGCCGAATTCGAGCGTAATAGAAACCTATATCGACGATCCGCGCCTCGTTACCTACGACAGCTTGACGGTTTACCACATCGACGTCAACGACAGGAACCCGAACAACCCGATAAGCGGCACGGTTGAATACCGCAAGGCGCTGTATCACGCCATCAACCGCCAGGTTGTGGCGAACGACATATTCGGCTATATGATTCCGACAGGCACATATATCAACGGACAGGCGGGTCTGCTTTCGGAAAGCGGGCTTACGTACCGCGAATCAGAGCAGGGCAAGGCTGTCACCGCGTTGGTCGAAAGCTGGGGACCATCAGGTTACAATCCCGAACTTGCGCGCGAGTATCTCGCGAAGGCGTATGAAGCCGCGGGTATTCCGGAAGACACCGTCATAACTGTCATTTTCGCAACCGAAAGCGATAACACCGCGTGGCTTGCAACTGCTGAATATCTTATGGAACAGTGGCCCGTAATTTTCGAGGGCAAGGTGAAGCTTGAGCTTGTAACCTACGCGGGAATGGGCGCGGGCGATTGGAAGAGCACCGGCGACGACAAGTGGGATTTATCGCCGAACGACTGGACGCGCAGCGTCTCGCGCAACTATCCGTACTCCGCCTTCTATTATTATCTGAGCTCGTATTCCTCCTCGCCGAACAACTATCACGTTGACGCGTTTGACGCGCAGTACGCGATAGCGGACGCGCCGGAGCTTAAGAGCGACTATAACGCGATGCTCGACGAGACGAAGAAGCTTGAAGAAATCTACCTCGATTATGTCATCCATATCCCCGTCGTGCAGCATGTCAATTACGAAATGTTCAGCGAGCGCATGGCGTTGCCTGTTAAGACGTATATACCCGGGTTTGGTTGGGGCAATATTTACGCGGACTTAACGGAATAAGACGAATTTCCTCTGTAGCCGCGGCGGCATCCTCCCTTTAACAAAGGGGGACGCCGCCGCGGGTGACGAGTGATTCCGTCCGCCCTTTGTCAAATATAAGCATTTTGGTGGGAGTTGCTGTGTTCAAATACACCTTAAGCAGGATCGGCGCAATGTTGCTGACGCTGTTCCTCGTGATGTCGCTATCGTTTTGGATAATCAGGCTGATGCCAAAGAGCATATTTGAAAATCCGGAGGTATCTCCCGAGATACAGCGGCTTCTCGAAGCTGAAATGCATCTGGATAAACCAATGGTTGTGCAGTATTACTACTTCCTTAAGGGAATCGTGCTTCACGGCGACTTTGGCACATCGGTTAAGGTTCGCCCCGGCATGGATGTGTTCCGAATTATCTCCACCAGAATTCCGCCCACGGTTATGCTGAACGTTCTCGCGCTGTTGGTCTCGATGCCGCTCGGTTTTATTTTGGGAACGATAGCCGCGTTAAGGCGCAACAAACCAACAGATGTCGTCATGTCATTTTTGATCGTTCTGTTTATATCAATACCGTCGTTTGTTTTCGCTTCCGCATTGCAGTATTTCCTCACGTTCAAGATTCCGATATTTCCGACGCTTTACGATTCTACCGCGCTAACCCTTGGCGCGAAGCTAAACTCGCTGGTATTGCCTATAACCGCGCTCGCGCTGGGGCCGATCGCGACGATCGCGAGGTATCTGCGCGGCGAACTCATCGAAACGCTTAGCTCCGAATATCTGCTTCTCGCGCGTACAAAAGGACTGACGCGCGCGCAGGCGACGGTTCGCCACGCTTTGCGCAATTCCTTGGTGCCTATAGCCAACACCATTATTCCGATGATTACCGGAATAATCGGAGGCTCGCTTGTCGTGGAGCGCATGTATTCGATTCCCGGCATGGGCGGGCAGCTTGTGGATTCAATTCTGGCGGGCGACCACTTCCTGACGGTCGCGCTGCTCATCTTCTATTCCGCGATTTCGCTTATCACCATCCTGATTGTCGATGTATCTTACGGGATCATCGACCCCAGAATCAGGATAGGAGGCAGGCAATGATATACGATAAAGACAAGCTTCCTATTGAAATACGCAACCTTCCCGACGAAGACTTCGCGCTCGTCGCTTCCGACAACATAAAGGATGAGAAGCTGCACACGAAGCCCATCGGCTTCTATAAAGACGCTCTCGTAAGGCTCTCCAAGAACCGCGTCACGATGTTTTCTTTTGGCGTAATCGTTCTGGTTATCCTGCTCGCGCTTATCGTGCCGAGCCTCACGGGCTACACATATACCGAACAGAACGTTTCGCGCAAGAACCTTCCGCCGAAGATTCAAGGGCTTGAGAAGCTCGGCATAGCGGACGGCACGCGCTTGCTGGTTAACCGCAAGAAAGACAGCTTGACGGACGCCAACCGCTATCCCGAAGGCAGCGTGATAGAAATCACGCGCGAATTCGACGCAAACGGCGTCGCAATGGTTGACGTTGTGATAGACTACTACAAGTACAGCAACGTGCCTGACGGAACTTATTATTGGCTGGGAACGGATTATCTCGGGCGCGACCTGTGCACAAGGCTGTTTTGGGGCGCGAGAATATCGCTTCTCATCGCGTTCTTTTCCGTTATCTTGAATGTGATTATCGGCGTGATATACGGCTCGATCGCGGGATACTACGGCGGAAATGTTGACTATGTGCTGACGCACTTTGCGGAAATTCTCGACGGTCTGCCATACATAGTGGTAACGATTCTGTTTATGATTCTGCTGGGTTCGGGCATGTTATCCATTATTCTGGCGCTGACCGTGACGGGCTGGATCGGCACGTCGCGGCTGATCCGCGCGCAGTTCTACCGCTTTAAGGGACGCGAATACGTTTTGGCGGCGCGGACGCTAGGCGTTCCCGACAGGCAGCTTATCTTCCGCCACATCCTGCCCAACACGATCGGACCGCTCATCACGCGCGCTATGATTGCCATACCCGGCGCGATATTCAGCGAATCCTTCCTCGCGTACATCGGGCTTGGTATAAAGCCGCCCAGCCCGTCTATCGGCGTGCTTCTGTCGAACGGACAGTCTGTTCTGCTTCAGTATCCGTATCAGACGATCGCGCCCGCAGTTCTCATATCGGTGCTGATGAT
The DNA here is from genome assembly GCA_031280145.1 of Oscillospiraceae bacterium. Taxonomy (GTDB): domain Bacteria; phylum Bacillota; class Clostridia; order Christensenellales; family Aristaeellaceae; genus JAITHB01. Next base: position 24,311 of record JAITHB010000099.1, on the reverse strand, counting down.
TTCGTTCAACCTGTTCGCGAACGGTCTTCGCGACGCGCTTGACCCGACGCGCCGAGGGGAGGAATAGGGATGCCGACAGATAGCAACGACACAATCTTAAAGGTGACTGACCTCACTATCTCGTTCAAGGCGTACGGCGGAATGGTGCAGGCAGTGCGCGGCGTTTCGTTCGACTTGAAGCGCGGCGAGACTGTCGCGATTGTCGGCGAATCGGGTTCGGGCAAGTCTGTCACAATCAAGGCGATTATGGGCATTCTGCCCGGCAACGCGGTGATTGAAGGCGGCGCGATAGATTACCACGGAACGGATTTGACCAAGCTTAACGAAGAGGGCTTCCACGAGATACGCGGGAAGCGAATCGGGCTTATCTTTCAGGATCCGCTGTCCGCGCTCAACCCCATAATGAAGATAGGCAAGCAGATAACCGAGGTTCTGCATCTCACAAAGAAGCTTTCCACAGCGGACGCGAAGACGCAGGCGATAGAGCTTATGCGTTCCGTCGGCATTCCCGAACCGGAGCGCCGCTTCAACCAATATCCGTTTCAGTTTTCAGGCGGAATGCGCCAGCGAATCGTAATCGCAATCGCGCTCGCGGGCGACCCCGAGATACTTATCTGCGACGAACCCACTACCGCGCTCGACGTTACGGTGCAAGCGAAGATACTCGACCTCATCAATCAGATAAAGAAAGAGCGCAACCTGTCGGTTATCTTTATCATGCACGACTTGGGCGTGGTCGCGAACATGGCGCAGCGCGTGAACGTGATGTACGCGGGTAAGATTCTTGAAAGCGGAACCGCGGAAGATGTATTCTTCAGACCCGCGCACCCGTACACTTGGGCATTGCTTTCGTCCATTCCCGATATGCAGACTAAGGAGAAGCTGCTCGCGATACCGGGTACTCCGCCGAACATGATTCATCCGCCCAAAGGCGACGCGTTCGCCGTGCGGAATAAGTACGCGCTCAAGCTTGACTTTGAGCGCGAGCCGCCGCCTATTCGCATATCCGACACGCACTGGGCGGCGACGTGGCTTCTTCACCCAAAAGCGCCGAAGGTAGATATGCCCGAGATTCTCCGGCACCGCATTAACAGAATGACCGGAGGTGTTGTCTGATGGCGGAACTTAAGCCTCCGATTCTGGAAGTGAAAAACCTCTCGCAGCACTTCACGACAGGGCGCGGCAAGAAGCGCCTTGCGGTGAAGGCCGTCGACGACGTAAGCTTTGAAGTTTATACGCAGGAAACCTTCGGGCTGGTGGGGGAGAGCGGCTGCGGCAAGACCACGACGGGGCGAACCATCATCCGCTTATATGACCCGACGGCGGGGCAGGTTTTGTTCGACGGCTGGGATATAAGCAGACCGATGAACAAGAAGCTGCGCAGGTTTCTTTCAGACAACATAGCGATGATATTCCAAGACCCGATAGAGTCGCTGAACCCGCGCATGACTATTGAAGAGATTGTCGGCGAAGGTCTATTCGTGCGCGGCGAGCAAGACAAGGCGAAGGTGCGCAAGCTGGTTTATGAAACGCTCGACCTTGTAGGTCTCACGCAGGAACACGCAACGCGTTACCCGCACGAGTTTTCGGGCGGTCAGCGTCAGCGCGTGGGGATTGCGCGCGCCATCATCGTGAAGCCGAAGCTCATCATTGCGGACGAACCGGTTTCCGCGCTGGACGTATCCATTCAAGCGCAGGTGATAAACCTGCTGAACGACCTCAAGCAGGAGCTTGGGCTGACGATTCTGTTCGTTGCGCATAACCTTTCCGTCGTGAAGTATTTCTCGGACAGAATCGGCGTGATGTACTACGGCAAGATGGTCGAGATTGCGAACGCCGCCGACCTCTACGAAAATCCGCTTCATCCGTACACGCGCGCGCTTCTTTCCGCTATACCCGAACCCAACCCGCGCTACAGCATTTCAGGCAACCGCGTCGACTACGACCCTGCGCGAGACCACGATTATTCCGCGGAACAGCCATCCATGCGCGAGGTTCTGCCGAACCATTTCGTATACTGCTCGCAGGGTGAGTACGAGCGATTCAAGCTGAAGGTTAGTTTATAATTGAATAAGTAAACTAAAAAAATCGAGCTTTCGAGCTTGATTTTTTGTTTATTATGTATTACATTAGTTAAAAACATCGAATTAACTATGATAAAAAGGAAATAAAGGAATAATATGGAAAACAAAACCGCGCTCATAACGGGCATAACAGGTCAAGACGGTTCGTATCTCGCGGAGCTTCTGCTGTCAAAAGGATATTCGGTTCACGGAGTGGTCCGCCGCCACTCGACCATCTGCACTCAACGCATCGACCACATATATGAAGACCCCGCATACGCCGACCGTTTCAAGCTGCACTACGGCGACATGGCGGATTCGTCCAGCCTGAACTCGCTCATCACCTCAATCAAACCCGACGAGGTCTACAATCTTGCCGCGCAGTCGCATGTCGCGGTTTCGTTTGAAGTACCCGAATACACCGCGGAAACCAGCGGGCTTGGCGTTATCCGTCTGCTTGACGCCATCCACAGAAGCGGCTTGCCGATTCGCTTCTATCAGGCTTCCACGTCGGAGCTGTACGGCGGATTAAAGGATTCGGTTCCGCAGAACGAGAATACGCCGTTCGTGCCGAAAAGCCCGTACGGCGCGGCGAAGCTTTACGCTTACTGGATAACGGTGAACTACCGCGAATCCTACGGAGTCTACGCCTGCAACGGCATCCTCTTCAACCATGAGTCGCCGCGCCGCGGCGAAACGTTCGTCACGCGCAAGATAACCCGCGCGGTGGCTTCGATTGCGGCGGGCAAGCAAGACAAGCTTTCGCTCGGCAACCTGAACGCCATGCGCGACTGGGGCTTCGCGGGCGATTACGTCGAAGCGATGTGGCGCATGTTGCAGCAGGATAAACCCTCCGACTACGTTATCGCGTCCAATGAGACGCACTCCGTGCGCGAATTCGCGGAGCGAGCGTTCCGCTGCGCAGGCGTTGAAATAGTCTGGCAAGGCGAAGGTATTGAAGAAAAGGGAATCGACGTAAGGACTGGCCGCGTTCTTGTCGAGATTAACCCGCGCTACTTCCGCCCGTCGGAGGTTGAGTTCCTCTGGGGCGACAGCGGCAAAGCGGAGCGCGAGCTTGGCTGGAAGCGCAAGGTTTCGTTTGAAGAACTGGTATCTATGATGGTGGAATCTGACATGCGGGAGATTGCGGGATGAACAGGGACGCAAAAATATATGTCGCGGGACATCGCGGAATGGTCGGCTCCGCAATCGTCCGCCTTCTCACACGGCAAGGTTACGCAAACATAATCACTCGCGCGTCCGCCGAACTCGATCTGCGAAACCAAGCAGCCGTAATTGCATTCTTTACGGAGAACAAGCCCGAGTATGTGTTTCTGGCGGCGGCGCGCGTCGGCGGAATCCACGCGAACAATACGTATCCCGCGGACTTCATGTACGACAACATGATGATCGAGATGAACGTGATCCGCGCGGCGTTCATCAACGGCGTTAAGAAGCTTCTGTTTCTCGGTAGCTCCTGCATATACCCGCGTCTCGCGCCGCAGCCGATGAGCGAGGATTGTCTCCTCACAAGCTCGCTTGAGCCTACCAACGAAGCGTACGCGCTGGCGAAGATTTCGGGACTCAAATATTGCGAATACCTGCGCCGCCAGCATAACGCGGACTTCATAAGCTGTATGCCGACCAATCTGTACGGTCCCGGCGATAACTACCATCTGCTGAATTCCCATGTTCTGCCTGCTCTTCTCGCGCGCTTTCATGAAGCAAAAACGATGCGTGCGCCGTCTATTACTATATGGGGCACAGGCGCGCCATACCGCGAATTCTTATACGTTGACGACCTTGCGGACGCGTGTCTGTTCTTAATGCGGAACTATTCCGACGCGGGAACGGTGAACATCGGAACGGGCAAGGAACTCGCAATAAAGGAACTGGCGGGGCTTATCTCCCATATTGTGGGATATGAGGGAAAAATTACGTTCGACCCGTCAAAGCCGGACGGAACGCCGCGCAAGCTGCTTGACGTATCGCGCATGGCAAGGCTGGGTTGGCGGTATACGACGGAGCTTGAGGACGGAATACGCAAGACATACGAGGATTTCAGGCAATGCAGATAATTCTTCTGTCAGGCGGCTCGGGCAAACGCTTGTGGCCGCTTTCCAATAATGATAGACCCAAGCAGTTCCTGAAGGTTCTGCCGTCGCCGTCGGGACGTTGCGAATCGATGGTTCAGCGCGTCTATCGCCAGCTTGGCGAATCGGGAATCGGCGGCGAAGTGACGATCGCGACGGGCGAGTCGCAAGTGCCGCTCATTCGCGAGCAGCTTGGCTGCGAAGTGGATATCGTGCGCGAACCGTCGCGCCGCGACACGTTCCCCGCAATCGCGCTGTCGTGTCTGTATCTGCGTTATGAGAAAAACGCGGCGGACGACGAGATTGTCGCCGTTCTGCCGATAGACCCATATTGCGAGCTATCCTATTTCTATACGATTCAGAAGATGGAACAGCTCGCAAAACGCGATTTCGCGGAAATAATGCTGATGGGCGTGACGCCCGATTTTCCGTCGGAGAAGTTCGGCTATATCGTTCCCGACGGCAAAACCTTGCCCGCCAAGGTTGCGAGGTTCGTGGAGAAGCCGCCGCGCGAGCAGGCGGTTATGCTGACCGGCGGCGGCGCGCTGTGGAATGGGGGAGTGTTCGTCTTCAAGCTTGGTTACATGCTGAATATTGTTCGGCGTAACGTCGCCGTTTCTTCTTTCGGAGAAGCGCTTTCGCGTTACGGCGAATTCACTAAAACCAGCTTCGACTACGCGGTGGTGGAGAAGGCGGAATCGGTCGGCGTGGTGCAATACAACGGATATTGGGAAGACCTGGGCACTTGGGGCGCGCTTGTAGACTTGATGGAAAACCCCGCAATCGGCAAAGCCACAATGGGCGAAGGCACGAGCGGCACGCAGATAATCAACGAGCTTGGCATTCCCGTAATCGCGCTCGGCGTGAAGGATTTGGTTATCGTGGCGAGCCGCGAAGGCATTCTTGTGACAGGCAAGAGCGAGAGCTCGCACTTGAAGGAATATGTTGAATGAAGAAGACGGGAAGCGTCGTCTTGCTTGCGGTCGTACTTTTTGTCATGTTTGCGCTCGGCGCGTACTCGCTGCGCGACAGCGCCATGCTGAAGGTTACGGCGGCGCCGCTCGACGGCGTTCCCGGCGCGCTCTTCACGGGATATCTGAAGGACGGTATTCCGACAGGCACGGGCATACTCGAACTGCCCGAAGGCGCGTCGTATATCGGAACGTTTGTGGATGGCAGAATGAACGGCAGGGGTTTCTATAAGGCGAGCGACGGCACAATCCACGAGGTTTTCTTTGAGGACGGAGATTTGGTTAATTAGGAATGAGATAAAAAAACAAAAAAGAGGTGTTCCGGCATTGAGACAGGAAAACGACAGCCGTATACAATGGTTCTCATTGGTGAGGACGCTTGGCGTTTGCCTTGTGCTGGGATACCATTTCTTTCCGGATACGCTCGCGGGCGGGTTCATCGGCGTGGACGTTTTTTTCACGTTCTCGGGATACCTTGTCACCGCGCTTGCCATTCGCCAATTTATGAAGCATGGCGCGTTCGACGTTTTGGATTTCTACAACAAGCGCGTGAAGCGGATCGTTCCGCCGCTTCTGCTAGCCGTGTTGTTCACGCTGCCGTTCGCGCTTCTGCTTGACGCGGAGTTTTTGGTGCAGCTCGGCAGAAGAATATCCGCGACGTTCGCGTTCATCAGGAATTATTATGAGATAGTCAAAGGCGGCTCGTATGAAGAGAATCTGTTTCCGAAGCTGTATGTGCATACGTGGTCACTGTCTGTGGAGATGCAGCTTTATATAGTGTGGGGCGCTGTTCTCGCGCTGTTGTCAAAATATACAAAACGCAAGAATAAGAAGAGCGCGGCGCTTCGGCGGTACGTATCAATCTCCGCAATCATATTCGCCGCGGTTTCATATATGCAGATGCAGTCGATGTTCACGCCCGCGGCAGACCCCGCGGCGGCGTATTACGCCACGCACTCTCACTCGTTCCCGTTCTTCATCGGCGCGGCGGCGGCGTGTCTGCTCGGCGTTCGTTCGGGAAAACGATTCAAGAGGTTTGCGGCGACGGCGGGGAAACCGCTCGGCATACTTGGCGCGGCGGCTTCGGTCGGCGCACTAATATACCTCTCGCGCATACTCGCGTATTCGGACGAAGCGACATACCGTTGGGGCTTCCTTGCCGCGACGGGGCTTGCCTGCGTACTTATACTCAGCGCAAGAACGCTGCACGACGCGTTCCCGAAGAGCGGCGAGCCTAAGTTTCTCACCGCCGTTTCAGACCTGTCATACTACATTTATCTGTTCCACTGGCCGATATATATAATCGTGAACAACACGCTTGCGGGTTCGCTCGGCTTTATGCAGGCGATTCCGGGAGAGCTTGCGCGGACATATATTGCTGTATTCGTGATTGCGCTGACGCTCCTTATATCCGCGCTTTGCCAATATGTGCTCGAGCCGTTTATCAGCGGCAGGAAGACTATTCTGCGCGGCATGGGCAGCGCGCTTGCGGGCAGCTTGCTTGCGGTGTCTGTTTTGCTTTGCGTGCTTGCGGTTGGCGCGTCGCCGACGGTCAGCCCGATGAGCCTTAGGTTTGCGAACGAGTATCTGTTGGGCGACTTGCGCGCTCTTGCGCAGCGCGCGGAACAGCTTACGATAGCCGCCGCTAATGCGGAAAAGCCGATTGCGCTGCCATCTGCAACACCGAAACCAACGCAGACGATCGCGCCGACAGAAACTCCCGTGCCGTTAGCCACGCCTGCCGCCGTTATTGAACTCCCGCAGTCTGTGCCGACCACCGTACCGGAACCGACTCCGCAGCCATCGCATACGCCCGCGCCTTCGCCTACGCAGGCTCCGATCGGCAGGGTGTCGCTTATCGGCGATTCGGTAAGCCTCGGCGCGAAGAGCGCGCTTGAGAAGGGCGTGGCGAACTGCAAGGTTGACGCGGAGGTTTCGCGCAACATTATCCAAGGTCCCGATATGATGGTGAAATACATCCGCAACGGAAACCTCGGCGATTGCGTCGTAATCGCGCTCGGCACGAACGGAAACAGATACTACGAGAGCTACATAACAGAAATCATCGAGCTTCTGCCTGTCGGTCACAGGATGATATTCGTTACGCCGTACGACGGCCGCTGGACTTCCTCGTGGGCGTCGTATAAGACGACGCAGTATCTGCGCTCAATCGACGGCAAATATGATTACATAACAATAGCCGATTGGGCGGATTTTATAGACGACCATATAAATTGGCTGACATCAGACAAAGTGCATCTCAAGAACGATTCCGCAGTAAACGCGTATGTAAACGTGGTAAACGAAGCGATTGAAGTCGCGAAGCTGAAGCCCGTCAAGAGCGGCGGCGCAGGCGTTTTAACGGAACCCGAGCAGAAGTCGGACGCTGCGCGCGTTATGGGTAATGAGGAAAACGGCTTCCCTTCCGACGTGATTGTGTCGTCGAAGAAGCGCGGCAAAATCGAAACCAACGGCAATCCGCTGAACATCCGCCAGGGCGCAAGCGCGGATTCCGCGTATCTCGGGCAAGTTTCGTACGGCGAATCCATCGAATACTACGAGACGACAAAATCCGCCGTGTGGGTGTATATCGTATACGGGGATTTGCGCGGGTATGGGAGCGCGAGATATATCAGATAATCGCAAACCCCACTATGTCGTTCCCGTGTGATATTACGGAAACGGTATCTCCGACGCTTACGCGAGGCGCCGCCAGCCCCGCGTTCCAGTAGAACAGCCGCTCGTCGTTCTCGTCGCCCGTCTCGCCGACGTTCAGCAGAACCGCGAAGCATTCAATACCCTCGCGCGACACGGCGTCGCTTCCGAACGACATGATTCTGCCGACAGTGGTCTTCGTGAGACCTGAGTGAATCTCCCTTAAGTGCTTGCGCATATGACGCACGGGTTCCGCCTTCATCCCCCAAAAGAAGATGAACAGCGAGCCTAAGACGACGCTTATCGCAATCGCCGCGAGCTTTTGCCGCAGAATTACGGTCGTGACGCATGACGCGATGAACAGTGCGAGCGCGGCTGCTGCGATTATCAGGCTTCTGCGCCATGCCGCGTCGACGGCTGCGAGGTCGCGTTCATCATAAACCGTCGTCGGCGTATCTTTTATTCTCTGATAAACGGTAGTGTTCATATGCCGCATTCCTTCTTGTTGATGTTATATAAACGAGCGATCGGGGCGAATAATTCCAACAATAGGGTGGTATGGACGAGGTTGATATAACTAAAACGTTTTCGAATAAAAAACGTAATTCCTTGCACCCAAAGCGTAATATTATCAACCTTGACAAGCTTTCCGAACGTGATAGAATATAACTGACATGATGTAAAGGTATGCGTATATGCGATTCGGTTACATCAACCCACGCAAAATAAAAAACGGAGGAAGTAAAATGAAGAAAACCTTATCCCTGTTAGTCGCGCTTCTGCTTGTCGCGTCACTGTTCTCGTTCAGCGCGGCAGCGGAAGAGCCGATAACGCTCAAGTGGGCGATGTGGGATTACAACTCGACCGCTTATTACAAGGCGATCGCGGACGCTTACAAAGAAGCCAATCCGAACGTCACGATCGAATTCGTCGACCTTGGCAGCGCGGACTACAACGCCAGCCTGACGACGCAGTTGACGGGCGGCGAATCCTACGACCTCATCTCGGTTAAAGACACGCCGTGCTACATGCTGTTGATTGACGGCGAACACATCATCGATCTTACCGAATATATCGCGGCAAGCGAAGTTCGGCATGCCACGGCGTATGACGGACCATACACTTACGAAGGCAAGCTCTATCAGCTTCCTTGGCGCGCCGACCCGTGGGCGCTGTTCTACAATAAGGATATGTTTGACGCGATCGGCGTCGAATATCCGAAGCTCGGCATAACCTTCCCCGAATATGACGCGCTCGTTAAAGAAGTCGGCGACAAGCTCGCACAGCTTCCGTCGGACAGCCCATACGCGGGAAAGAAAGCCACTTTCTATCACGGCTGGCGTTCGACTATCCAAATGTTCTCAATGACGCCGTACGGCGAATCCTCCACACTCTTCCTGGGGGGGGGGTACGAGTTCCTGCGTCCGTACTATGAAGCGATCCTCGCGCAGATGGAAAACGGCTACGCGCTTACTTGGCCTGACGCGACTGCTATTGGCGCTCGCTATGACAATAACTTCGTATCGCAGGATTTCGCGATGACCAACATGGGTACATGGCTCGTTACCAACATATTAAGCAAAGAAGGCTACGGCTCGTTTGAATGGGGTATCACTTCTTATCCGGTAGCAGAAGGCGTTGACAAGCAGGTCACTCCCGCGACGGCGACGGGTATCGCGGTCGCTTCCGCTTCAACCAAAAAGGACGCGGCGTTTGAGTTCGCGGCATGGCTCGCAGGCCCCGAAGGCGCGGCGGTTCTCGCGGGTACAGGCGCGTTCACCGCGTATGTAGATGAAAACGTTGCGGATATTCTGTTCTCCGCGCCGGGCTTCCCGCAAGACGAAGTCAGCAAAAAGGCTGTCGCTCCTGATATCGCGTTCATTGAACAGCCGATTCTCGCGGGCGCGACGCAGCTTTCGGCGGCGCTCGACCTCGGCAACAACGCGATCATGAAGGAAGGCGCTTCTATTGACGAAGGTCTCGCCATCATGTCTGAAGGCGTTGCCGATGTTCTCGCGGGACTGGAGTAAATGTTTCCGGCGAACTTTCATAGCATAGCAATAAGGGTGGGATAAACCCACCCCTAGGCTGTCGACAAAGCCCATCGGTATTGTAAAGGGCGGGCGACCGAGGCGGTCTCCCCTACATGGTGCAGGCTATCGGTATACAGGAACGCAATATATTGTAGGGGCGAGCCCCCGGCTCGCCCGCCCGCATACAAAACAATCGTTTGTCGACAGTCTGAAGGTGGGATAAAACCCACCCCTTCTTTATAGAATTGAGGAGGGGAAAACATTGGTAACCGCCTCGCATAAAAAAAAAATGGACCTCGGGAAGCGCAACACACTTGTCGCGCTTACGTTTATTCTGCCTAACTTTTTAGGCTTCGCGGTGTTCACCCTCGTACCCGTGCTTTTCTCGTTCGCGCTGTCGTTTATGAAGTGGAACGGAAGCAAAACCCCCGAATGGGCGGCGCTCAACAATTATATAAATCTGTTCAAGAACTTATCCAGAGTTTCCGATACCTTCGGACCCGCCTTGAGAAACACGCTTATATATACGGCTCTCACGGTTCCAATCACAATGTTTGCGTCGCTGGCTATGGCGCTGCTGCTTAATTCAAAAATACGCGGACGGAATATCTTTCGCGCGATTTCGTTCTTTCCATATGTCGCGTCGCTTATAGCGGTTTCCACTGTATTCAAGCTCCTCTTCATACCCGGCAGCAACGGGCTTGCCAACGGCGTTCTCAACTCGCTGTTCGGGGTAACCGTTAAGTGGACTGTTCAGCAGTGGGGAGTATACTTCATGGCCGTTCTGTTTTCCGTATGGAAGAACATGGGCTACTACATGGTTATCTACCTGGCGGGGTTGCAGGGCGTGAACACTGAATTGTACGAATCCGCGGCGCTCGACGGCGCGTCGAACGTCGGTCGTTTCAGGTATGTGACGCTGCCTGAAATCGCGCCCGCAAACTTCTTCGTAATGATTATGCTGGTGGTCAGTTCGTTTAAGGTTTACGATGTGTTCTTCCAGCTGTTCGCGGGAATGGATAACAATTTGTCAAAACAGACGACGGTTCTGGTGTATGAGATATTCAGCGCGGGGCTTCGCGGCAGCAACGACTTCGGCAGAGCAAGCGCAATCTCGATGGTGCTGTTCCTGATAGTCTTGATAGTTACGCTGATTCAGTTCCGCGGCGAAAAGAGATTTACCAATAAATAAGGAAGGAGCGTACTTATGGTCGGCGAAAAACGGAGATCATGGCTTGTAACGTTACTGCTGTATTTAACCCTTGCCATTATAACAATCGCGACGCTCTTTCCGTTTATGTGGATGCTCGTCTCTTCAATAAAGGCGGAAGAAGAGATAATGGCGTATCCGATAATATGGTGGCCCAAGACGCCGCTTTGGCATAACTATAAGGATATTTGGACGCGTATAAATCTGCTTCAATATGTTGAGAACAGCGTAATTCTCGCGGTTGTGGTCACGTTCCTTCAGGTGATTACGTCAAGCTTTGCGGCGTACGCTTTCGCGAAGCTTCGCTTCCGCGGGCGCAACGCGCTCTTTCTTGCGTATTTCTCGACAATCGCGGTGCCTTGGCAGGCGTATATGGTTCCGCAGTTTATTATTATGTCAAAGTATTTTCACTTGAATAATACGCTGTGGTCTATGATATTCCTTCAAGCGTTCTCCGCGTTCGGCGTGTTCCTTATGCGTCAGTTCTTCCTCGGCATTCCCGACGAGCTGTGCGAGGCCGCACGAATAGACGGGCTTTCCGAATACGGCATATGGTCGCGCATAATGCTGCCCAACGCGAAGCCCGCGATTATGACGCTCGTTATCTTCACGATTATTACAACGTGGAACGACTTTTTGGGACCGTATATCTATCTCACGCGCGACAGCGTGAAAACAATCCAGATAGGTCTGCGCATGTTCAACTCGCAGTACAATACAAGCTACGGCTTGGTGATGGCGGCAAGCACGGTGACTTTGATACCGCTTCTTATTGTATTCTTGGCGGGGCAGAAGCAGTTTGTGCAGGGCGTGGCGATGACAGGAATTAAGGGGTAGCAGAGAACCTGTAGGGGCGACCGTCCTCGGTCGCCCAAACTTTGCAAAATCCGTGTGATTGCCGATAGGGAATCCCTGTAGAGACGATTTCCCGAGGTGGGTCCTATCGACCGCCTTGTTGGTCCCACGTCCCGCTTACAACGTACAGATCGCACGACCTTGCGTAACGCAGATCAACCTCCGCAATTAACTCTTTTTTTACGGCAGAATGTTCCCCGCCGCCAGATAAATGGAATACCACTCCTCTTTTGACAGCGTAATCTCCGCCGCCTTGACGCAGTCCGCAAGGCGCGACAGGTTCATCGTGCCCGTGACAGGCTGCATCTTCGCGGGGTGGCGCAGCAGCCATGCCATCGCGATGGTCGTGTTGGAGACACCGTACTTCGCCGCGATTTCATCAATCTTCTCGTTGAGCTCGGGATACTTGTCCGAACCCAGGAACACGCCCTCGAAGAATCCGTATTGGAACGGCGACCACGGCTGAATCGTTATGTCGTGCAGGCGGCAGTAATCGAGTATGCTTCCGTCGCGGTTAACAGCCTTGTCGTCCTGCATGTTTACGTGCAGCGCCTGGCTTATCATCGTGCAGTTTGCGATCGAGAGCTGAAGCTGGTTCGCGACGATCGGCTGCTTCACGTATTTCTTGAGCAATTCAATCATCATCGGGTTTTGGTTCGATACGCCGAAGTGTTTCACTTTGCCCGCGTTTTCCAGAATATCGAACGCTTCCGCAACTTCTTCAGGTTCTATAAGGAGATCGGGGCGGTGCAGAAGAAGTATGTCGAGGTATTCTGTCTTCAGGCGCTTGAGACTGCCGTCGACGGATTCCAGTATATGCTTCTTTGAGAAGTCAAACGCGACGCCGGGGCGAATGCCGCACTTGCTTTGCAGAATGATTTTCTGACGGACGCTCGGGCTCATCTTGATGGCTTTGCCGAAGATTGTTTCGCAAGTTCCGCCGCCGTAAATGTCCGCGTGGTCAAAGAAGTTCGCGCCAAGTTCGAGCGCGCCGTTAACGAACGCTTCCGCGCCCTTCGCGTCAAGACCGTTGATGCGCATACAGCCGACGGCGATTGTCGGAACTTGCAGATTCGATGTGCCGAGTTTGATTGTTCTCATAAAATTCTCCTAACATATCGCTTGTTTATACCCATAGAAATTCTCCTATGGTAAATTTCGGATATGTTCCATTATAAACCTTAACGTTAAGGTTAATGCAAGCATCCGGATTGCGTATTTACGAAAACGTTTGCGGAAACGCCAGCAAGCTGGTAAAATAATGGAAAGATAACGCACGGAGGTATATATGAAGTACGGTCATTTTGACGACGCGCGGCGCGAATACGTGATTGATACGCCGCGCACTCCTTATCCATGGATAAACTATCTGGGCAGCGAGAACTTCTTCGGTCTTATTTCCAATACGTCGGGCGGATACTGCTTCTACCGCGACGCACGTCTTCGCCGCGTTCTGCGATACCGATACAATAACATTCCCGTCGATTCAAACGGGCGTTACTTCTATATAAAAGACGGCGATACGGTTTTCAACCCCGGTTGGAAGCCTACGAAGACCGAGCTTGACTTTTATGAATGCCGCCACGGAATGGGCTATACGGTGCTGACGAGCGAGAAGAACGGCGTGCGGGCGGAGCAGACCGCGTTCGTTCCGCTCGGAGACAACGTTGAGATTCATCGATTAAAGATTACGAACAACACCGCCGAAACGAAAGAACTCAAAGTGTTCTCGTTCGTGGAGTTCTGCCTGTGGAACGCGCAGGACGATATGCTGAACTTCCAGCGCAATTTCTCGACGGGCGAAGTTGAGGTTGAAGGCGGCGTAATCTACCACAAGACGGAATACCGCGAGCGGCGCAACCACTATTCCTTCTTCTCCGTCAACAAACCGATTGACGGCTTTGATACCGACCTTGAGTCGTTCATGGGGCTGTATAACGATTTGGGGAGCCCTGCGGCCGTCATCGAGGGTAAGAGCAGGAACAGCATCGCTTCGGGCTGGCAGCCAATAGGCAGCCATCAGGCTGATCTAACGCTTGCGGCGGGAGAAACGCAGTCGCTCGTGTATATCGTAGGATATGCGGAACTGCCGAATGAAAGCAAGTTTGAGACGATTGGCGTTATCAACAAGCAGCCGGCGAAGGAACTCATCAAGAAGTATGAGACTGACGAACAGGTTGACGCCGCGCTTGCCGCTCTGCGCAAATATTGGGATGAGCTTCTGTCCGCTTATGTTCTCACTACTGACGATGAAAAGCTGTCGCGCATGGTGAACATATGGAATCCATACCAATGCATGGTGACGTTCAACATGTCGCGGTCAGCTTCCCTGTTTGAAAGCGGAATAGGGCGAGGGCTCGGCTTCCGCGACAGCAGCCAGGATTTGCTCGGTTTCGTTCATCAGATACCCGCGCGCGCGAGGGAGCGCATACTCGACATCGCGGCGATTCAGTTCCGCGACGGCGGCTGTTATCACCAATACCAGCCGCTCACGAAGAAGGGCAACAACGATATAGGCGGCGGCTTCGGCGACGACCCGCTGTGGCTCATCGCGGGAACCGCGGCTTACATAAAGGAAACGGGCGACTTCTCCGTTCTGTCGGAACAAGTTCCATATGACACAAACCCGAACGACACAGGTTCGCTGCTCGAACACCTTCGCGCCTCGTTCGACCATGTCGTGAACAACAAAGGTCCGCACGGACTGCCGCTTATCGGCCGCGCGGACTGGAACGACTGCCTGAACCTCAACTGCTTCTCATCGGAGCCTGACGAGAGCTTCCAGACGTTCAGCAATCCGAACGCGCCCGACGACAGGGTGGCGGAGTCCGTGCTTATCGCGGGAATGTTCGTTTCGATCGGTCCCGAGCTTGCGAGGATTTACCGCAAACTTGGGCGGGAAGAAGACGCGGCTTACTGCGAGAATGAGGTTGCGCAGATGCGCGCCGCGACGCTCGCGCACGGCTGGGACGGCGAATGGTTCCTGCGGGCGTATGACGCGTTCGGCGGTAAAATCGGAAGCCGCGAATGCGAGGACGGACAGATATTCATCGAGTCGAACGGCTATTGCGTAATGGCGGGAATCGGCACGGACGGCGGCAAGGCGGAACAGGCGCTCGCGAGCGTCGCCGCAAGGCTTGAGACGGACCACGGTATCATGCTGAACCAGCCCGCTTATAAGGAGTATCACTTGGAACTCGGTGAAATATCGTCGTATCCGCCGGGCTATAAGGAGAACGCGGGCATTTTCTGCCACAACAACCCGTGGATTATCGCAGCTGAAACAGTGGTTGGGCATGGCGACCGCGCCTTCAATTTATATAAGAAGATCGCGCCTGCTTACCGCGAAGAGATTTCCGATTTGCACAAAACGGAGCCGTACGTCTACTCGCAGATGATTGCGGGGCGCGACGCGGCGGCGCATGGCAAGCACGGTCAAGCGAAGAACAGTTGGCTTACCGGAACCGCGGCGTGGAACTTCTATGTCGTCAGCCAATATATTCTGGGAATCAAGCCTGATTACGATGGTCTCACGATCGACCCGTGCATCCCGTCCTCATGGAAGGGCTACAAGGTTTCGCGCAGATTCCGCGGCGCGGTCTACAATATTCAGGTGCGCAACGAGAGCTGTGTCTGCAAGGGGGTGAAGAGCGTTATCGTGGACGGCGTACGGGTGCCGGGGAACGTTATTGCGCCGTTTGACGGCGGGGCGCATGATGTTGTTGTGGTTCTGTAGTTGTATATAGGGAATAATTATGTGAGACGGAACGCGTTCCGTCTCAGACTGTCGACAAACGATTGTTTTGTATGCGAGCGGGCGAGCCAGGGGCTCGCCCCTACAGCATATCGAGTTCCTGTATACCGATAGCATACACCCTGTAGGGGCGACCGCCTCGGTCGCCCGCCCTTTACAACGCCTGTGGGCTTTTGTCGACAGTCTGAGGCGGAATGATTTCCGCCCTTTCTTTATAAAAAGATTAGAAAACATTCATATTGGGTGAAAGATTAAAAGTAGCCTTTCTTTTGCGCCTCATTTGTGTATAATATGAATGTGCGGAAGAAAACATCTAATACAGAATCAGAGATAGAGGTTGCGAAGATGAAGAAGATCAAGAGAATGTCGCCGTTCCCGTTCCTTATCGCAGGTGCAGTTGGGCTGCTCTACGGAGTGACGCAGCGCATCGCGTCGCCGAGGCAGTATATTTCGCTGCTGTTTCTGGCGTTCCTCGTATTCTGGGTCTCGAAGATCTTCTTTAAGAATAGAATAATTGAGATTGAGCTGGCTCCCGACACGGGCGACGACACGGCGAATTCGCTCATCACCGAAACGCGAGACGCGATAAAGAAGGTTCGCGCGGCGAACGACGCGATTCCCGACGAGCGCGTGTCCGCGACTATTGAGTCTATCGAGAATTCCGCGCGCGAACTGCTCCATCGGATAGAGACGTCGCCCGCGCTGGCTTCGCAGCTTCGCACGTTCATGCGCTACTATCTGCCGACCACGGTTAAGATTTTGGACGCAAGGGCCGCGATGGAACCCGGCAAAGGCGGGGCTTCCGTTTCGCGCGAAGCGATGCAGACGCGCGACCGCACGGAACGCATGCTGACGCTCATCGACGAAGCGTTCCGCAATCAGCTTGCCGCGCTTGAGAAGAACCGCTATCTCGACGTGCAGGTGGAGATGGACGTTCTTGAGGGAATGCTTAAGAGCAACGGGATCGTACAATAAGTGAAGAATTTTAGGTAAGAGTTAAAAGTTGTTTGTTGGGAACGATTCGTGTACATACTAAGTCTTAAATAATTGATTCTTCATTCTTAACTTTTGACTCTTAATTTACAAAATGATGAGGAGAACCGCCATGGCTGACACAACCGAACTTACGCTCGCCGCAACCGACGTTCTGGAATTCAAAGCCCCCGAAGACCTGACGCTCACCAAGCTCGCGCCTGAAGACCAGCAGAAGGTGCGCGAATACGCGGGCAAGATAAACGTACTCAACGCGTCCGAAACGCTTCAGTTCGGCGCGACTGCGCAGCAGAAGCTTTCCGTGTTCGCGGACACCGCGCTCGCAAACGTGAAGAACAAGGACGCGGGCGTGGTCGGGCAGACGCTCACCGACCTGGTCGGACAGCTTCAGGGCTTCGCGCCCGATACGGGCAAGAAGTCCGGAATTCTGGGCTTGTTCAAGAAGACCAGCAACTCCATCCAGAACCTTAAGACGCGTTACGACAAGGTTGAAAACAGCGTGTCGAAGGTGGCGGATAACCTGACGGACCACAGGCTGCAGATGTTGCGCGATATCGCTATGCTCGACCGCCTGTACAACGAGAATGTGGAATATTACAAGCAGCTTTGTTTCTATATAGTCGCGGGGCGCGAGAAGATTGAAACGCTGCGCGGCGTCGATATGCCGGAAGCGCAGAAGAAAGCGGAGCAGTCGGGCGAACCTGTCGACGCGCAGAAGGCTAACGACCTGTCAAACGCGATAGACCGCTTCGAGAAGAAAGTCTACGATTTGGAACTGACGCGGCAGATAAGCATTCAGATGGCGCCGCAGATCCGTCTCGTGCAGAACAACGACGCTCTGATGGCGGAGAAGATTCACTCCACGCTGGTCAACACACTTCCGCTGTGGAAGAGCCAGATGGTTCTCGCGCTCGGTCTCGCGAACTCGCAAGCCGCGCTTGAAGCGCAGCGTTATGTTACCGACGCGACAAACAAGATGCTCCGCGACAACGCGCAAGCCCTCAAGATAGGCACGATTGAGACGGCGAAGGAAAGCCAGCGCGGAATAGTCGATATCGAGACGCTGGTTGAAACGAACCAAGCGCTCATCGACAGTCTGTCGGAGGTCGCGAACATTCAGGCGGAAGGCCGCGCAAAGCGCATAGCTGCGGAGAGACAGCTTCTACAGCTTGAGACGGAGCTTAAGAACAAGCTGTTGGAACAGCGCAACACACGACCCGTCGACGTTCTTGCGGAGCCGAAAGGTTGACACAGGGACTGCGGCGATTCTCAAGGAGGTGTTTTGAGTGAATGTCATAAAGAAAACGAAAAACATGAATGCGAAAGTGGCGGCGGTAATTATGGTTCTGCTTGTACTCTGCGGAATCTTATTGGGCAACCGCAACGCGTTGGTTCACGCGAGTGTCGGCGTGTACGCGGAACTGGCGGACATTCGGGAGAACACTTCACAGCTTGCGTCGAAGGCGCAGAATTATCTGACGCTGGCGGGACAGATTGGGCTTACCGGTACGGAGGTTGAGAATCTGGAAAATTCTATGAATATCGCGGGAATGTTGGGTAACAACGGACGCTATTCAGCTCAGAGTTTACTGGGAGCAATTGACGATCTCGATACCGCAAAGACTGCGCTTAACGCCAAGATTGAGTCGCTGGGTTCGCATGAGACGGAACGAAAGTCGGTGTTCAACGCGTGGGCAATAATAAAAGATAATGTAATGGTTAACACTGAAGATTACAATAGAAATGTCGCGGAGTATCGCAAGGTATGGAACGGAACATTAATGAAGCCCTTCGCAGACCCTCCGTTTATACCAATAGTTGATTAATGCAGCGCGAAAGCCGGGAGGTTAAAGTGAAAAAGAGAATTGTTATTATTGCAGCGGTGCTTCTCCTGTTGGTTCCCATGCTTGCGTTCGCGGCAATTCCCGCAAAGCCGACGGACGCGTATGAGGAATATGTCAACGATTTCGCAGGTGTTATGTCGGAAAGCGATGCTTCCGCGATGTATTCTATCGGATGGACACTTGAAGACAGGGCGAAAAAAGCCGAGGTTTCAGCCGTAATCGTCGATGGTCTGGACGGAATGACAGCGGAAAAGTATGCTAATCAATTGTTCAATAGTTGGGGCATAGGGGATCCGTCGGAGAACAACGGCGTAATGCTTCTGCTCGCAGTGATAGATAGAGAATACTACGTTCAGTTAGGCGAAGGATTCAAAGGCAAGCTATCAGCAACACGCGCAATGGATATTGTTGACGCCGCTGCGCTGGATTACTTTGCGGACGGCGACTACTCGACAGGAATGCGCCGCGCGTACGAAGCGTTGTGCCAAGAGGTGGCGAAGGTTTACAACGTTTCGCTCAGCGGAACGAGCGGTTCAAACGGAAGCGGCTCGGATGTGAATCAGAACGCCGGATACAGTTATGAGTACAGCTACGACTATCAGTATAACAGCCCCGGTGGGTTTGGATTTGGAGGTTTCATTGTGGCGTTTGTTATTATTGTTATCGCGATTATCGTAATTGTTAATATTTCAAGGTTTACCCGCAGGGCTTCGCATGTTGTATACACGCGCCGCCCGCGCACGGTGGTTCACGTTGTGCCGCCGATTATCGGCGGGGGACTGTTCCGCCCGACGCATCACCATCACGCGCATCACGGTCCCGTGATGGGTCCGCGTCCCGCTCCTCCGCGCAGCCATTCTTCAGGCGGACTTTTCGGCGGCAGCGGCTTCGGTGGTGGTTTCGGCGGCGGACGTTCCGGCGGTGGCGGCGGCGGTCGCGGCTTCGGCGGCGGCGGCGGTTTTGGAGGTGGCGGCGGCTTCGGTGGCGGACGCTCCGGCGGCGGCGGCGGAGGACGGAAGTTCTGATTAACAACTTATCAAGGATACGACGGGCGATCGGTGACGATCGCCCATACTATTGTTATTCGTTGGCGATTGTATGCCCGACGGCAAGCCCCGTACACGAAGCCTGCATTAACCCGCGCGTTATCCCCGCGCCGTCGCCGATCGTGAACAGTCCGCGCACCGCGGTTTCAAATTTGTTGTTCACCTGAACCTTGGAGGAATAGAACTTCACCTCGATGCCGTAGAGCAGCGTATCCTTGTCATAGAGACCCGGCGCAAGCTTGTCGAACGCTTTGAGCGCTTCAATGATTGACGTAAGATGACGTGACGGCAGCGCGAACGAAAGGTCGCCCGGCACGGCGGTGCACAGCGTAGGGCGTGTTGTTGATTTCGCGAGCCGACCCGCGTCGGTTCTGCGTCCCTTGATTAAATCGCCGAGACGCTGCACCATAATCGGCCCGCCTGTCAGCATGTTGGCGAGCTTGGCTATGTATCTGCCGTATTCGATGGGCTGGTCGAACGGCTGAGTGAAGCTTGTGGAGACGAGCACCGCGAAGTTTGTGTTCTGCGTGCGCATCTCCTGATCGGCATAGCTGTGACCGTTCACGACGGCAATTCCGCCCTCATAGTGTTCTTCGGAAACGACGCCGCCGGGGTTCATGCAGAACGTGCGCACCTTGTTTTCGTATGTGTCGGAATAGTAGACCAGCTTCGCCTCGTAAAGGTGCCGTGTCAGAGCGTCCATGATCGAGTTGGGCGTTTCGACGCGCACGCCTATGTCCACTTCATTATTGGTGAGATTAATGCCGAGCCGCTGACACTGACTCGTCAGCCACGCCGCGCCCGCGCGGCCCGGCGCGCATACTACATACGCGGCGTTGACGCTTTCGACGACGCCGTCCGCGCTGCGCATCGTAACGCCGGTGATTCGCGTGCTCGGCGTTCCGCAGCCCTCGCAAATCAAATCGACAGCTTCCGTTAGTTCGCGAAAGTCAATCCTGCCCGCGAGATGATTATACATACTGCCCAAAACCTGTCCCGCGTTCTCCGTGCCGAGGTGGCGAACGGGGCAGGGAATGAGCCTGATATTGTGCTTGCTTGCTTCGTAGGCGATCTCGTCAACCTTGCCGTTGTTAAGACCAAAGACTTCGTCCGCCGCGCCGAATTTCTTGTAGATATCGTCGGCGCGCTTTATGAGCGCGGCAGCTTCCGCGTGTGATATGTAGTCGGTTATGCGTCCGCCGACTTCGTCGGAAAGCGACAGTTTGCCGTCGGAGAACGCGCCCGCGCCTGCCCAGCCGTGCATTATGGCGCACGGTGTGCAGCCGACGCATTTTCCTGTTTCGCGCGCGGGGCATCTGCGTTTTGATATTGTTCTGCCCGAATCGATGAGAAGTATGCGAAGCGCGGGGGAGAGCTCGGTAAGCTCGAGCGCGGTGAAAATCCCCGCGGGACCCGCGCCGATTATTATAACGTCGTAATCTTTCATGTTTGCTCCCGACCGTCAGTTTAATGGGGAATTAAGGATAAAGAGTCCTTTGCAGTGGCGATTTATTAATTCGATATTAGCATAAAATTGAGAATTAGTACAGCGTCAGTCGGTGAGGTCAAGCACGCCCTCGTAAGACATCGCGCCGTTCTCCTGCATCCCCGCGTACGAAAGAAATAAGTCGTTCACCCTGTTTGCGAAGACCGCCGCGGAGGAATTGCGCTTCGCGCTCCAATACGCGTTTCTGCTTCCCAGGTCGCGCGATACGGCGGGGCTCATCAGCGAGACGAGTCTGTTGTATTCAAACATATCTGTGCGTAAAATGCGGGCGAGCGAATATCTGACGGCCGCCATCGCGCCGCTGTAGCGGAACAGCGGATTTTGAGACGACCCGCAGACAATCATGCTCACCAGATTCGCTTCGTCCTCGCGCGCGTAACCGATTGAATGCGCGGCTTCGTGACACGCGACGAACGGCAGGTCGATGAGAGGAATACTCGTGTTGACAAGCGCTTCGCCCGTGAAAGGAACATATATGCCCTCAATCATCATGCCGCCAAGCAGCGCGTCTATGCCCGAGGGCTTCGGCGAATACGGCGTATCCGAAATTCCCGCCGTATTCGCGAAAGCGGTCGGCACGGCGTTTAACACTTCTCCCGCTTCAGACGAAGGAACGATGGGGCGCAGGAAGTTCGCGAGACGAATCCAGTTCTCGCACGATTCGGAGAGCGTTGTTCGCCGGGCGGTAATGACGGAGCTTCGCACGCTTGCGAAGGCTGCCACAGAAAGCTTCGGCGCGTTGTATGACACGCCGAATAGTATCACGAACGCCAAATAAAGGATGCTTGCTGTGAACACACGGTTTTTTATGGAGCGAACCAAAAACCGCAAGTCGGACAGCGCGGCGGTTTTCGCGATTGCTACTACAAATCCGACGACGAACCATACAAGAAGCACGGCCGCGAGCCATGGAGCAACAGCGAACGGAATAACGGACGCCGCTTGAGAGATTGCGTACGAGAGGCGCGACGCGGTATTATATATGTAACTGAGAACAGCCGCGTTGGTTTTGGTGACGAGCATAAGCGAGACGGCGAGCGCAGCGGGAGTTAACGCGAGCAAGAATTGCAGCGCGGCTCGTTTTATGGAAATCCTTGGTTTTCTCGCTGCCTGAAGCATCTGTCACCGCCATTCCGAAATATACTCATCTTTTATACTCTATAAAGTATAGCTTTTGTTGTCTAACATCTATATAACGATAAGTTTAGATTTATGATTGCTGTTATAAAATAGTAAATAGTCTTGATCATTGCAAAACATGCGGATTGCGGATATACTGCTGTAGATGTATCGCGAAGTACTCTTCAATGTGAAGCAAGGTGATGAAAGTGAACGTCGGAATATCTACAGCCAGTTATTATTCTTTGTTGGAAACCGAAGACGCGGTGCGTGAAATACTGAAATTTAACGTATCGTGCTGCGAAGTCTTCTTGGAAACATACTCCGAATACAGCGTCGATTTCGGCAAGCTTGTTAAAAGCCGCTTGAACGGAATGAGCGCGGTTTCGATGCACGCGCGTACTCAGCACTTTGAAACCGATATATTCGGAAAGAGTCCCAGGCAGAAGCGGGACGGCTTCGACTGGCTGCGCCGCGCGCTTGACGCGGGACACGAGCTCGGCGTAAAGTATTATGTCTATCACGGTCCGATGACGATTCGCTCCGACAAACCCATCGCGCCTTTGGCGGAAGATATTGAACGCGCGAACGAGCTCGCGACGGAGCGCGGAATTCTGCTCTGCTGGGAGACCGTGAGCTGGTGCGCGATTCACTCGCCCGAAAGATTGCGCGAAGCCGCGGAGTGCTGCCCGAATATCGGGTTTGTTATCGACATAAAGCAGTGCATAGAAACGGGACGCGACCCTGCGGAGTTTGTTCGCGCCGCGGGAAGCCGCGCGAAGCACGTTCACGCGATGGATTACGACGCTCGCGGCGTTCACGCTTTGCCGGGAAAGGGAGTCACCGACTTCGCGAAGCTTAAGCGAGAGCTTGACGCGGTTGGTTACGGCGGCAGCGTCATTCTTGAACCATACGCCGTTCACGCGCAGGACGAGACTGCGATGCGCGAATCGATTGAATATCTTCGCCGAATATTTGAGGAATTAAAGGATGGTCCGCGCGAATGAACGCATGGGTGATAGTTTCAATTTTGTCGGCCTGCGCCGCCGTCGGCGTATCAATCGCGCTTGTGCTGATGGTGAAGCGCGTTCGCGAAGCCTCGGAAAAGCTTGCGCGCGACGCGTCAAGCATGATGATTGAAGATAAGGAGCGGCAGATACAGGTTATAACAATGCAGAACGAGTCGCTCGGCAGCGGGCTTTCCAATATACAGATGTCGCTGGAGCGGCGGCTCGGCGGCTTTGATTTGCAGATGGACCGCGTCGCGAACACGCTTGACAAGCGGCTGGAAGAGATGCGTCTCACCGTCTCCGAAAAACTGGACGCAACGCTCGACAGGCGGCTTGACGCTTCGTTCCGCTTGGTAAGCGAGCGGCTGGAACAGGTTTATCTGGGGCTTGGCGAAATGCGACGGCTTTCGGCGGGCGTGACTGATCTTACAAAAATAATGAGCAACGTTAAGACGCGCGGCATATGGGGCGAAGCGCAGCTTTCTGCGCTGCTGACGCAGACGCTTACCGAATCGCAGTATCTGACGAACGTGCAGATAAAAAAGGGTTCCGCGGAACGCGTCGAGTTCGCAATACTTATGCCGGGCAAGAACGACGAAGAGCTGCTCATGCCGATAGACTCGAAGTTTCCGCTGACATGCTATCAGCGGCTCATCGATTCCTCTTCGGAAGGCAACAAAGAGATGGTCGCGCAGTCGCTCGGCGAACTGGATACCGCGATACGAACGGAAGCGAAGCGCATATCAAAGTATCTCGACCCGCCGCGCACGACCGAGTTCGCCATAATGTTCCTTCCCGTAGAAGCGCTGTTCCTTGAGGTGCTTCGGCTGTCGGGTACGGCGGACCGCGTGCTGCGCGAGAACAGGGTTGTTATTGCGGGACCTTCCACGCTTTACGCGCTGCTCACAAGCCTGTCGATGGGCTTCAATACGCTGATGATTGAGAAGCGTTCGCACGAAGTGTTCCGCCTGCTCGCGGCGGTGAAGGTTGAGTTTTCGCGCTATTCCGATTTGCTTGAAGCGGCGCGCGGCAAAATTGAGTCGGCGGGCAAATCGATAGACGACGCGGTGAAGAAGACGCGCCTTATCGAGAAGCGGCTGGACGACGTTTCGGACGCGTCGGAGGATATGCGCGGGAGGCTGCTGACGGGCTGACGGT
>JAITHB010000058.1 GCA_031280145.1 Oscillospiraceae bacterium | reverse complement strand
CTTGAAAGAATACTTGATTATGACACGGCGCGGAAAATCAAGCGCGTAATCATCACAGGCTGCGGCGACTCATATTCCGCAGCAGGCGCGATGCTTCCCGCTTTTAAGGCGCACAGCGGGCTAAGGCTTGCCTCGGCTCCCGATCCGATGGATTTTTGCAGATTCTATTCCGAAGATGAAGTCCGCAAAGGGAACTTACCTGACGAAACGCTGGTCGTCGCGGTAAGCCAGAGCGGCGGATCGGCGCGGATAGTCGAGATTCTGGAAAAGGCAAACGGTCTGAACGTACTCTCGATGCTGATTTCAAACAGCCCCGAATCAAAAGGCGCAAAAGCCGCGAAGCTGATGTACAACGTGGAAACGCCGTCGGGGTGCAACACGCCGGGGCTTAGGTCGTACTTCGCAAGCATGATAGCCATAAACGCGCTTGGCGCGTATATCGGGCTTTCGCGCGGGCATATCACCCTGGAACGTTTCTTTGCGATAAAGGACGCTATCGTAAACTATACGCAAAGCTTCATGGAACAGGAACGCTACGAACGCGTTGACGACTTGATGTTCGACGTTTCTAAGACGTGGAAAGACTTCGAGAAATTTGAGATAATCGGCGACTTCGACGAGGGCTTCTCAGCGCAGTTCGTAGAGGAGAAGTTCATCGAATGCGCGGGCGTTCACACCACTCACGCGGATTCCGAGGATTGGTGCCATATAAACTATTTCTTAAGAGATCCCAAGACCATAGGCACAGTCTTTATGGTAAACTCCAAAGCGCCTGATTTTGACAGAGTCGTTTACGCCGTTCGCTCTTCAACGGCCATCGGAAGACCGACGCTGGTAGTGACGGACGCGAACGCGTCGGAGTTCCCCGCCGAAGCCATCGTATGCGAGATTCCCTCGCCTGACGAAGCATGGCTTATGCCCATTATGGATTTCGCGCCGGGTTCAATTCTTGCGGCGTACGTCGCGGCTGTCGCGGATAAGTTTTTCTTCGGCGGGCGTTACGATTATCGAACACAAAAATGGAACTTCGGAGGCTTCGCATAATGAGTAAGACAGAGTTCAACGCCAAAAACACTTTCCGCCGCCAATGCCTTGACGTCGAAACCCTTAGCATGATTCAGTTAGAGCGATCTGTCGAATCGTTTCGCAACCTTCTGCCGCTTGAATTGATTAAGCGCGCGAAACGCATAGTCGCGAGCGGATGCGGCGATTCTTTCCTCGCGGCTGCGGAAGCGAAGGAAGCCTTCGCGAAATATCTGCCCGACATAGAATATGAAACGCCAACGGGAATTGAAGCCGGAAGATACGCAAGCTTCAAGGAAGAGGAACCCGATACCATAGTTGTGTCAATCAGCGTATCGGGCGGACCTTCGCGCGTAAGCGAAATCCTTCTGCGCGGCAATAAGCACGGCTGCGCGACGATAGCTCTGACCGACAACAAGGAATCCAACGCCGCGAAGAACGCGAAGTATCTCTACCATACCAATACCCCTGCGGGAGATAATGTGTCAGGTCTTCGCACATACTACGTCTCAATGATTTCGCTCTATATAATGGCGGCCGTGATGGGCGAGATCCGCTCGGGTAATGAATATCTGCCCGATCTTCGGGCGGCGGTTAGGGCATATGCGGAATCATTCTACGCGCGGATAGAGGAAATAGACGATATCGCGTACGACACTGCGCTCGCGTGGAAGGAGAAAAGGTTCTTCGAGGTGACTGCTGACGGTCCGATGTTCTTTTGCGGCAAGTTTATTCAAGCTAAGTTCGCGGAGCTTTCAGGCGACGTCTGTTCCGTTATCGACAGCGAGAACTACTTCCACGTCAACGGACTGATGTATCCCGGCGAAAGCATCGGCGAGATGACCATCATACCAAGCTGCGACGCGAACACGGACAGAATAGCGGATACGGTGAACATGCAGGTTACGCGAGGCGGCCGCGAAGTTATCGTCTTCTCCGATAAGAAGCCTGAGGAGCTGGGGATAAACCAGCGCGTCATCCATTGCCCGCTGCCCGTTCCGCCCAAAGAATGGTCGTTCCTGTCCCCTCTTCTGTCGTATATACCCGCTTCGCTTTTCGCAAGCTATCGCGCGGCGGTTACAGCGGAGCCTTACTTTAGGGGCGGAGCGTTCTTTCCGCATATGACGCTCGGGAACAACCCCATAAAGTTGATATAATTATAAAGGTGATTAATATGAAGTACGATTATATCTGCGGCGGCAATGTAATGCTTGATAAGGTGCTCTTTCTGGAATCACCCCGCCAAATCTGCGGATTTGTCGGGGACCCCGATGACGGCTCGCAGTCGGGACGCGAGCATATAGGCGGACCCGCCACCTTTGCCTACGCGGGCGTTCGGATTTGGACGGACAGCGTTATGCAATGCAGCAACATCGGCGCGGATCACGAAACGCTGTTCAAGCCTTGGATTGAGAAAAACAATATAGAAACAAAGGGCTTCAAGGTCGTCTGCGACCGCTGTAACCACACCATCCTGCGGTTTATGGATAAGAGCGGAAAATACGGCGCCGCGGACTACGGTCAGACGGAAGAGGAAAGCTGGCTTAAGAACGACGCGTGGCAAGATTTCGGATACATGAAGACCAAGCCTGAAGAACTGGAAGTCTTCACCAAAGACGGAGTGAAGGGCGTCTATATGGCGCAGAACGCCGACAGAACATTCTGGAAGAAACTGTCCGCGATAAAGAAGCGCGACCAATTCAAGATGATGTGGGAAATCGAAGCGCCTTGGTCGCACAAGCATTATCTGGAAGACATCCGCGAAATAGCTGCCGACGCGGTCGATATATTCAGCATCAACATAAGCGAAGCGCAGAAGCTTTTCGAGGTTGAAAGCGATGAAGATTGCATTAAGGGACTTCAAACGCTTGACGTTGACATGACTATTTTCCGCGTAGGCGATCGCGGGCTGTATGCTGTCACGCGCGACGAGGCGATACATCTTCCGCCCGCGCCGGGTGAAATCGTCGATCCGACAGGCTGCGGCAACACTTCCACGGGTTCCGCGCTTTACGCTTACGCGGAGGGGAAAGACGCGCTCATGGTCGGCATAATGGCGAACATCGGGGCGAAGCAAAATATCCGCCAATACGGCGTCGTGCCCGATTTCCTTTCAGTTCGGGAGGAATCATATGAAATGGCGGAAGAACTTTACAAGAACTATAAGAAGTAAATTCTAAATAATCGGAGGAAAATATGGCGACTTGCTTTGATAATCTGAACGGAAAAAAACTGGTACTCGGTTTGGTGCATCTGCTGCCGATGCTAGGCACACCGCTCTACGAGAACGGTAATCTCGACAAAATGACCAAAAAGGCGATCGAAGACTGCCTGACGCTTAAGAAGAACGGCGCGGACGGCGGGCTTGTTCAAACTGTGGACGTGTATTATCCAAGCACCGACGACACAGACTACGCAAGGGTCGCGGGACTTGCGGCGGTTGTTGCGAGAGTGCGCGACGCAGTCGGCGACGGTTTCATCCTCGGCGCGCAGATCATGTGGAACTGCATTACGCCTTCGCTGGCGGTCTGCAAAGCCGCGGGCGCGGACTTCACGCGCTGCACCGCTTTGGCGGGCAACACGGAATCGATGTACGGCACGATAGAAGCGCAGCCGCTCAAAGTCGCGGAATACAGGAAAAAGATTGAGGCGATGGACATCGGGATGCTGGCTGAAATATCAGGCTATCATCATAAGGGCGAGGTTGACGCGGAAACTATACAGGGTCTCGCGCAAACCAATATGCGCCTCGGAGCGAACGCCATAGAAGTTGTTGACCGCGACTTTGCGAAGAACGAACACTTGGTGAAGAGCGTTAAAGCCGCGGGTAAGATCCCCGTTATCCTCGGCGGCGGCACCAACGTTGAAAACTGCAAGGATAGGCTCAGATACTGCGACGGCGCATTGGTAGGCGTGGCGTTTGAAGGCGGCAAATGGGGCGGATCCATCGTTGGTTCCATCGTGTTCGATTACGTAAAGCGTGTCAGAGAACTTGAGGCAGAACAGGCGAAAGCGTAAACCACCCCGATAACTATTGGGAGGAAGACTGTTGAACGCGAAGCTTAACAAGTTGTTTGGGTTCCGCAGCGGCGTTCCGTGGAAGCGCGGCGTGGCGCTTGTGTATTATCTCGCTTGCGCCGCCTTTCTGATTATCGGGATGCTCACGCCGCCGCTTATTCCGAGCGGCATGCGTGACGCGATAGTGTTCAAGCTGTCAACCTTCGTTATATTCTTGCTGTTGACAAGCCCCGCAATCTTTCTGTCCGACACGAAAATAAGAAGGAAGCTGCCGCTTCTGCGCGATAACGTCGGCAGCAAAAGCCTTGTCGGAATGATGATAGTTGTTGTCTTCCTCTTTTATTTGTTCTTGATGGCCGAAGGATTGCACAGCAAGGAATACGCCGCCGAATTCAGAAGCTTCATCAACGAAACGTTCGACGGCTTCGTCGAAGCGGGCTCAGCTCAATGATGCGATGCTTAAACTTTGCAATACACCCATAAAAATGATTGGGAATGAAGGAAATTGATTTATGCGGAAGCAAAACATACATTACTCAATGAAAATTGTCGCGGCGTTGATTCTGATGAAACTTGGCACAGGAGGCGCGGCAAGCGTTATGTCGGCGAATTTCGTGAAGCCGATCGTCGAGGAATTCGGTGTTGAAGTTAATCAATTCACGATGATGATAAGCATAAACGCCGTCGCGATGGCTCTGTTATACACCACGGCGTCGAAATTTTTAACTTCAAAGCGTATCGGTATAGTTATGGGCGTCGCTTCCGCGTGTGAGGTTATCGGGCTTGCGCTTATGTCAACCTATCATTCGGTATATATGTTCTACTTCTCAGGCGCGCTTATCGGCGCGGCTCAAGCGTTTACGGGGTTTGTCGCGATTCCCATCATCTGCAATATGTGGTTCAAGAAGAAGACGGGCACGGTATTGGGCGTCGTTATGGCGGCGAGCTATGTCGCGGCCGTCGGCTACAACCTGCTGTCGGCGCAGCTTATAACAAATCTGGGCTGGAGAAGCGCATATCAGATACTCGCCGTGATGGGGCTTGTCATTACGGTTCCCGCCGTCTTCGTAATAATGAAGAGTCCCGAAGAAGCAGGGGTATTGCCGTACGGAGCCGAGCTCGCGCGGCCAGAGACAGACGCTCCCGCTAAAGAAGAATATGGGCTTACCCGCAAGCAGGCGTTTAAACTGCCGCTTCTGTATGTCGCGTGGATCGCGTGCATCCTGATTAGCTACGGCAGCGGAGTCGCGGGTTATCTCACGCCTTTCGCCACCATGGAGCTTGGGCAGAGCATAAACTTCGGAGCGCGCGCCGCCGTTATCATGTCGTTCGGAGCTATTCTTTCAAGCCTTGTTCTGGGTTGGATTAACGACAAGTTCGGCGTGAAGGCGGGGCTTTTTTGGGGCGCCGCGACCACCGCGGTCGGATATTCGGTTATGTTCCTCAGTTACAATTCCCCCGCGTTCGTATACATCGCAGGCTTCATCGTGGGGCTCAGCTCGAGCATGTAC
This sequence comes from Oscillospiraceae bacterium, assembly GCA_031280145.1. Lineage (GTDB taxonomy): Bacteria > Bacillota > Clostridia > Christensenellales > Aristaeellaceae > JAITHB01. Next base: position 631 of record JAITHB010000058.1, on the reverse strand, counting down.
GCGGTGCAGTGCCCGCTGTTGGCGCGAAGCGTCGTCGGCGGCAAGCATTTCCCAGGCGTATGGTCTGTAATGATGATCGCCAACAGTCTTATCGGCGGCGGTCTGTATTCCTCAATCGCGCTCTTCTATGATAAAACGGGAACATACAAAGGCGCGTTCATTATGGCAATCGGATTGTTTGCAGCGGCGTTCATCATCGGCAGCATCGCGGTCACCATGAGCCGCAGGCTGAAAGCCGTCGACGACCTTATAGTGTAACGTCATTGGTATGAATCAGAAAAACGTACAGCGTCTCAAGCGGTCTGCGCCGCTTGAGACGTTTTTTCTGTTTCGGGATCCGGAATCGGCACGCCGTTTGCGGAGGTTTAAAAACAGATGACGGCTTACGCTGAATCTTTGGGGAGAATAAACGGTTTTCCTCGTTGCATAACGCGTCATTAAAACAAGCCCGGCTGTACGGTAAAAAACAGTCGGACTTTTCATATCTGAATCGGTCAATCATACTTATCTTTTTGCTGTTTCACGCCCCCGCAAGCCAACTGAATATGGCGTTGTGTTCGTCGCCCATCCACTCAGGGTGCCACTGAACAAGCAGAATATTCTTCCCTTCCGCCGCCTCGATCACGCCGTC
>JAITHB010000035.1 GCA_031280145.1 Oscillospiraceae bacterium | reverse complement strand
AAAACAATCTTTTGTCGACAGCTTGTAATTATTAAACGGAACGGCGGATGTTTTTATGAAGACCATCGGAACATCGAAATTTATCGCTCTCACCCTGGTTCTGCTCGCCCTTTTGGTCGTCTCGCTTACGCCTGACGCCGCCGCCGAACCCGAAGCCTTCTTTGACACTTCCGGCTTCATCTATGTGAGATACAACAGCAACCGCGTGTTCCGTCCGCAGCCCTCCGACAAAGCGGAATCGTACACGATGATAGACGCGGGCACCGCGCTTCGCGTGCGGCCGGTCGCGGGAACGGATTACGCCGAAACTTATTACAACGGACAGATAGGCTATGTGAAGCACGTCAACTTCAAAACCGCGGACGCGTCGGAGCTGGGTCGTTTGGAGCGCGGGGAAATCTACGTTCACACGCAGACACAGCTTCTTTCTTCCGCAAACGGCGGCGCGGAGCTTGCGACCATTCCCGCGAACACGCTGCTTCTTCTGCATGAATCGGTTGCGGGAATGTACAAGGTGGACTATGCCGACGAAGGCATGACGGGGTACGTCAGCGCGAACGACACTTGGGCGTTTCCGACGAGCGCGGTGAAGTATTATCTGTTCGCGGACAAGGCGCACCATATGCTGTTCGTCTGCGAAGCAAACGCGGACGGGACGCGCGGGAAAACAATCGTGCGGCGCGTTCCGACCTCGTTCGGCAAGTATACTACGCCGTCCATCCCCGGCAAATACACGATAACCTCGCGCGAACGCTGGCATTATTTCTCGCCGTCTTACGCGCCGTTCGTCATCAAATACATCGGCGCAAAATACCTGCACGGTCCTTTGTATAAGGATACCGACGAAGACACGCTCAGCGGGAAGAAGACGAACGTAATCGGGCAGGACGTGACCGGCGGCTGCCTGCGCATGGCGTACGAGGACGCGCTGTGGATCTATTACAATTGCGCGGAGGGGACGACGCTGCAGATCGTTACGTCGTCAACGTTGAAATGACATCCTTGTAGGGGCGATTGGAAATCGCCCCTACAACGGATTGCTGCATTACACCAACAATGTATCGGAAAGGTTTATTATGGTTAAAAGATTATTCATCCTGATGCTTGCGTTGTTATTGCTTCCGCTGTGCGCGTACGCGGAACAGCCGCAGACCATCAAACCCGGCTCGCCGATCACCGACGCGGATTTCATCGTCGCGTACGAGCAGAACACCGTAAAGCCCGGCGACGACCCCGCGGAGTTCATCCGCTATATCGAGGACACGATCGGCTGGACGAACGTCGTTGTGATGAACGGCTGTCTTCTGCCCGGCGAAGACAAGGAATACGAGAGCGACGAGCTGCTGATAGCGACTATCCCCGGCGGCAAGGACGGCGCGGACACGATTGAATCCATTCTGGTCGTCGGCGGGCAGTGGAAGACCGCGCGCGGGATTATGGTCGGCTCCACGGTTGCGGATATCGAAGCCGCGTACGGCGCGGGCTTCACGCATGAATACGGCGAGATTACGTTATCCGCGGGCGACCCCGCCGTGTCGCCGATTATCGTGTTTATGACGGACGACGCGGGCGTCGTTACCGAATGGCTTCTGTATAAGAATACGCAGGTGTAATATCAATGCTGTTCCCCTCCCCGATATTCCTGTCAATATTCCTGCCGATAACTGCGCTCGCTTGCGCTCTTCTGCGGCGCGTACGGCTGCGCAACGCGTTTCTGCTTGCCGCGTCGCTCACGTTCTACGCTTGGGGCGGATGGGTGAACGCGGTTTTGCTCGTGATATGCGCTATGGCGAACTTCGGTCTGGCGCTATGGTTTAATAAGTTAAAAGTTAAAAGTGAAGAGTTAAAAGTTAAGTGCGGGCGACCGAGGCGGTCGCCCCTACAGGATGTATGCTATCGGTATGCAGGAAAACAATATGTTGTAGGGGCGAGCCCCCGGCTCGCCCGCGGACATAAAAAACAATCGTTTGTCGACAGTCTGACCAATAACTTTTCAATCCCAACGATCCTGACCGTGGTCGTCAATATGGGGCTGCTGTCGTTCTTCAAGTTCGCGCCGCTGTTCACGGACAGGATCGTGTTCCCGATCGGCATATCTTTCTTCACGTTTCAGGCTATGGGTTACACGCTGGACGTCCGCTCCGGCAGAACGCAAGCCGCGCGGAATCCGTTTGACATACTGCTGTTCATCTGCCTGTTTCCGCAGTTGATTGCGGGTCCCATCGAAAGCTACGGCAACATACGCGGTCAGCTCCGGCGGAACGACATGAGCTGGGACGGAGCGGGCAAGGGAATACGCGCGTTCGCCGCGGGGCTGTGCATGAAGGTTCTGCTGGCGGACACGCTCGCCAAGTGCGCGTCCCTTGCGTTCGCGTGTCCCGCGGAGCTGCGTTCCGCGCCGCTCGCGTGGCTCGGCGCGGCCGCGTATACGCTTCAGATATACTTCGACTTCGCGGGATATTCCGTCATGGCGCTTGGGCTGGGGCAGATTATCGGCATACGCTTCACGGAGAATTTCAGAACGCCGCTCGCCGCGTCTTCCGTACAAGACTTCTGGAAACGCTGGCACATCACGCTGACAGGCTGGTTCCGCGACTACGTATACATTCCGCTTGGCGGCAACAGGCGCGGCGCGCTTTGCACAGTGCGCAACATCGCGGTCGTGTATCTTCTCACGGGGATATGGCACGGCGCGGATTGGTCGTTCATCGCGTGGGGACTGTTCAACGGTCTGTTCGTTATTCTGGAGCGTCTGCAAGTTATCCGCGCGCGGAAGATGCCGAAGTGGGCGGCGCACGCGTATGTGTGGGCGGTTGTGTGCGTGGGGTTCGCGATGTTCCGCGCGGGCAGTCTTGCCGCGGGCGCCGCGTATATAAAGGATATGTTCGATTTCGGCGGCGTGAGTTTGCAGCGGCTGCTTCAGCCGCTGGATTTGAAAACGATTGCGGCGATGGCGGTTGGGATGTTCTTCGCCGTATATGGGCGTATCGGCGGCAAGACGGATGAGACGGGCGAGCCGGGGGCTCGCCCCTACAAGGGTTATCTTGCGATGACAATTGCTCTGATTGGTATCGTTTTCAGTTACACGGCGATTCTGGCGAGCGGGTATCATCCGTTCTTGTATTTTGCGTTTTGAACGGTTGTCAATAAAAATTTATTAGTATGCTTGATTAATCTGTCAAATTATAGTAAAATGCAGGACAGTGACAGAGGATTCTCGGCGGGTATGCGTTCCTCCGTATCTATGTAACCCAATTACGTAGAGAGGAGGGATTGCTTGTGACAGACTATGAGCTTATCATGATCATGTTCACCGCAATCGGTCTCTTTATCGTGTTTTTCAAACTCGGTAAAGATCGCAAGGACTAACGCAAAACCGCCGTAGGTCATAACTACGGCGATCTCATAAGAACTCGCACGGGGGAGACATATCCGCCTTGAGCGCAACCTCTGTCACTATTATATGCAATTTCCGCAGATTAATCAATACTTTTATAGAATTTTTCGTCCGAATTATTCAGGGTCGGTTGAAAAAAATTGCACTCAGAGAGAAAAAAGCTCCGAAGAGGTCAGCGTGAAAAACAAAATCTTTGTGATGTTAACGTTCATAATCCTGGCGGCGCTGGCGTTCACCGTGTTCGTCGAAAACACGTTCCTCGTGGACGTTCACGCGGCCGTCAATCAGGCGGTGTTCCGCGTGTCGGGCGAAGAACAGGTGGTCGTCGGTCGGCAGGGCCGGCTTTTCTTTGCGGAGGAGCTGCCCGCGTACTTCGGCGGGAACGCGGACGACGCGGCGATCGACGAGCTTGTCGGCACAGTTGAGCGTCTGAACGACACGCTCGCGGAACACGGCGTTAGGCTCATCGTAATGATTGCGCCGAACAAGAGTTCCGTATATCCGGAATATATGGCGTATAACCTCATAAAGGGCGCGGAGCATACGGCGGGTATCATAAATGAACGTCTTGCGGAACGCGGGGTGGACAGGCTGAACGCGTTCGCGCTTCTTTCCGGAAGGAACGAGATTGTCTACCATAAGACGGACACGCACTGGAACGCGATTGGCGCGCTGCTCGTCTACCGCGAACTGATGAGCATGCTCGACGTTCCGCATGAAACTTATGATAGTCAGGACGCGCAGTGGCAAACCGTCTCCGCGGTCGGCGACCTGACGAAGCTTTATCGCCCCACCGTCCGTTCCGCGGAAGAAGATTACGCGCCGATCGTCGCGCGCAGCTACCGTTCCGCGCGGCCCGTCACCAATCTTGACGCCGCGGACATCCGCACCACCTGCGGCGCGAACAATCTTAATATGCTTGTCGTTCGCGATTCGTTCGGCGAGGCGTTGTTCCCGTATATCGCGAACAATGTCGGCAGCCTTACGTATTTGCGCGCCGTGCCGAGGGATTCCGCGCTCATTCTTGCGCAGGACGTTATTGTTATTGAGATTGTCGAGCGGAATGTGTTTGACCTTATAGGGATTTGCGAGGATATTTTGCGGGCGGTTCCGCGGTAACTTTAGCAGGGCAAAGCCCTGCACCCTTGAGCGTAAGTAACATGAACGAAATCATTATCAATCTGATTGGGATAGCCTTAACCGCAATTTTGGGCATCGTAACAAAGTATGTCGGCAAATGGATTAAGGCGAACCTTACCGCCGCAGAACAGCAACGCGTACAGAAAATCATTGATGATCTGGTTGCCGCCGCAGAACAGCAACTCAAAATGGGTAGTGGAGAAGAAAAGCAAGAATACGTGATCGACGCCTTGAAAGAGCAAGGGATTAAGGTTGACGTAAACGCCATCGAGGCAGCGGTATTACGTATGCACTCAAGCGGCTTGAACTACTCTACAGCGCACAATATCACAGATGCGCCGCATGATACCTCTCCAACAATAACACAATAAAGCAAGCCCGCGTATGGTCTGTTGCCAGACTGTACGCGGGCTTTTCTTTATGTTATCGTCTGAACAGCACCATTCCGAACAGTCCGTTCGCAAAAATGAATCGTGGTTCGGATTTGGAAAGATTTGGTGGAGCATAGGGGATTCGAACCCCTGACCTCGACAATGCGAATGTCGCGTTTTCTGTTTATTAACTCCATCATGTCCCAAGAATGTTGTCAATGCTTGGTTTTTTGCTTTTTTATGTTTATATAATTACGTTTGTTTTCAACTTAATTACTTAATGCGTTACTTAATGGTTAGTCACTTTATTTATCAGAACGCCGGAGGTTTGTCGATTCTGTTTTGGATGCTTGGGTACACGTGGGGGCTTTGGAAGAAAAGATTAACCAGCCGATCCAACGTGAACAGATTGACGAGATCGGTTTGCGCTCGAGAAATAGTAATGGTATACTTAAATTAGCGAATTGTTATGAATTAGTACGGTATTGTATTTTAGGAGGTCGCTATGATGGATGAGCATAACCGCTCTATACAGCCGATTACGTTAAACGGATTAAGCGCAGCCATTTATCAAGGGATTCGCGCAACCCTTGCGGAAGCGCGCGCGAAAGTCTATTCTGCTGTAAATTCCGCCATGGTTGAAGCCTATTGGGACATTGGGCGGCAAATTGAAGAAGCGGTTGGCGACCGTGCCGAATACGGCAAAGGGTTACTGGCGTATTTGTCACAGGGATTAACGGAAGAATTCGGAAAAGGTTTTACGGTTGCCAATCTTCGCAATATGCGTCAATTCTATCGTTTGTTTCCGAATCGCTACGCACTGCGTAGCGAATTGTCGTGGACACACTATCGCTTGCTAATGCGTATTGAAAACGATGATAGGCGCGAGTTTTATATACGCGAATGTGTTGAATCCGGATGGACATCGCGCCAGTTAGACAGACAAATCAACTCGTTCTTTTATGAACGGTTACTTGCCACACAAAAAAGCGGCAAGGAGAGTGTCCGGAACGAAATATACAAGCTGGAACCTAATTCTGAACCGGCGAATATACTTAAAGATCCATATATCTTGGAGTTCCTTGACCTCAAACAGAATAAGGACTATCACGAAAGTGAGCTTGAGCAAGGGTTGATAGACCACTTGCAGGAGTTTCTGCTTGAGCTGGGCAAAGGCTTTTCTTTCGTTGCTAGACAAAAACGTATTACGACTGAGAGCGGCGAGCATTACTACATAGACCTCGTTTTCTATAACTACTTTTTGAAGTGCTTCATCGTGATTGATCTTAAAGCTGGGAAACTGACATACCAAGACATCGGTCAGATTGATTTCTATGTTCGGCTGTTCAACGACAAGGTCAAACAAACAGATGACAACCCCACAATCGGTATTGTCCTCTGCGCGGGCAAAGACGAGACAGTAGCGAAATATTCAGTGCTTGCTGACAACGAAAATCTGTTCGCGTCCAAGTACAAATTATACCTGCCAACGGAGGACGAACTGAAGCGTGAACTAGAGCGCGAACGCGATATTATAGAGCGTCAGCAGCTGCTTGGCGGAGAGAGCGGCGAATGACATAATACAATCGATTCGCGAGGGGCAAACCGATGGATGACTATCGTTCCCGCAAAAGCTTTACCTTTATCATAATTGGGTTGAACCAAGGCGTTGTGCTTTGGCGATTATCAACTGCTTCACATTACACAACTTAACGATAGGTATAAAACATACAGGCTGAATTTCGTGGAAGGCTGAAATTGATGCACCAAAACCATCCATTTACGAAAACACATTGACGTTTATGACAGGAGAAATCCATACATTCTTTTCCCATCTCGTTCTGTTCTCTTCGG
>JAITHB010000144.1 GCA_031280145.1 Oscillospiraceae bacterium | reverse complement strand
CGCGGTCTATAGGCGTTGCGTAGTTGGTGGGGAGCATCTTAATGTTGCCGTTGCCGACCACGAGGAAGCCCATCGGGTGAACGGACACTCCCGCGCCTGTTCCGCCGGCGAACGGCATCGCGCCGTCGCCGCCCGACGCCGTGTTGGCGTCGTTCGCGTACGTTCTTGCGGTATCAGCGTTGTATCCCTGATTGCTGTATTCTCCGCCGCCCGAAAGGAAGCCGAACGACACGCGCGAAATCGGGATGATTGTGGTTCCGTCGGAAGTCTGGACGGGGTCGCCGACGACGGTGTTTACGTCCACCATGTCCTTGATGTTTTCCATCGTAGTGGACATGAGGCTCTGGATGGGGTGCTTGTCAATCATATAGTCAGTTCCTCCTTTTTATACTCCATGAAGTAAAGCGCGAGCTTTGCAACGTCTGTTTTATGAACGTTGTCATGCGTTATTTTGGATAGCGGATACCATTTTTATACTGCGTTTTGGCTTTTTTATTGAAGCAATCAGCGACAGCCACGCAAGTCTGCCGATAAGGTGTACGAACCGACCCAGACGGCTGCGCAGAACTACCTCCGCGTCCATGCCGAACGCGAGGCGCGACCAATCGGGCGTAATCTTCACATTCACGTTCGACTTCTCGCTGTTGGCTGATTCGCTCATCGCCTTCAGCGCCATGCCGACCATTATGATAACGGATTGCACCACGCCCGCCGCAATCGCCGTCGCGGAAGCTTCGTCAAGCCCAAGCAGCATTTCCACATTGAAGTCCGACATATACACGTCGCTTGCGATAATCCGCACAAGCCGCTTTATCGGAACGGGCGGCTTTAGCTTGCTCGTCAGTTTCTTCGCCCAAGTCAGCCCCGCTTTGCCCTGCCCGAATTTCGGGCGTATAGTAACGGGACCGATTGTCGCCGCCATATAAACGTTCCTGTCGCGCGAAACGGAAAGCGCGAACGACGCCTTTATCGGAAGAAGGCCAATCACAATCATAATCGCAAGGAAAACAAACATAAATCATTTCCTTTGTATGTATTTACATAGTATGCCAGTGAGCCGTTTGTTCAAGTTTTCCCAAACAATGGCAAAGTATACGTTTGACAATTGCGCAACTAGATTTATAATTGAAGCGGTATGAGTTTAAGTGTTAATCGCGGAGGACGCCTGATTTGAAGAAGACCAAAATCGTCTGCACACTGGGGCCCGCTTCGTCCGATGAATCGATATTGGAAGCGATGCTCAAGAGCGGAATGAATGTCGCGAGGCTGAACTTCTCGCACGGAACGCATGAGCAGCACAAGCGTATGATAGAGAAGTTCCGCAGAGTGCGCGACAAGCTGGGAATGCCCGCGGCCGTAATGCTCGACACAAAGGGACCGGAGATTCGCCTGCGCGACTTCAAGGACGGCAAGGCGTTCATCAAGCACGGCGATTCTTATGTTCTCACGGTTAACGAGCGTTTGGGCGACAGCGAAGGCGCGTCGGTCAGTTATCCTAAGCTTGCGGAACAGATGAAGCGCGGCGTGAAGCTGCTCATCAACGACGGGCGCGTGCGGCTGACGGTCGAGCGTGTGGAAGGCGCGGAGATTTTCTGCCGCGTCGACGTCGGCGGCGAGCTGTCCGACCACAAGGGAATCAACGTAATCGGCGTGGCGGTGGATATGCCGTACTTGAGCGAAGCGGATCAATCCGACTTAATATTCGGCGTCGAGAACGATGTGGACTTTGTCGCGGCTTCGTTCATGCGCCGCAAGGAAGACGCAATCGCCATGCGCCGCTTTCTGGATTACAACGGCGGACACAAGATAAAGATAATAGCGAAGATTGAGAACCTTGAGGGCATCGAGAAGTTCGACGAGATACTCAAGCTTGTCGACGGCATAATGGTTGCGCGCGGCGACATGGGCGTCGAGGTGGAGTTCGAGCGGCTGCCGGGCTTACAGAAGAAGTTCATCCGCAGCTGCTATCAGGCGGGCAAGATGGTTATCACGGCGACGCAGATGCTTGAGTCGATGATAACCAACATGATGCCGACGCGCGCGGAGATAACGGACGTCGCCAACGCGGTGTTCGACGGAACGTCCGCGGTTATGCTTTCGGGCGAGAGCGCGATGGGGATGTATCCGTTGGAATCGGTGAAGGCGATGACGCGCATAGTCGAGCAAGCGGAGCAGGACGCGTTGGAGCAGGGGCTGTACAAGACAGTGCATTACGATCTCGACACGCGCGACATAACCAACGCGATATGCGACGCTGCTTGCACAACGGCGCGCGACACAAACGCGCGCGCAATCATCGCGCTGACGAAGCACGGGCAGACAGCGCGGAGCATGTCAAAGTTCCGACCGAGCAAACCTATCGTCGCGGCGACGCCGGAAATGAAGACGTTCCACCAACTGTCGCTGTCGTGGGGTGTGTATCCCGTTCTTGCGCAGGTTCAGCAGTCGTGGGACGCGCTGTCGCTTCACGCGATAGATTGCGCGCGCATGATAGATATGGTTGAGGACGGCGACACGGTCGTAATCGCGGCGGGTCTGCCGCTCGGCATCGCGGGGAATACTAATCTGCTGGAAGTCAGGACGGTTGGGCAGTATCTGTAGTATATTAATGAATGAGCAATGAAAGAGGTGTAATGATATGGGAAACAGAACGGTCACTCTTATGACGGCGCAATGGTCGGACTTGCCGTTTGGCGAGCTGTGCGAGCTTGCCGCGAGGATGGGCTACGACGGGCTTGAGATAGCCTGCTGGGGCAACGGTATAGACATCGACAAGGCGTATGAAGACGACGCGTACGTCGCGTACATCAAGGAAACGCTCGCGAAGAACAACCTTGTTTGCAGGGCGATTGCGACGCACATAATAGGGCAGTGCGTCGGCGACGAAATCGACCCGCGCCATAATAACTTCGCGCCCGCGGAGCTTGCGGATAAGCCCCTGAAGATTCGCGAGTGGGCGGTTCGCACGATGAAGAAAGCCCCCGCCGTCGCGCGGAAGCTGGGCGTTGACGTTATAACGAGCTTCACGGGTTCGCCTATCTGGAAGTATATTTATTCGTTCCCGCAGACCACTCAGAAGATGATTGAGGACGGCTTCGACGAGATTGTGAAGCTGTGGTCGCCTATCCTCGACGAGTTCAGGAAGTACGGCGTTCGCTACGCGCTGGAGGTTCATCCCGGCGAGATTGCGTTCGACTACTATTCCACGCGGAAGCTTCTTGAGAAGTTTGCGGATTATCCCGAATTCGGCGTCAACTTCGACCCCAGCCATCTTATCTGGCAGGGAATCAAGCCGCACCTGTTCCTCGCGGACTTCGCGCAGCGAGTCTATCATGTTCACATGAAGGACGCCGCAGTTACGCTTGACGGCCGCTCCGGTCTGCTCGGTTCGCACATTGACTTCGGCGACCTGCGCCGCGGCTGGAATTTCCGCTCGCTCGGACACGGCGACGTCAACTTCGAGGAGATAATCCGCGTGCTGAACGCAATCGGTTACGACGGACCGCTTTCGGTCGAGTGGGAGGACAGCGGAATGGATAGAATCGACGGCGCGACGGAGGCCGCGGCGTTCGTGCGCAAAATTGACTTCAAGCCGTCAACGTTCAAGTTTGACGACGCGATAGCGAACTAACGGAAGGGCGGGCGATTGTTTCATATCGCCCGCCTTTAACAATCGAACGTTATTAAAGAAACTGCGAAACGCGATACAGTTTTGTGAACTTCTCGCTCAAATACGAAGTATAGTACGTCGGATTGAAACTCTCGCCTGTAGCCCTTTGCAGAACTTCCTCTGGCATGTACAGGCTGCCGTCTTGGTGAACGTTCTGCTTGAGCCACCCTATTACGCAGGATAAGTCGCCCGCCGCGACGCCGCTTTGCCAATCGACTGTCTTTTCCATCGCGTGAAGAAGCTGCGCGGAATACGCCGTGCCAAGCGCGTATGTCGGGAAGTATCCCACCGCGCCGCCTGCCCAGTGGGAATCCTGAAGCGCGCCGAGCGCGTGCGTCGGCGGACGAACGCCGAGGTATTCCTCATACATCGCGTTCCAAAGCTCGGGTAAATCCTTCGTGCTTACTTCGCCCTGCACGAGCTTCTTCTCGATTTCGTAGCGCACCATAACGTGCAGCGAATACGTCAGCTCGTCGGCCTCGATGCGCACGAGCGAAGGTTTCGCGATGTTCACGGCGGAGTACAAATCGTCCGCGCTCCATTTCTTGAACGAATCAAACTGCGAGCGCAGCAGTTCAAGCAGAACAGGCGCGAACGCGCGGCTTCTGCCGATGATGTTCTCAAGGAATCGCGATTGGCTTTCATGAAGACCCATCGACATGTCGTGCATACCATATTTGTATAAATCCGCGCGCACGTTCTGGTCGTAAATCGCGTGACCGCACTCGTGAATCGTGCTGTAAACGCCGGAGAGCAGGTCGTCCTCGTGGTATGCCACGGCGATGCGCACGTCGTTTGGGTTCACCAACATGCAGTACGGATGAACGGTTTCGCCGATTCGTCCGCGCGACGTATCAAAGCCGACAGTTTTAACAAGCTCGCGCGTGAGCAGCCGCTGGTTCTCGATTGGGAAGCTGCCATCAATCTTTTTTGGCTGTATGCCGGAATCCGTAATCTTGCGCAGAAGAGGAACGATGGATAAGCGCAGCGCGTCGAAGAACTTGTCGAGCGCGGCGACCGACAGACCGATTTCGTATTCGTCGAGCAACGCGTTATACGGGTGATTCTCATAGCCGCGCCAGTCGGCGACGCGTCTTGAGAAGTCGAATATCTTCGCGTAATACGGCTCGACCGACGCGTAGTCGCTCTTCTCTTTCGCGGTTCGCCAAACGTTGTCGGCTTCCGTTGTGAGCGCGATGAATTTTTCAAGCTCATCCTTTGGAATCGCGCTGTTGAGCTTGTATGAACGAGCGGCGCCGCGTGCCAGCGCGGCTTCTTCCGCAGTCAGCGTGGCGTCGCCCTCAAGCGTCTCAAATGCCTCGCGCGTATCGTCCGCCACGATTCGCTTATATGATTCACCCGACAAAAAAGCCATCGCGTTTCCCCTGTACCCAAACGAGGACACAGGCGCGCCGCCGTCCGTCGTGCTGTCCCACCCGAATACGCTGTGGACTTGACCGATCGCCAGAATTTCCGCAACCTTGTTAAGCAGAATATTAAGCGCTTCCTGTTTTGTCATCACTATACACCTCACACGCAATTGCCATCAGTGTATCATCGCGCATCGCAAAGAGCAAGGGGAGCGATTTACCGCCGGTAAAATTCATAATGATTTTTATGGAAACTCACTAATTTCATCTTCCGAATTGCGAATTAGTTGATACTTCTATCAATCCTCCTGCAAACTGACCGCCAAGATGACAATACGAATACATCATTCTGAATCATTGACAAAATTAACCAAACAAATTATACTATTCCTAGTGGAAAATAGCTAAAGAAATGCTTTGTATTCTTTATGCTGTTAGCGCCTTTGCATCCGAGCACTAAAAAATTTAGGAGGTCATCTGTCAATGCGCAAATTGTTTACCCTGCTGCTCGCAATTTCCCTTCTCTTAGGTTCGTTCTCCGCCGCGCTTGCGTCTGAACCCGAAGCCATCACAGACCTATTCTACTACGTCCACAGTGCGCTTACAGACGAAGAAATAAGCGCAAAAATGTCCGCCGCACCACTCGCGCCTAGCAATGCAAGTACGTCCGAAATGCTGCTAGGCGAAAAATTCGATATTGTGACCGATCAAGGCGTAACCCTTACTCTCGACTTCGCAGAAGATATCTTCAGCGTAGACGTTACGGTGACGGAATCAGAACCCGTTTCATTTAAGACGGAATACTCCGCATTGACCCTCAACGCAAACGTTCTGTTCGCATTCCGCGTCCCCGATTCGACCACCGCATGGATAATCAACATCGACACAGAAAGCGGTCTTGTCGTCGCGGTTGAAGCGTGGTACGCGTTAATCGAATCGTTCTTCGGAGTAGACCCAGCGCGTGAAACCAACCGTGCAATCTATACGGGTTATGTCGTCGCTGCCGAAGTTCCGACAGAACGTCCGCGCGCGACGAACCGTCTCACAGGCAAAGCGATCCTCTGGGAAGGCGACGCCGGAAGAGTAATCACAACGTATGGAACGCGCAACTGGGCATCGTTCGTTCCGCTGGGATTGCCGGGACCAATAAACACCTTTACAAGCTCGTCGGATTTTTATGAAATCGATCACTCAACATATTTCCACACCTATACCGCAATCGAATTCTCAGGTAAACTCACCGCGGAAGTGCTTGACCTTTATACAATGAAACTTGTCGGCGTAAACATTGGCTTCAATGAATACGATGAGTTTGGCTTCAGCATGTACTCTGCAGACGGCACTCCATTGGGGCAGTTCGCGTCTTACGGACCTTTCGGTTACGCCGAATATCCCGACCGCGTTTTTGTCGAACCCGAAGTAACTGAAAGCGCGGAAGAAGTCGCACCACCTGCCGAAGAAGAAGCACCCGCAGAAGTGGAAGCCGCGCCTCCCGCATTCGTCATGCCCAAGGGAACGCGCTTCGCGTACCGTCCGTTCACGTCAGCCCTGCCTCTGACGCTTGAAGAAATGAATAATCTGGCAAAGGAACAAGGCGATTGGAAAGGCGCGTTCGGATTCCCCGGCAAAGAAGCATACATGATTCCATTCACGGACGAGCTTGCCGGCATGTCGTTCATTCTTGAATACGACGACGGCAAAGCCTATGAGTATGAGATCTCAGCGGAATATGATCATTCGGTAGATCAGAATAACCTTAAATTCCGTCCCGTCGGACAAGAAGAATGGAATGAAGAACTGTACGAAGCGTTTGAAGTTGATGAAAACATCTACATGATTCTGCACTCTCTTTCAGATGTATATCCGAAGCAGTGCTACATCAGCGTCATCGACCTCAACACAGGTCTTGCAACACTTCAGTATTCCACCCTCTCAAACGAAGCACACCCGCGCGATCCGGTCACAGAATTCAGCTTCGGCATCGTCAAAGCGGATGGAATAACGCCTGTCGATTACCGCCAAGGCTTCACAGACGAACTTCTGGGACGCTCGTACACTTGGACATATGGCAACAACATTGCGTCTCAGCATATCTACAGTTCGCCGAATTCGTATTCGTTCTCAATCCTCATGAATAATGAACCCATGATCATGTGGAGCTCAGCCGCTGCGTATGTAAAGATCAGCGAATATGTTTACATGTTCACATGGACGGAAAACCGCGGCACGGGTATCCAAGGCACACTACTGCTAAACACAAAGACGATGCACGATAGCGGTGTATGCTTCGGAGTCAATGAAAACCTGGAGTTTGAAATAAACACCTTCGGCGCGGAAGCGCGCAGCGCGGGCTCGCTCGACTATATCGATTACAGCGAGCTGTTCAAATAAGTAACCCATCGCCCGCTCGGCAGAGTTAAATTCTTTGCCGAGCGGCGGCAATGGTTGCTTGTTACAGCTCAGCAGTGCGAAATGAGCATACGAAATATGCCCTCCGGAGCCGATTATTGATGAGACAGACGAGTTTTTTGACCTGAAGTTCGTTTAAAACACGCTGCAGATGTCAAATTTACGCACATGCTGTACCCCGCTGAGCTGTAACCCCATATTTAGCGGCATACTCTTCCGCGGCGCTTCCTGCGTCACCGTATATTGTAAGCTCATTCAGCTGCGTGTTCGATAAGTCGGTTACGCTTGGCGGAATTACTATCTTTTCAAGATTGAACAT
>JAITHB010000136.1 GCA_031280145.1 Oscillospiraceae bacterium | reverse complement strand
AGGGGCGACCGCCTCGGTCGCCCGCCCGCATGCAAAATAATCGTTTGTCGACAGCCCGGGGCAATCGGCGGCCGCCCCTACAGTTCGCCGTTTACGGGAACGCTTTGCATATACAAAGTATCGGGGCAGTAATCAATATCGCCCGGCCACTCAATCGAACCGTGCCGCGCTTTCACGCAAGAGAAGAAACCCTTGTTGCGGAGCCGCGCGAACACCGAATACTGAAGCAGAGGCTCTGCGTTGAATACGCGGCGCTCGCCGTTGTTCCAAAGCAAATCGATTTTGTAGCCGTCCGCCGCTTTCGCGGAAACAACGCGCGGTCCCAAAGGTTCGCGGGACATAACGGTTTCTTTTTCGTTAACCATAACAGCTCTCTTATTTCAACGGATCGATTCTGAAAGTTTCGGTCATCTGTCCCGCGAGCTTCCAGTTCGCGGACAATTCGTCGCCGTGCAGCAGCGCCCACGCGCGAATCAGGGCTTCCTGCTTGCGGGGAATGTTTCCGACAATCATTTCGCCGTCAAGATTGAATGAACCTTCATAATCTTGGTATTCCGCGTGAAAGCGAGGCGTGTTGTGCTTGCCCGTATCGCCCCAGTTCATCTTAATCAGAATCCCGAAAAACATGCTTATTACCGGCAAGTGTTTCACCTCTTTATTTCCTTATTTCTTAATTTCTTAATTACCTTTGCAGGGTCGCCCGCCCGCATCACAACCGAATGTTACACCGCAGAATTCCGTTTGCAATCGGGCGGGCGAGCCGGGGGCTCGCCCCTACAGGTATACAATCCCTGCCCGATTGAGCGAAAACAATCCACTGTAGGGGCGACCGCCTCCCGGGGTCCCCGACAAATCCGCAGATTTGTCGGGGTGGGTCGGTCGCCCGCGCGTCTGTTAAACAATACGTCTCACCGCAGGAATTATTTCTGCCGCCCTTCCCATTCTTCCCTCAACACGGAATAATTAACCGAATCGCAAATCCCCACCGCGGGCAGGGTTATGTCGCGCCTAAGCAGACCGTCGCGCGTCATCCCGCATTTTTGCATGACGCGCCCCGACGCGGGGTTGTCGGGGTGGTGCGTCGCGAAAACCTTCTGCGCGTTCATCGCTTCAAAGCAGAAGCGCACGGCGGCCAGAGCGGCTTCGGTCATATATCCCTTGCCCCAAAAGGGAACGCCCATGCAGTAGCCTATTTCGCACGAGGCGTTGCACGGACGCGGAACGATGCCCAGCGAACCTATAAGCTTGTTCGTATCCTTTATAACAAGAGCGAAGTTATGTTCCTTCTCGGGATGGTTATACGCGTCTTCCCATATGGCGATAACGCGGCGCGTCTCCTCGATGTCCGGATGCGGCAGCCACGCCATATAGCGCGTCACGTTCGCGTCGCGCGCCCACGTTAAGAACATCTCCTCCGCGTCCGCTTGCGTGAAGCGGCGCATGATAAGACGCTGCGTTTCTATCGTTTCGACGGGCGCGAACGTAAGCTCGCGCTTAGGGTAATCCATAAAACATACTCCTTCGTGTTTGGTAGATTTTATCGTATAAACAGAAAAAGGTCAAGCCGCGGAAAAAAGCCGCGCGGCTTCCGCTTTTTGCCAAGCGCAGAATAAAGGAGAGAAAATGTCCGATATAAATATATGCGCGCCACTGTTATTTGTGCGCGGTTCTGATTATAATAGTATTCATACGGCATTGACGTTCGGAGGGAAGCAAATGAAATCTATGAAATTTACTAAGATGCACGGCGTCGGCAACGATTATATTTATGTAAACTGCTTTGAGGAAGACTTGTCGGCGTACGACCTGCCGCAGCTTGCCGTGAAGATGAGCCAGCGGCACTTCGGCGTGTCTTCCGACGGATTGATTCTGATTCAGCCGTCGGACGTCGCGGACCTCAAAATGCGCATGTTCAACAACGACGGCAGCGAAGGCAAAATGTGCGGCAACGGAGCGCGCTGTATCGCGAGGTACGCCTACGAGCGCGGGCTTGTGAACAAGCCGCAGTTCACGCTTGAGACGCTCTCCGGCATAAAGACGCTCACCATTCTGGATTGCGACCGCGTTTCCGTCGACATGGGCGTGCCTGAGTTTGAACCCGCGAAGATTCCCGTCGCGCTTGGCGGTTCGCGCATTGTGGAGCGCGCGACGCAGGTGGTCGGGCGAACGTTCCCGATGACGTGCGTGTCGATGGGCAACCCGCACGCCGTGCTGTTCATGGATGAAGATCCGTTCCAGATGAAGGCGTTCGAGATATACGGGCGAATGCTGGAGAACGACGACATGTTCCCCGAGCGCGTGAACGTGGAGTTTGTGCAGCGCGTATCCGACACGCGCATTCGTATGCGCGTGTGGGAGCGCGGCAGCGGCGAAACCCTCGCCTGCGGAACGGGCGCGTGCGCGTCGGTCGTCGCGGCGCGCCTGACGGGCAGAACGCACGGCGACAAGATTCGCGTAAGCCTGCGCGGCGGCGAGCTGGAGGTAGACTGGCGCGGAGACGGCACGCCCGTCGTCATGACGGGCAGCGCAACCTTCGTGTTCGACGGCGTGTGGATGGACGTGTAGGACAAAACCCTGCGCAAGCTGCCGGCAAAGCCCATCGGTGTTGTAAAGTGCGGGCGACCGAGGCGGTCGCCCCTACAGCGTATGGTGTTCTTGCATACCGATAGCCAACACCATGTAGGGGCGCGCGCCTCGCGCGCCCGCGGTTATCAACACATCGCCCGCACGCATACAAAACAATCCGCACGCACGCATACAAAACAATCGTTTGCCGGAATGTGCGGCGTTTACCCCTGCTGCCTCTTCTGGTAGGCGCGCCGACGCCGCGCATCGCGCGTCTCCTGCGATTCCTCGCCCAGACAATCATATTCGCCGCCGCCCGCGACAGGATATGTGTCATACGCCGGCGCATCAGCCTCCTGCGCCGCTGTTTCCTGCGGGTCCATGCCGAACACTTCCTTGTAAAGCGAATCAAGCGAGGTCTCGCCGCTCTTGCGGCGCGCGCGCCTTCTCTCGCGCAGCGCGACTATTTCTTCCTCCGACTGCGTCAGCCGCAAATCGGAAACGTCCAGCTCAGCCGACCTCGTCACAGGGCACACGTTGGGAATCGCGAAGAAACAGCGGCTGTCATATTCGCCCACGCCCGCGGAGAACCCACCGTTGCAGCAGTTGTCGGGCGCGACGGGATACCCCTGATACGCCACGTTCGGCCCCGCGCAAGTATTTCCGTTGGTCGCGCCGTAACCCTTCGTCGCGTAATGGTTGCCGAAAAAAGTGCTGTAATAATCCGAATAATTGGTCGTTGCGCTTCCGCATCCGCTGCTCATATTAATACCTTCCTCTATCCTTCATTTATTGAAATCAGCCCGTTACCTAATACCTTTTACCTGTTACCTCGTACCTGTTGCCTTACCCGCAAATATTTTGTGATTTTCGCGTCTTCCTTACCATTACTATGGCGAATGGTTGTACCGTGTCACAAATGACAAACAAAAAAGGACGGGCGCGTGGCTGCGCGCCGGTCTTCGACAAACGATTGTTTTGTACGCGGGCGGGCGCGCGAGGCGCGCGCCCCTACACCGCATGGTGCTCTTGCATACCGATAGCATACATCCTGTAGGGGCGAGCCCCCGGCTCGCCCGCCCTTTACAATACCCGCGTATTTGTCGATAGGAAATCCCTATGGGGCGATTCACAATCGCTCGCCCGCACGCATACAAAACAACCGTTTGCCGACAGCCTGTTTGTTTTGCGTTTTTATGGTACAATACAACAAAAGAACGTTGATGGAAAGGCAGAGGACTATATGCAGCAAGAAACCGCGTCCGAGAAACCCCGCCTTGTTTCCGCAACGCCCTCAGACGGATACAAGCTTTTATTATTGTATAATAACGGTGAGCGGCGCGTGTTCGACGCGTCGCCGTTAATGGCGCATAAAGTGTTCGCGCCGCTTGCAAACAAAGGATTCTTCGGTCTTGTCAAGGTTGAGTTCGATACTGTTATATGGCCTCGGGATATTGATTACTGTCCCGATCGCCTTTATGAGGAAAGCGTTCCGTATTGATTTTCTTTGATTCCGCCCGATCAACTTGACCGATAGAAAAATCAAATGCCCAGGGGGAAGGAAGGAAGCCAAGAGAGATGGAAGAATCGAGAGCCACAGAAAGAGAGGGGTCTTGTAGCCCAAGCTTCTGCGCGGCATGGTGTTGATGAAATGCATGATCCTGTTTATGAGGACATCAGTAAGCGAAGTGAAATCGGAACCTTTAGGGATAAAACGGCGGACAATGCCATTCCAATTTTCGTTTGTTCCCCTCTCAAACGAGCTGTACGGGTGTGCGTAATAGACACTCGTTCGCCCATCTTTTTCCATCTCCTTTGAAGACGCGAACTCGGTTCCGTTATCGAAGGTGATAGTTTTGAAGATTTCCGAGAACTTCTTCCCATACCGTT
>JAITHB010000111.1 GCA_031280145.1 Oscillospiraceae bacterium | reverse complement strand
CGCTCGCCTACGGAGACGAGCGAGCGCGAATGCGCAACGCGAGTGCATGTGCCTATCATAACGGGCGTGTCGAGCCGTTCGGACAGGTCGAACGCAAGCTTTACGAATTCGTAAGTTTCCTGCGAGTCGCTCGGGACGAGCATCGGAATGTGCGCGGACTTCGCGTAAAAGCGGCTGTCCTGCTCGTTCTGCGAGGAGTGGATGCCCGGGTCGTCCGCCACGATGATGACCAGTCCGCCGCCGACGCCCGTATACGCGAGTGTGAACACCGGGTCCGCCGCGACGTTCATTCCGACGTGCTTCATGCAGGTGAGCGCGCGAGCGCCGCCGACCGACGCGCCGACGACGGTCTCCATCGCCACCTTCTCGTTTACCGCCCATTGAACGTTCATCTCGGGATACTTCGCCGCGTATTCGGTAATCTCGGTCGAAGGCGTTCCGGGGTAACTTGCCACTACGCGGCAGCCCGCCTCCCACGCGCCGCGCGCCGCGGCTTCGTTTCCCAGCATCAATATCTTATCGTTCATTATGAATAATCCTTCTTTGTTTGCGTCGCTGAATGGCGTTCTGAATATAATACATCAGTTTCCGCGTAACCGCAACTGATTCCAACTATTTATTATGACATTACCATTCGCGGGTTCTGCATGGCAGCCTTGACAAAACTGCACTATTGCTCTATAGTGTCTTCGGGAAAAAATGAAATACGAGGGCTGCATAATATGAAGGTTTTCATTTCGGCGGACATAGAGGGAACCTGCGGCGCGTCCGACTTCGACGAGACGGAGCTTGGAAAATACACGCATTTATTCATGTATCTGCGCGAGCAGATGACGCGCGAGGCCGCGGCGGCGGCGAACGGCGCGCTGTCCGCGGGCGCGGACGAGGTGTTCGTTAAGGACGCGCACGACACGGGCATGAACATCATCCCGACAGGGCTTCCGCGCAAGGTTAAGCTTCACAGAAGCTGGACGGGCGACCTGCTGTCGATGGCGTCGGGTCTCACGCCCGAGTTTGCGGGCGCGGCGTTCACGGGCTACCATTCGCCCGCCTATTCCGATATGTCGCCGCTCGCGCACACGATGAACGGCGGCGTATACGAGATAACGATAAACGGCGAGCGCGCGAGCGAATTCCACCTTCATGCGTACGCTGCGGGAATGCTGGGCGTACCGATTCTGTTTCTGTCGGGCGACAAGGGAATCTGCGATATTGCGGAACGCTTCTGCCCCGGAATCGTGACGGTCGCCACGTTTGAGGGAACGGGCGGCGCGACTGTTTCCATCCATCCCGACGAAGCCTGCGAACAGATAGAGCGCGGCATGGCGGAAGCCGTGAAGCGCGGCGGATATAAGATAAAGATGCCCGAGAGGTTCGACATAGCGGTTCAGTACCGTTCGCACGAGAAAGCGCTGCGCAGTTCCTTCTACCCCGGATGCAAACGTGTCGACGAGAAGAAAATCGCGTTCACAGTCGATAACTACGAAGACGCGCTTCGCGCGTTTAAGTTTGTTCTGTGAAACCTTACAATACGGGAGAATAATTTATTCTATGACGGGAAGCTCCATCATGGACGTGGCGGGCGTTCGCGTTTCGCACGTGAACGTTCGCGACGCTGCGAACAAGCTTTATACGGGCGTTACATGCATAGCGAGCGGAAGCGAGCATCCGTTCCGCGTGAAGCATCGCGCGGGCTGTCACGTGATAAACGGGTTCGGCAAGAGCCTGGGGCTGATGCAGGTCGCGGAGCTCGGCACACTCGAAACGCCGATCCTTCTGACGAACACTCTTTCGGTCGGAACATGCTTCACCGCGTGCGCCCGTTACATGATGGGCATAACGCCCGAGATCGGCGAGAGCGCGGGAACGGTGAACCCCGTGGTGTTCGAGTGCAACGACGGCGTGGTGAACGACCTCCGCGCGCTCGGCGTTACGGAGGAACACGCGCTCTCGGCAATCGGCAAAGCTTACGGCGGCGTTCTCGACGCGCCGCTGCTCGGAAGCCAAGGCGCGGGGAGCGGCATGGTCACATACGGGCTCAAGGGCGGCATAGGCTCATGTTCCGCCATGGTTGAGGTTGGCGGAAAAGAATATACGCTGGGCTGTCTGGTTCTCACGAACTTCGGCAGCATGAGAACGCTCACGGTGCGCGGCGATTCCATCGGCGAACGCCTGTGCGGAATCGTCCCCAAACCCGTGAAGACAGACCGTGTCGAATGTGATAAAGGAAGCGTAATCGTAATCTACGCCACCGACGCGCCAATGTCCTCGCGTCAGCTCACGCGCGTGTGCAAGCGCGCGCAGAACGGCGTCGCAAGGACGGGAACGTTCACGGGCAACGGCAGCGGAGAGATTGCGCTCGCGTTCACGACGGCGAACAGAGTTCCGCATACGGACGCGCATGGCGTGAATACTATTACAGAGCTGCACGAGTCAAAGATGGATTTATTCTTTGAAGCCGCGGTGACGACCTGCGAGGACGCGATTCTGTCTTCACTAATGAACAACGAATCGGTCGGCGCGAGACACGGCGGAATGATATATTCTTATCACGACGCCATAAATATTATAGGTATGAGGTAGAAGGATGAAAACTGTCGGTTACTTCAACGGAAAAATAGGCGAGCTGGACGAACTCTACATACCGTTCAACGAGCGCACCCACTATTTCGGCGACGGCGTTTACGACGCGACAAGCGCGGGCAACCACGTTCCGTTCGCCATGCAGGACCACATCGACCGCTTCTATAACAGCGCGAAGCTTGTGGATATCGACGTCGGCATGGCGAAGGAAGAGCTTACCGAGCTTATCTGCTCTTTGACAAAGAAGCTGGATTCGCCGCAGTCGCAGGTATACTGGCAGGTGACGCGCGGAACCGCCATGCGCAACCACGTGTTCCCCGACGTTCACTCAAACCTGTGGATTATGATCCGCCCGTTCCCGCGCGTCAACCTGGACCGCAAGGAGAGCGCGATAACATATCCCGATCGCCGTTTCTTCTATTGCAACGTGAAGACGCTGAACCTTATGCCGAACTGCCTCGCGGCGGAAGCGGCGAAGAAGGCGGGCTGCGACGAAGCGATATTCTACAGGGAACCCGCGCTGCTCGCGGGCGTTTCGGCGGATTCCCCCTTCATATTGGAGGAAGGCGGCAAGCTGAAGGGACGCGTCACGGAGTGCGCGCACAGCAACGTGCATATTCTGAAAGACGGCGTGTTCCAAACCGCGCCGCTGGATAACCTCATTCTGCCCGGCATAGCGCGCAAGCACCTCATCGCGAAGTGCAGGGAGCTTGGCGTTCCCGTCAGCGAAACCCCGTTCTCAGTCGAAGAGATGTATAACGCCGACGAGGTTATGGTTTCAAGCGCGAGCACGTTCGGCATTTCCCTAAAGTCCATCGACGGCAGACCCGTAGGCGGCAAAGCGCAGGATCTGTTGAAGAAGATTCAAATTGCCGTTATGGATGAGTTTGACGCGGAAACGGGGAAATAATGAAAAATTAAGAATGAAAAATGAAAAATTGTTGGTTTTGAGCTTTAGAAGACAAACAATCAATTATTCATTTTTCATTTTTAATTCTTCATTTAAGTAGGGGTGATTACATTGAACCAGCGCGACCTCACCATTTACAACGTCGGGCAGAACCTCGACGACATAATGAACCTCGACCCGCGCGGCTACGGCGTATGCCGCATTCTGTACAAGGGTTCGCGCGAACACGCGGGCGAGCCGCTCTCGACGTTGTTCGCGAAGCGTCTCATCGGCGCGGTCAAACTAGGCGGCACCGTGTTCATACAGACGGGTTTCGTTCTGCTTCCGCATAAGGTCGGCGAGATGGACGGCATCGTCGGCGCGGCGCTTCTCGCTCGCGCGCTGATCGTCGCGCTGGACGCGAAGCCCGCCATCATCGTGCCCGACGCGTGCGTGAAGGCGGCGCACAAGCTGGCTGCGGCATGCGGTCTGCATTCTTACGATTCGATAGAAAAAGCCTCGGAGATGACATACTCCATCGCGGTTGTGCCGTTCACCACAGATTCGAATAAGGCGGACGCGCTCGCGGAGAAGCTTTACTCCGCGCATCCGCCGTCCGCGATAATCGCGACGGAAGCCGCGGGCGCGAACGCTTTCGGCGTATACCACACCGCGATGGGTCTGGACGTAACCGCGCTCGAGAGCAAGAGCGACGCGCTGTTCAGTCTGTGCAAGAGCGGCGGAGTTCCGACGTTCGCGATAGGCGACCTCGGCAACGAGATAGGCATGGGCGCGATCGCGGACCATATCGACAGATACATTCCGAAGGCGGCGCGGTCGCTCGGACGCGACTCCATCCTCGCGGCGACGGCTGCGGACACCTGTCTCACCGCCACCGTTTCCGACTGGGGAATGAACGCGGTTATCGCCGCGCTGGCGTATCTGCTTCAAAATCCCGACGTGCTGCACTCCGACGAGATTCAGCGCGAAGCGATGCTGACTGCGTCGCGCGCGGGCATGGTGAACATGTACGGCGACCTCAACCCCTGCATAGACGGCTTCGACATAGACTTCAACCAGACGCTTCTGCACCTCATGCGCCGTCTAATCGAGCAGGCGGGCAAGCTTGTGAAGACGTGCAAGCCGTGGTTCGACGGCGTTATCGATAGAGGTTTCTTTGATTTGAAAGATGTTCTGAAAAAGGATTCTTCAACTCATGAGTAAGGATTACGCAGTCCTGCCAAGCGGCGACCGCGCGTTCACCGTGCGGTTCGGCGACAAGATTGACCCCGCCGTAAACGACCGCGTCGCAAGCCTTGCGGAAAGCCTCGCGCGCAAACCGATAGACGGCGTGATCGAGTTCGTGCCGACCTACGCCGCGCTTCTCGTCATAATCTCGCCCGAACGCCTATCTCTCAAACGCGCGATATCAGCAGTTTCAAGACGCGTAAAAAGACTGTCCGATTCCTCATCCCTAACCGCTAATTCCTCATCGACCGTCGAGCTTCCCGTCTGCTACGGCGGCAAGTACGGCGAAGACATTCAGTTTGTCGCGGACCACGCGGGGCTTACGACTGACGAAGTGATACGCGTTCACACGGAGCCTGTCTACCGCGTGTACATGCTGGGCTTCATGCCGGGCTTCCCATACCTCGGCGGGCTTGACGAGCGCATCGAAACGCCGCGCCTTGAAACCCCTCGCGCGGTCATTCCCGCGGGTTCGGTCGGAATCGGCGGAAAGCAGACGGGCGTATATCCGCTTGCGTCGCCGGGCGGGTGGCGGCTCATCGGGCGAACGCCTGTGAAGCTGTACGACTCAGCCCGCGCGAATCCCGTTCTGCTGAAAGCGGGCGACTTTGTGAAGTTCAAGCCTGTCGCGGCGGAAGAGTTCATACGGATGGGCGGTGAAGCCTGATGCCTGACTTTGAGATTATCACACCCGGCCCGATGTCAACCGTGCAGGATATGGGGCGCACAGGCTGCCTCGCCGCGGGATTCTGCCCGAACGGCGTTATGGACAGATACAACGCCATTCTCGCCAACGCGCTCGCGGGAAACGCCGAACCCAACGTTCCTAACAACGTTGACATGAAGAACATTCCCGCGTCTCCCGCGCTGATCGAAATGACGATGCAGGGCGTAACGGGCAGGTTCACAAGCGACACAACCTTCGCCGTGACAGGCGCGGATATGCCGTGTACGCTGAACGACGAGCCAATCTCCGCATACAAGACGCAGACCGCGAAGGCGGGCGGCGTGCTGTCCGTCGGATACGCCAAGACGGGCTGCCGAGGGTATCTCGCGTTCTACGGCGGAATAGACGTACCGTTGGTGATGGGCAGCCGCAGCACGCACGTGAAGTGCGGCATCGGCGGGTATAACGGACGCAAGCTCATGCGCGGCGACACGCTGCGCATCGGCGCGTCTTACAAATCCGACTTGGGAAACGCTTCTGTCGCGCCGCTCGTATACGACAAACTGTTCCGCGTATGCGAGGGACCGCAGTTCACGCGCTTCGGCAAGCTTGAAATTGCTCAATTTCTTTCATCAGAGTATATGGTTTCGCCGCAGTCCGACAGGATGGGCGTTCGATTGGACGGCGCGCTCATCAACTGCGAGGGCGGCTCGGACATCATCTCCGACGGAATCTGCGCGGGCGCGATTCAGATAAGCAGCTCAGGTCAGCCGATGATGCTTCTTGCGGATCGTCAAACCGTCGGCGGGTACGCAAAGCCGTTCGTCGTAATCGAAGCGGATCTGCCCAAAGCGGGGCAGCTTCGACCCGGCGACACGCTGCGTTTCGCCGCGGTAACGCCGCGCAAAGCCAGAATGATTATGATGGAAGACATGATTCATGTCAGCGGCTCCGTCAGGCGCGTAGAGGACGCGATAACGCATTCTTACAGGATTATGGGCTGGAGGCTGCGCACAAGATAGGTAAAAGGTACGAGGTAATAGGTATTATTAAACGGGAGGTCCTTGTGAATTACGGGCGCGCGAGGCGCGCGCCCCTACAGATATTACGATACCTCCCGGATTGAAAGAAAACAATCACCTGTAGGGGCGAGCCCCCGGCTCGCCCGCGGTTATCAAAACATCGCCCGCGGTTATCAAAACATCGCCCGCGGTTCACAATACATCGCCCCAACAAAGAATACGGAGACAACATGACGCCGAAAGAATACCGCCTGAAGGTTCGTTCAGGCGAGCTTACAGGTCAAACCTCGGGTGCTTGCCCCGGGTTCG
>JAITHB010000167.1 GCA_031280145.1 Oscillospiraceae bacterium | reverse complement strand
ACAACGCCTGTGGGATTTGGTCGCCAGTCTGGGGCGCTCGGGACGATCGCCCCAACTATCCCGCAACGTCTAAACATTAATAACCGGGCAGAGGTGTTAATGTTTAGACGTTACGGGATGCTGCAGCCGTTTGAGAGGGGGCAAACGAGAATTGGAACGGCATTGTTCGTCGTTTTATCCATAAAGGTTCCGATTTCAGTTTGCTTACCGATGAACTCATAAACAGGGGCATGTATTTCATCAATACTATGCCGCGCAGAAGTTTATGGTACAAGACTCCTCTCTTCCTCTGCTCATCGATTCTTTCCGCTCTTTGCCCTCCTAACGGACCTCCTTTCCCCATGCATTCATTTTTTCATTCGATCAGGCACTAGCTTAGCATGCGTGCAGCGTTGAAAGAAGCGGAGCGCATAACAATAACCAAAAGCACTGGTGGCGCAGGAGGATCTATAATAAATGCAGGAGTATGCGAAGGATGTAGACCTTATATGGCGAACTAGTTACATGTTAAGATAAAAAGCGATCTGTATTTTGTAAGGGATTGTGGGGTCATGATCGGAAACGTTTGCGATAACACAATCCCGACTATTCCGAGTAATAAGTTTATGTTCTAGATTATAATGTAATACATAAAACATTAATTGCAGAAATAGAGATATGCCGTGAAGAATCATCTATATGCCTTTATGGTGGCTACTGTGGTGATGATAATGTCATTTTATGTCAGTTGTATTTCTTTGCCGTACAGTATCGTCTCGAAAAGTGAACCTAATGTCCTGACTTTGCCTTCTTCTGAACTTAACGGTGATATAGTTATTAAGTTCAAAGACTTAAACTTTGAGTCTGAAGTACGAAATGTCATCAATAAGCCGACAGGAGACATCATCTTTAATGACGTGGCGCAGATAACCACTCTTGACATAAGCAACTGTGATATTGCGGATTTATCTGGGATAGAGTATTTTACATCGTTAACGGAACTTGACTGCTCAATGAACAGATTGGCAGCATTGGATGTAACCCAAAACACTGCTTTGAGAGTACTCACTTGTTGGGGGTGGGATAACCAAATTACTAAGTTGGATATCAGTAAAAACGCCAAATTGGAAGTGCTTATTTGCAGCGATAATTTTCTTTCGGAGTTAGATGTGAGTCAAAACCGCATGTTAATGGAGCTGGATTGTTCCAGAACCGGGCTTAAATCATTAGATTTGAGTCAAAACCATATGCTGAAAAAACTATATTGTACAGAAAACGGTTTATCAACTTTGGATTTTAGCCAAAATCCATATCTGGATAATATCGACTGTTCTATGAACAGGTTAGCGGCATTGGACGTAACCCAAAACACCGCATTAAGAATACTCTCTTGTTGGGATAACAAATTAACAGTGTTAAGCGTAAGCCGCAATAAAGCATTGGAAGAACTGGTATGCCATTATAATTTATTAACAACACTCGATGTGAGCAATAATGTCGCTTTACAGCATCTTGATTGTGGCGCAAATATATTAACATCACTGAATGTAAATCAGAATTCTGCTTTGATTGAACTCTCCTGCTACTTCAATCAACTCACATCGCTGGACATTAGCAAGAAT
This sequence comes from Oscillospiraceae bacterium, assembly GCA_031280145.1. Classification (GTDB taxonomy): domain Bacteria; phylum Bacillota; class Clostridia; order Christensenellales; family Aristaeellaceae; genus JAITHB01. The sequence continues at coordinate 7,051 of JAITHB010000167.1, read as the reverse complement.
CAAATGCTTGAAAAGCTTGACTGTAGTGACAACTACATAACCGAACTCGATGTAAGCAGCAACTTTGCGTTAAGTTCACTTTTTTGCTCTTATAATCAATTAGTTTCATTGGAATTAAACTCAAATCCTGAACTTGCAGATCTGGGTTGTCGAGATAATCAACTGACAAATCTGGATGTGAGTCGCAATCCCGCGCTGAAACAGCTTTGGTGCAAAAACAATCAATTGCAGACGCTTGATGTAAGTCGTAATTATGCTCTTGAATATCTAAGTTGCAGCGGTAATCAATTGCGGACGCTTGATGTGAGCCAAAATAATGCGTTGGAAAGGCTTGAATGCCAAAACAACCTTTTCCTTGACAAGTCTTCCATCATTGGCAGAAACGTGGATAAGCTTAAAAGGTTCGTCTTCGAACCGCAAGACAGATAAAGTTTCCGGAGTCATTCCAACAAAGTGGACATAGAACCCAGAACACAGACAAGGAAGAGAATGGAAAAGATGGTGGGCAAAGTACCCCAATACGATGAAAGTTTCAAGAGGCGCAGCGTGTCATTAGCGCGGTGCAGATTGTGATTATGACCAAGGCGGCAACATCTTGTCTTATAAGGCGTACTCTTACACGACGGGTTCGCTAATCAGCGCAGCGATACTCTCCACAGGCACTTATACCAACAGCGATGCTAATTGGAGTTTCTCTTTCCGGTTGCGTATGCTTCTGGAACAGATCAAGTTCATCGAGCAGCAAGTAACCGATACTGAGAAAGAAATAAAGTTGCTCATGGAGAAGATCGCTTCCCCGATCACATCCATCACAGGCATAGGTCCGGCACCGGGAGCCGTTATACTGGGCGAACTGGGAGACTTTTCGCGTTTTGAGTCTGCCAAAAGCCTGGTATCGTTTGCGGGTATTGACGCGTCCGTATCTCAGTCAGGTCAATACGAATCCACCACTAATCACATGAGCAAGCGAGTGTCTCCATACTTGCGCCGTGCATATACATGGCGGCCACCGTCGCAGCAGTCCACGATCCAACTCTTCGCGCATTTTACGAGAAGGAACGGGAGGAGGGTAAGCACTACGGCGTTTGTATCGGCGCTGTCTCACGCAAGCTTTGCTATATCATTTACACGATTCTCAAGGAGAATCGTCCATACGTGAAGCGAGAACCTGACACGCCTTGCGCATAACCCGCGTAGCTTCGCCGCAAACTATAGTTGCGGCGCGAGGATAGAGGCAACGCAGGAGTGTGACCACGAGCGCGCACCGCCGCCTATACGGTGTGCGGGCAGGCATTCGCTTGCCCGTTTTTCGTTCCCCTGCGCATACCGGTAGGCGCTATTGCGCTAAACTCCCGCTCCGCAGAGCGGAACCCCCGTTTCCCATCTTTTCCCTCTTGACTTTTCATAGTTGGTCTACAAAGGACCCGCTCCGCCCGAAATATCGATTGCATTTTTTTCCATTCTATTGCATAATCAAAATCGATCAATTTTTTTCTATAATGCGAAGTCTAAGCTTTGCAACATCAATAGGAGGTACGACAATGTCGCGCGTATACAACTTCGCGGCGGGACCCGCCGCCATGCCCGAATCGGTACTCAAGCAGGCGGCCGCGGAACTTGTCGAGTTCCCCGGCGCGGGAATGTCCGTTATGGAAATGAGCCACCGCGGCAAGAAATACATAGAAATTTTCGAGAACTCCCGCGCGGCGTTCAACGAGGCGATGGGCATACCCGAAGGCTACACGACGCTGTTCCTGCAGGGCGGCGCGACGGGTCAGTTCGCGGCGGTTCCGCTGAACCTCATCGACGGCGAAAGCTATGTCACCGCGGCATACGCGAACACGGGCAACTTCGCGAGCGCGGCAATCAAGGAAGCTCGGACGTTCTACAGTGTGCGCGTCGTTGCGGATTCCGGCAAGGACGGCTACACATACATTCCCGAAGTAACGGGCGTACTCCCCACCGACGCGTATCTGCATATTACGACAAACAATACCGTGTACGGCACGCGCTACGACCGTCTGCCCGAATCGCCCGCTCCGCTCGTCGCGGACATGTCCAGCAATATCCTCTCCGAGGTATACGACGTGACAAAGTTCGGCGTAATCTACGCGGGCGCGCAGAAGAACATCGGTCCCGCGGGGCTTACGGTCGTCATCGTGCGCAACGATTTGCTCGGCAGACCAAACAAGCATTGCCTGAAAATACTCAACTGGACGGAACAGGCGAAGGCGGATTCGATGCTCAACACGCCGCCGACGTTCGCCATATACCTTGCGGGGCTTTGCGCAAAGTGGGTGCTTGCGCAGGGCGGAGTATCCGCGCTGGAGCAGGTGAACGTCGCCAAGGCGAATCTGCTGTACGACGTAATCGACTGCGGCGCGTTCTATACGAATCCCGTAAAGAAGGAATACCGTTCGCGCATGAACGTAATCTTCAAAACCCCGTCGGAAGAATTGGACGCGGCGTTCGTGAAAGAAGCGGAGAAAGCGGGCTTGTCGGGACTCAAGGGCTATCGCACGGTGGGCGGCATGAGGGCGTCTATCTATAACGCGATGCCTTTCGAGGGAGCGAACGCGCTGGCTGATTTCATGAAGGCGTTTGAGGCGAGGAATAAATGAAACGGTAACATTCAATCGGGCGATGTATTGTAAATCGCGGGCGAACGACCCACCCCGCCAAATCACCGGGGTCCCCGACAAATCCACAGATTTGTCGGGGACCCTGGGAGGCGGTCGCCCCTACAGGGTGTATGCTATCGGTATACAGGAACTCAATATGCTGTAGGGGCGAGCCCCCGGCTCGCCCGCCTATCGTTCGTACGTCTCGTTTCATCGCAGATATCATACATTCTGCAGAACCATAATATCGGAGGACAATATGCCGCACAAAATCAAATTGTTAAACAAAATCTCCCCCGCGGTGGCGGAAATACTCGGCGCGGGCTACGACGTTAGCGAAGCGCACGAATCGCCCTGCGCAATCGTCGTGCGCAGCGCGGATATGCATTCCTACGCAAGACCCGCGTCGCTGCTCGCGATTGCGCGCGCGGGCGCGGGCGTCAACAACATCCCCGTCGAAGATTGCGGGAAGAGCGGCGTAGTCGTCTTCAACACGCCGGGCGCGAACGCGAACGCGGTCGCGGAACTGGTCGTGGCTTCAATGCTGCTCGCGGGGCGCGACATTCTGGGCGGCGCTAATTGGGTGCAAACGCAGACCGCGCTTGACGCGGCGACGCTCACGAAGACCATTGAAAAAGAAAAGTCTAAATATGTCGGGCCCGAGCTGCGCGGCAAGACGCTTGGCGTAATCGGGCTTGGCGCAATCGGCGCTATCGTGGCGAACGCCGCGGTCGGGCTGGGCATGGACGTGGTCGGCTTCGACCCGTTCATCTCGCCCGAACACGCGTGGTCGCTGTCCCGCTCCGTGCGCAAGGCGGCTTCCATAGAAGACATACTGTGCTGCGCAGATTTTATCACGCTTCACGTTCCGCTTGTCGCGGACACGCGCGGCATGATTAGCGCCGCGGCAATCGCGAAGATGAAGGACGGCGCGGCGCTGCTGAACTTCTCGCGCGGCGAGCTTGTCGATTCCGCGGCGCTCGTTTCCGCCGTTCAAAGCAAGAAGCTTCGCGCGTACGCAACCGATTTCCCGACGCCCGAAATGCTTGGCGTGGCTGGGATAATCGCGCTGCCGCACCTTGGCGCGTCCACGCCCGAATCGGAGGAGAACTGCGCTGTAATGGCGGCGCAGGAGCTGCGCGATTTCATTGAGAACGGCGCGATAAAGAATTCCGTGAATCTGCCCGACGTCGCGCTTTCCGCCATACCCGCGGGCATCAGCCGCGTGACGGTAATCCATAAGAATACGCCGGGTATGCTGGGCGTCATAACCGCAATCGCGGCGGCGGACGGCGTGAACATCGCAAACCTTACGAACAAGTCGCGCGGCGAGCTGGCGTATACCGTGTTGGACATCGACGGCGGAGCGGCGGATTGGCAGACTAAATTGGCGGACGCGGCGGGCGTGCTGCGCGTGCGCGTGTTATGAACAAATGGGAAATTAAAAATTGATGGTTAGTATATCCGGAGGGGCGACCGCCTCGGTCGCGCGTAAGGCGGGCGAGCCGGGGGCTCGCCCCTACAATATACTGCGTTCCTGCATACCAATAGACTACATCATGTAGGGGCGACCGCCTCGGTCGCCCGCGGTATTCAACGCATCACCCGCCCTTTACAACACCGAGGGGCTTTGCCGACAGTTCGGGCAACGCCTTAGGGGCGCGAGACTTCGCCGCGCCTGCGCACCGCCGCCATAATCCCCAGCGCCACGATAAACAATAACGCGATCGACAAAATGGAGAACGAGCTGCGCCCCGTTATGCTCTTCGTCATCGCGTAAAGGAGCGGTCCGATAATCGCCGCGAATTTGCCGAAGATCTCGAAGAACCCGAAATATTCGCCCGAATTCTTGGCGGGGACAAGCTTTCCGAAATATGAGCGCGACAGCGCTTGAATGCCGCCCTGCACGGTTCCGACCATCGCCGCCAAAACCCAGAACAGTATTGTTGAAACGGAAATAGCCGCGGTGTACACGGGTTCCGCGTTCCACGCCAAATCCTCGACGCCCGCCGCGAGCAGCGCTTCGTTGATTGCCGTCAGGTTTGTCGTATACGGAATCGCGGCTTCCGCCTGTTCAAGCGCCGCTAATTTCACGGGGATTTCCGCGCGCTCGATGACGAAGCCCATGAAGAACCCGACGACGCAGATGACCGCGTATACGCCGACGGCGATTGTCAGCATGTTCAAGCTGCCAATCTTCTTGGCAAACTTGGCGAACCAGATGCTGCACGGGAACGCGACAATTTGCGTGACCAGCAGCGCGAGAATCATGCCTATCATACCAAGCCCCAATTGCGTGCCGTAGCTTGTGGCGAGGCTGATTATCGTGCCGACGCCGTCTATATAGAAGAAGTAGGCGATGATGAAGAACAGCAGCGCTTTGTCCTTACCAATCTTCTTCGCGGTGCGCCCGATGTTCGCGAACGTCTCGCGGAGCAGGTCTCCCTTGGGCTTTTCGATATAGCTCGTCTGCTTCACGTTCTTGAAGAACGGAATCGAGAACAATCCCCACCATACGACGGTGAGCGCAACGGACAGCTTTACCGCCGCCGCGGACGATATGCCGAGCGCGGCGTTGAAGTTGATGAGCGCGATCGAAACGAGGAACGGTATGGTGCTGCCGCCGATGTAGCCCATCGCGAAGCCCCAGCCGCTCACCTTGTCCATGCGCTCGCCCGTGGTAACGTCGGGCAGGAAGCTGTCGTAAATGAGGTTGCTTCCCGAGAAGCCGATGTGCGAGAGGATGTAGCCCGCGAGCAGAAGCCGCCAGTCGTCAAAGACCGCGCACGCGCCCGTGAACACCAACCCGATGATGAAGAACGCGGCGAACAGTTTCTTCTTGTAACCCTTGTAGTCCGCGAACGCGCCCGCGATTGGCGCCATGATGGCGACCGCGAGAACCGAGATTGTGGTGCCCAGGCTCCACCAGTAGTCTCCCCCGTGCGGGGCGTCCTTCGCGAGCGTCGTGAAGAACGCGGAGAATACCGCGGCCATCATGATGGTGGCGTAGACGGAGTTCGCCCAGTCGTACATAATCCAGCTTCGCTCAAGCTTGGTGAAGCCTTCGCCGCCGCTGCCGCCGCCGCCGAACTTTCCCTTCTGCATATGAATCCCCCTTTGCGAAATTGTTCCGTTAGCGCATTATCGCATATAATTTTGGGAAGTTCAAATTGATAAATTTTGTTGGGTGTCAAGCAAGGCTCTTTTCTTAAACCCGTGAAAGGGATAAAATAGAGGAGAGAGATGGAGATGAATGAGATGGAGAGTGAGAAAGAGATGGCAGGGTTTGAGAATTTCGAGAGGATGTTTGCGCAGTCGATCGGAATCGAAGAGCCGTGGAGAGTAGAGAAGGCGGAATTTGATTCCGGGAGCATGAGTGTTCATATATATATCCTGGCAAAGAAGACGGCGAAGTATCAGTGTCCGGAATGCGGGCAGGAGCATAGCCGATTAGATAACGAAGAAGAGCGGGTGTGGCAGCATGGGGATGTGGTGTTTTACCCGTGCTTTATACATTGCAGGCGGCCGCGCGTCAAGTGCGAGCGGAGCGGGAAGATACACGTAGTGGAAGCGCCGTGGTCACGAAAGGGAAGCCGATACACAATGTTATTCGAATCGTTTGCAATGAAGCCGGTAGAAAAGCTGCCGTTCGAGCAGGCGCGCAAAAGCTGCCGTTCGAGCAGGCGCGCAAATTTCTGCGCATCAGCCATACATCGCTGACAAACATAGCAAACTATTATGTAGACAAGGCGATAGCGAAAGATGATTTGAGCCAAACGACTGCGATATGCGTTGATGAAACGTCGTTTAAGCGAGGACAAAGCTATGTGACCGTTGTGACAGACGCAAAAGCGAGACGTGTGATAGATGTAGAGGATGGACGCGGGGCAGCACAGGTAGTGCAGTTTTCGCAGGTCCTGGAGCAAAAAGGCGGCGACTGTGCAAAAATAACCCAGACAGCCAGCGATATGTCAGGCGCGTATCTATCCGGAATTGATGAATGTTTTCCCAATGCGGTAAAGGTCGTGGATAAATTTCACGTGTCAAAACTGATGCGAGACGCGATGGATAAGGTATGTCGTAAGGAGCAAGGTAAGTTGTCCAAGCAACTCAAATCCGGGAAAAAACTTCTTATGATTCCGGAGGGTCGAATGTCTTGCGAGCAGAAAGAGAAAATGACAGCGCTATGCAAACAATATCCGGATACAGGCAGGGCGTTCCGAATGGTGCAGGCGCTCGACTCTGTTTACAGTTGTTCAACCGCGCAGGAAGCTGAAGGAGCCATTGACCGGTCGATTGATTGGCTCAAACGCAGCAGACTTGAGCCGATGAAGGCGGTTGCTAATACGTTATCGACACATCGTCAAAATATCCTTCATTATTTTGTTCAAAGATTGACGAACGCGGTGGCTGAAGGTATCAACAGTTTG
>JAITHB010000068.1 GCA_031280145.1 Oscillospiraceae bacterium | reverse complement strand
GGTAGTATAATATCATAAATCGCGCGGGATTTCCAACACATATTTTGTTTCCTTGGGCGTATGAGGTGTTATGATTCGTATTATTCTCTCGGGCGCGGGCGGAAGAATGGGACGCGCGGTCGCGGCCGCCTGCGACCAATCCTGCGTTATTGCCGCGGGGGTGGACTCGCGGGATGTTTCGGGTCTGCCGTACCCGATATACAAGAGCGTCGCGGAGGTTGCGGAACAAGCTGACGTAATCGTGGACTTCTCCCATCCCGACGCGGTTTACGGTCTGCTTGATTACGCAAGGACGCGCGCGCTGCCGCTCGTGCTCGCGACCACGGGATACGCGGCGGAGCATGACGCCGCTATTTCCGCCGCGAGCCTGCAAATCCCCGTGATACGCAGCAGCAACTTCTCCGTCGGCGTATCGGTTCTGATGGAGATCGTCAGCAACGCCGCGTCGCTTCTGCCTGGCGCGGATATCGAGATTGTGGAATCGCACCATCGCATGAAGGCGGACAGCCCCAGCGGAACCGCGCTGACGCTTATCGAAGCGATAAAGGAAGTTTCGCCGTGCCGCGCGGTTCTTGCGGGGCGAAGGTCGGAGGACGGCAAGCGCGAGCAGCGCCAGATTGGCGTTCACTCCGTTCGCGGCGGTCTTGGCGCGGGCGACCACAACGTGATGTTCCTGCTGGACGGCGAAACGATTGAGATACGCCACACGGCGCACGGACGCGACATCTTCGCGCAAGGCGCGCTTCAGGCGGCGAAGTGGATTGCGGGAAAGAGCGCGGGACTTTATTCCATGAGAGATATTCTGGGCGCAATGTAAACCCTATTCTATGAGAGTTTTCGGTCGCAATGTAATCGCTGTTTCCAAGCTGTCGACCAAGCCCATTGGTGCGGTAAAGGGCGGGCGAGCCGGGGGCTCGCCCCTACAACGTTTGTTTTCTTTCAATCGGGAATACAGTCAATACCTGTAGGGGCGAGCCCCCGGCTCGCCCGCGGTTTACAACACATCGCCCGCATACAAAACAATCGTTTATCGACAGCCTTATTCTTTGAAAGTTTTGGTGGCAAGCATGATAAATAAAAGCGCGGCGGCTCTGCCGAAGTCATATCTTTTCAGCGAAGTCGGAAGGCGCGTCGGCGAGTATCAGAAGGAGAACCCGAGCGCGAACATAATCCGCATGGGTATCGGCGACGTTACCCTTCCTCTGCCCAAAGCGTGCGTAGACGCGATGAAGGCGGCGGCGGACGAACAGCTTTGCGCGGCGACGTTCCGCGGATACGGTCCCGACCAGGGCTACGCGTTCCTGCGCGAGGCGATTGCGGACAACGATTACAAGGCGTTCGGCGCGGACGTTTCAGCGGACGAGATCTTCATCTCCGACGGCGCGAAGAGCGACTGCGCGAACATCCAGGAGATGTTCGATAACGACTGCATAGTCGGCGTGTCCGACCCCGTCTATCCCGTCTACATCGACAGCAACGGCTGGAACGGCAGACTGGGCAAGTTTGCGGACGGCAAGTGGGAAACGCTTGTAACGTTCCCATGTACGCCGGAGAATGGGTTTATTGCCGCTCCTCCCGTCGGCAAGCGCGTTGACTTAATCTATCTGTGCTTCCCGAACAATCCGACGGGCGCGGCCGCCACTCGCGCGCAGCTCGCCGCGTGGGTGGATTACGCGAAGACGCGCGGCGCGGTCATTCTGTTTGACGCGGCATACCGCGCGTTCATTCGCGGCGATGAGATTCCGCGCAGTATATATGAGATTGAGGGAGCGCGGGATTGCGCGATCGAGTTCGGCAGCTTCAGCAAGTCGGCGGGCTTCACGGGGACGCGCTGTTCGTGGACCGTCGTGCCGCACAGCCTGACAGTCGAGGGCGAACCGCTTCACGCGCTGTGGACGCGCCGCCAGGCGACCAAGTTCAACGGCGTTCCGTATGTTATTCAGCGCGCCGCGGAAGCTGTCTATTCAAAAGAAGGCGCGGAGCAGGCGGCGGCCAATATAGAATACTATCGCAAGAACGCGGCGGCAATCATGGACGCCCTGCGCGGGATGGGCTATCCCGTATGGGGCGCGGAGCATTCGCCGTACGCGTGGGTGAAGTGTCCGCAGGGTCTTACTTCGTGGGAATTCTTCGACATACTGCTCAAACGCGCGAACGTGGTTTGCACGCCGGGTTCGGGCTTCGGCTCGTGCGGCGAGGGATATGTCAGGCTGTCCGCGTTCAACACATATGAGAACACGCTGGAAGCGATGGGGAGAATCGCCGCGCTGAGATAAATTAGGAGTGAGGAATGAGGAATTACGGATGCGGCGGGCGTGTTACATTGTGTCGTGAATTGTAATGATAACCGCGGGCGGCCGAGGCGGTCGCCCCTACAAGGGTTTGAATGTGTTCAATCGGGAAGGTGCAGTAATATCTGTAGGGGCGACCGCCTCGGTCGCCCGCCCTTCGCCACATTCGCCCGCCGCACCACCCCACGCCCGCCGCATCCCCTGATTCCTCACTCCT
>JAITHB010000047.1 GCA_031280145.1 Oscillospiraceae bacterium | reverse complement strand
GCGTTAGCTGCGCTCAAAGTGATTGCGGGTGAAGTTAACCCGAGCGGCAAGCTTGCGGAAACCTTTCCCATGCGCTATGAAGATTTGCCGATATGCGGTTGCTATCCCGCCGACCGCGTATGCGAGTATCGCGAAGGTTTGTTCATCGGCTACCGCTATACGGAAACCGTCGGCGCGGACGTTCTGTTTCCGTTTGGATATGGGCTAAGCTACACCACGTTCAGCTATGCTAACATCCAAGCGGACAATCACAATGCTTCATTCGATATAACGAACACGGGCAAAGTCGCGGGCAGCGAGATTGCGCAGGTATACTGCGCCAATAAACAAAGTAAAGTTCTGCGTCCCGCGAAAGCGCTTGTCGGATTCGCGAAGGTTCATCTGAATCCGGGCGAAACTAAACGCGTCACAGTAGAGTTCTGCGAAAGAGCTTTCCAATATTACAACGTTAATACCTCGCGCTATGAGTCGGAAGGCGGAGAGTGGACTCTCGAAGTCTGCGCCAATATCCGCGATGTGCGCTTGAGCGCAACGGTTCATGTTGACGGAACCGGCGCGGCGATTCCCGCATCCGCGTCGGCTTCATCCATGCCGAAGAACCTCATGAACGTAACAGACCGCGAGTTTGAAAGAATGCTCGGAAGGTCCGTCCCGATGAGGACGAGTGACCGGGAACGCTCCCTCCTGCAAATAAACGACCCGATCGACGCGCTCGTTCACGCGAGGAATCCGCTCGCTCGGCTCATCATTAAGTTCATTCTTCGCAAGCGAGAGAAGAGCATACGAGACGGCAAGCCGAACCTTAACCTGTTCTTTACTACAAACATGCCGTTCCGCGCAATCGCGAAAATGATGAACGGGATGGTGAGTATGGATATGGCGCAATCCCTCTTGACGGTCGCAAACAGCAGGCGGGGGCGCGGCTTCGGGAAACTGATCGTCGGATACTTCACGAGACCGAGCATAAAGAAGGTACAGGAGGCGGAGCGTTCAAGTGGGAAACCCATGGAAAACATTCGGGCATAAGTATCCGAAGGCGGCGAAGTGGATCTATCAGATATTCATGTTCTGGCTGTTCAGCATAAGCGTCACCGTGCTCCAATATCTGATATTCACGTTCCTGCCCGGCTGGTTTGGGATAGGCCTTGCGGGCAAAGAGTGGTATCTGTTTCCTACTGCCATGCGCCTCTTCGGCGTCGACTTCACATGGACGCTGCTGGGTACGGACGTTATCAGGAACGCGGCGGGCGAAGTGATGATCGGCGGCGGTCTGGGCTACTTCCTCGCCTATGAAATAGGCACGTTCTTGGCGCAGTGCATTAACTTCCCCTTACAGCGCAACATCACTTACAAGAGCCGCGGCAACCCCGCTTACCAGTTCATGTGGTACTTTATCGCGTGGGCGGCCATCTCCGTCATATGCAACGGCGTGAATAATCTGTGGATGCCGATTGCGGCGGCATATGTCAGCCCCGCTGTCTACAATCTGCTGGTGACATTCATAACAGGCGGCGTCTCTATGACAATCTTCTTCTTCGTATTCAAGATTATCTTCCCCGAGGGCGAAGCGAAGAAGAAGGACTCAATAATAATGGAAGGGTGATTCAGACAAACACGAAGCGGTCAACGGACTAACGGATCAACGCGCAAGCACTCAAAATGAACGCAACAAAAAGGAAGGAACCGAGAACTTATGAAGTCGCACAAACTGCTCTCGCGTCTCATCGTACTTGCCATCTGCGTGTCCATGCTCTTCTCGTTCAGCACCGCAGGCGCAGAAGGCGCACTCTACCAAACCTCCTACGCCAGCAAGCAAGATGCTATCGTTGCCGGCGCACAGCTGAACCTCGACATAGTAAGCGAGGGCATGGTTCTGCTGAAGAATGAAAACGACGCACTGCCGCTTTCGGCAGAAGAAAAGAAGATAACCGTGTTCGGTTACGGTGCGATCGCTCCCGCGGGCGGCGGAAGCGCTGAATCGGGCGATACCTCAGGCGGCATCGTGAAGCTGCAGGCGAACATCTATTCAAGCCTGGAGGACGCGGGTTTTGAAGTAAACCCGACCGTCAAGGCTTCCTATGACGAATGGCTCGCGAATCCTGATGTGCGCAATGATCTCGCAATCAGCGCGCTTCCGGAATACGCGGACACTAAGGCAGCCTGGGAAGCGTCTTACGCTGACTACAGCGGCGCGGCAGTAATCGTGCTGTCGAGCGGAGCTTCCGCCGAGCGTACGCATTCGCTTCAGTTCGATCCGGAGCAATACGCTCTGATTGACTACGCCGCCGAGAACTTTGATAATGTCGTCGTTCTCATCAACAGCAGCAAGCCTTATGAAATTCCGCAGCTTGCGAACAACGCCAACGTCGATGCCATCCTTGTTACCGGCGAACCCGGCGACAACGGATTCATCGCGCTCGGCAAAATCCTGACCGGCGAAGTGAACCCAAGCGGACGCACGGTAGACACTTGGGCGGCCGATTTCACTCAGGTTCCATCATACGCAAACTACAATGTCACCGGCGATAATCTGAACGGATATGGCAGCTACACCGTCAATGGCGAGAATACCGATTCGTACTTCGTTGAATATGAAGAGGGAATCTATGTCGGTTATCGCTATTTTGAAACCCGCGCGTATGAAGAGTTGAAAGCCGACGCAAATTCCACATGGTGGAACGACAACGTAGTCTACGCCTTCGGCTATGGTCTTTCCTACAGCGACTTCGCATGGGAAATCACTCCCTCGACAGATGCGGACTCCGTTATCGCGAATGGGGATGTACTTTCATTCGATGTGAAAGTCACTAACACAGGCAGCGCCGCGGGAAAAGATGTAGTTGAGCTTTACTACACCGCTCCTTACGGCGACGAGACCACCAACCCGACCAAGATTGAGAAAGCATACGTCGTGCTGGGCGACTTCGCGAAGACAAGTCTGCTTGCTCCGGGCGAAAGCGAAACCCTGACGCTCTCCATCGATGTCAGCGACATGGCTTCTTATGATTATGTAACCGACAAAACATATGTGCTTGACGACGGCGCGTACGGAATCAGAGTCTCCCGCAACGCTCACGACGCGGTTGCGGATTATACTTACACGGTAGCGGAAAAAGCGTTGGTCAACATTGCCGTAACAGGCGCCGAGATCACAAACCAATTTGACGATGTGACGGAAGGCTACTTGGCGATGACGGACAGCCGCCTCTCACGCGCTGATTTTGCGGGTACAATGCCGACGTCTGCGCCCGCCACGATCGCGCTGACGGAAGAAGAATACAAAGCATGGGACTTCACGTATGCGGAAGATGATCCAAGCGACCCATGGTATGTAACAGAAGACAGCAAGCCGATTCAAGCGATTGCTGAAACGAGACCCGCGACGGCGGCAGTAGTTCTGTCAGACCTCATCGGAAAAGATCTCGACGATCCGCTGTGGGACGCTCTGCTGGACGAGATGACCGCGGAAGAGATGGCGAATCTCATCAACAACGGCGGATTCAAATCCATCAACATCGACTACATTGGCAAACCCTATTCCTTCGATACCGACGGACCTAAGGGCTGGACAGGTTCTGGACGCGACACCACGCACGAGTTCAACCAGTTCGCCGCCGAACCCGTTATCGCAAGCACGTTCAACAAAGACCTTGTTTACCAAATGGGCGTTATGATTGGCGAGCAGGGGCTTTGGGGCAACAGCACCGCTCAAAGCGGAATGGCGTTCAACTATACCGGCTGGTACGCGCCGGGCATGAACATCCACCGCTCGCCGTTTGACGGTCGCTCGACCGAATACTATTCAGAAGATCCACTGCTGACCGGCGCTATGGCTGCCAACGTCTCGCTCGGCGCGAAGTCGAAGGGCGCATACGTCTCATTAAAGCACTTCGCGTTCCACAGTGACGGCGGCGGGGTCGCAATCAACATCGGCGCGGACGGAAGCTACAATATAGCCGGATACCGCGGCGCGATGAATGCCTCCAGGACTTCCGGGCTTTCCGCGTGGTTTGACGAACAAGCAGCCCGCGAAATCTACCTCAAGGGTTATGAGATCGCGGTTGAAGAAGGCGAAGCCTCTTACGCCATGTCGTCCTTCACCCGCATCGGCCCCAACTGGGCCGGCTCTTCATACGCGCTTCTCACCTCAATCCTTCGCAACGAGTGGGGATTCAAGGGCGCAGTCGTAACCGACATCTCAATCTATGGTTTCCTAAGCGTAGATCAGATGATCCGCGCGGGCGGCGACTATCTGCTCAAGAGCGGAACATCAGTCGTGACAGCCGAAGATGTGAGCGGGTACTCCGCGATACAGCTGACCGCCATGAGGAAAGCCGCGAAGAACGTCCTCTATCTGGTCGCAAACAGCAACGCGATGCAGCTTCCGCTCGGCGCGAAGGTTGTTTACGCAATGCCAACCACGACGAACGCCGAAGGCGACGTCGAACCGCTTAAGATACCCGCCGCCAAGCCAGGCGAAGCTTATGAGACGCCCGCGCTCAACACCGCGACGCTCAACACCTACAGCGCGTTCTCAAGCATCTCCTATACCGCGGACGGTCTGCCCGAAGGCTTAGCGTTCGACGCGGAAACGGGAATCATCAGCGGAACGCCGACCGCAGCAGGATCTTATGTGGTTAAAGTGGAAGCGACAGCGGAAGGATATGCGCCCGCGTCCGTCGATTACACAATTATAGTAGAGTAACCTTAACACGGTGAGCCGCAGACTGCCGCATTAACGCGCGGCAGTCTGCAGCGTATAAATCCGACCGTAATCGTCAGGAGGAAAACATGAATATTGTAAAAAAAATTGTTATGTTTACATGCGCCGCGTTTATGCTCACGGCCTTATCCGCGCTTCCCGCTGCCGCAGAATCGGAAGCTGTGACGTATCTGTTTGAGACGGAATACACCTTCATGGAGGACGTTATCGGCGGCGGTATATCAGGCGCAGCCGCGGGTCTTAACATGATTATCGAGAACGCGGACGCAAGCAACGGTTTCTTCGTCGGCAGCACGCACAGCTTGAAATGCGTAATCACTTATGTCGTCACCTCCGACGCGGCGCAAGCGGCGACGTTGCGTGTCATTCTCGCGAACGAGCTTAGCGCGATGAAGCTGAACCCAACGAACCTTATCATTACGGTTAACGAAGAGCCGTTCGAGTTTGAAGAGTTTGAACTGCCCGCCGAAGTAAAGTCGGTCGGAAGAACGTTCACGCAGTTCAAGCTCGGCGACGTTAACCTTGCCGAGGGCGAGAATATTATCACGTTCCAAATCGGACCTAACGAATACAATAACGGCGGCGCGGGCGGACCAATGTTCGACGCAATCAAGCTGACCTCCGCGGCGGCGCTTACAATGACTGAATACCCCGAGAACATCGAGTAACGCAAAAACTCCTGCGGGTTTTCTGACCGCGCGGGAGTTTCCTTTATCTAAGGCATCCCCTATGCTGATTGTTGAGGTGTGACATGAAGTTTTTCACGTTTGGATGGAAGCGTCGCGCAATACGAGTTTGGATGATAGCAACCTGCGCGCTTCTGGTTATTGCCGTTGCGCTGTCTTCTGTGCTCGCCGCCGTTCCTATCGCGAGCAATTCACTGAGTCTCCTGTTTGGCGGTGAGCGCGCGAACATCGTTGAGGACCACAGGGAGGAGCTTTTCGACAGGCAGTATGAAGACAAAGACAGCGTGCTTGAAGCGGCTCAGGCGTTTGTGGTCGACGTAGCGGAAGAGGGCTTCGTCCTGCTGAAGAATCTGAACGCGTCGCTGCCGCTCGCAGGCTCGCCTAAAGTGACCGTATTCGGAAAGAATTCCGTCAACCTCGTATATGGCGGAACAGGTTCGGCAAGCAACGTTTCGGCAAACAGCAAAACCCTCTACGACAGTTTGGAAGCTTCCGAGATTTCGTACAACACCGTCATCAAAGCATTCTATGATGATAATGCGAAGTCCGGACCGGGCAGACCCGCAAACCCCAACATGGACAGCGGGCAGCGGCTTTCGGGGTTTGCCACGGGCGAAACG
>JAITHB010000148.1 GCA_031280145.1 Oscillospiraceae bacterium | reverse complement strand
TTGCCGCGGCTGGCAAAAAGAGAACGGACTTCATGTGTACCTCACACGCTAGAAGACCATGTTACGCGTACGACATACGCGCCATGTATCCAAAGACGCAAGAAAAAAGCCACCGGAGGTAAGGAATGGGAAAAACAAACGCGTGTTTAACTATCCCGCGAATAACGGCGCAAGACCGTTCCGCATTATCAAGGAGCGGCGACTTCCTGCCGTTCCATAAACACCTCACATTGGATGAACAGCGTCGGCAGGCTTCGCGCTGCATGGACTGCGGCGTGCCGTTCTGCCACGCGGGGCGCATACTTAACGGTATGGCGACAGGCTGCCCGCTCGGCAACCTCATTCCGGAATTCAACGATTTGCTGTATCGCGGCGCGTATCGGCAAGCGCTCATGCGTCTGCTTCTTACAAATCCGCTGCCCGAGTTCACCGGCAGGGTTTGCCCCGCGCCGTGCGAGCAGGGCTGCATGCGCGCGTTTCCTCATGAAAACCTATCAAAACACCCCCTCATCAATACACCCGTAAAATGCATGGAAGCTATAACGATTCGCGAGAACGAACTGACATTGGTCGAGATGGGCTTCGAGAACGGCTGGATTGCGCCGATAGACGCAGCGCCGAACGGCAAGTCCGCCGCGGTGATCGGCGCGGGTCCCGCGGGACTGGCTTGCGCGATTCGCCTTCGCGAGTATGGTTATAGTGTGGATATTTATGAGAAGGCTGACAAACCCGGCGGGCTTCTCATGTATGGCATTCCGCATATGAAGCTGGAGAAACAGGCGATAGACAGGCGCGTGAAGTGGATGGAGCGTAGCGGAATCAAGTTTCATCTGAGCCATGAGGTGCGCGGTTTATCCGAACTCGGAAGAAAATATGACGCGGTGGTCGTCTGCGTCGGAAGCGGACAGCCGCGCGACCTTTCCGTCAGCGGACGCAGCCTCAAGGGAATCGAGTTCGCGGTGGATTATCTGACGGAATCCACGAAGTCGGTTCTCGCAGGCGCAGAACCGTCCGTCACCGCAAAGGGCAAGGATGTCGTGATACTCGGCGGCGGCGACACGGGCAACGACTGCGTCGCGACAGCCATTCGGCAGGGCGCGAAATCCGTAACGCAGCTTGAGATAATGAAGCGTCCGCCGGACGAGCGTCTGCCGGGAAACCCATGGCCGGAGTGGGCGCGTACGCTCAAGACCGATTACGGTCAGCAGGAAGCGGAAGCGCGGTTCGGCGCGGATCCGCGCATATATGAAGCCGCAACGCGCGAGTTCGTCGGAGACGAAGCTGTGTCGCAGGTTGTCGCGGACGTCGCGGGCGTACAGAAAACATACCCCGCACAGCTCGTTCTGCTTGCGATGGGCTTCGTCGGCGTATCAAGCGGACTTGCGGAAAGCCTCGGCGTACAGACGACGGAGCGCGGCGCAATCCAAACGGACGGATACAGAACAAGCATGGACGGCGTATACGCCTGCGGCGACGCGCGGCGCGGACAGTCGCTGGTCGTGTGGGCGGTGCGCGAGGGGTGCGAGTGCGCGAAGGCGGCTGCGGGTCGCCCGTAGGGGCGATTGGAAATCATCTCTGCAAATGTTTGGTTGTTTTCAATCGGGCGACATGTTGATAACTGCGGGCGAGCCGGGGTCTCGCCCCTACAACATATTGCATTCCGGCATACCGGTAGCCTACACCATGTAGGGGCGAGCCCCCGGCTCGCCCGCCCGCATAAAAAATAATCGTTTGTCGACAGCCTGGGGCAACCGAGGTGGGAGCCCTTGCAATGTTTGTTTATCTGCCCACCGTCAATTTTTCATTCTTCATTTTTCATTTATTTGCACTCATACCAGCTTCGCCCCTCGCCCAAATCCACCTTAAGCGGAACGGAAAGCGACGCCGCGTTCTCCATCTCGCGCGCGAGCAGCTTCTTCACCTTGCTTACTTCGCCGAGGTGCGTCTCGACGATAAGTTCGTCATGCACCTGAAGGATGAGCCGCGACTTCATGCCATGCAGGGCGTTCGCGACGCGCACCATCGCAAGCTTGATTATGTCTGCCGCGCTGCCCTGCACAGGCGTGTTCATCGCTGCGCGCTCGCCGAACATGCGCGTGTTGCGATTTGCGGACTCAAGCTCGGGTATCATTCTTTTGCGGTTCATAATCGTTTCCGCGTATCCATGCTCCTTCGCGAACGCGACGGACGAATCGAGATACTCCTTTATTTTGGGATAATGCCTGAAATAGCCTTCTATGAAATCGGAAGCGTCCTTGCGGCTTATGCCAAGCCCTTGCGACAAACCGTAATCCGTCTGCCCGTAAACGATGCCGAAGTTCACCGCCTTCGCCGCGGAGCGCATTTCGTGCGTCACCTTAGAAAGCGGAACGCCCGCAACCTGCGCCGCGGTTCTTAAGTGAATGTCTCCGCCCTGCATGAACGTTTCTATCATGATGGGGTCTTGCGCCAAGTGCGCCAGTATGCGAAGCTCAATCTGCGAATAGTCCGCGTCGATCAGCGTATACCCCTCGGGCGCGATGAACGCGCGGCGAAGCTCGCGTCCCTGCTCCGTGCGCGTCGGAATGTTCTGCAGGTTCGGTTCGCTGGAAGATATTCGCCCAGTTATCGCGGCCGTCTGGTCGAACACGCTGTGCACGCGTCCGTCGGACGCGATCTTGCTCTGAATCCCTTCTATGTAAGTTCCGATGAGCTTCGTAATGCGCCGCCATTCGAGTATGCTCGCAACTACCGGCACCGTTTCCGCAAGCGGCTCCAGCACGTGCGAATCGGTGGAATACGCGCCGCCCTTCGTCTTGCGTCCCGTTGCAAGCTTCATATCCTCAAACAGAACCTTGCCAAGCTGCTTGGGGCTCGCCAGATTAAACGGCTTGCCGCCCAGTTCGCCGAAAATGTTTTCGCGAAGAATCGCTTCGCGCTCGCGCAGGTCAATTCCGATGCGCATAAGCTCGCCCGTGTCAACGAGGAACCCCGCCTGCTCCATATCGAACAGGACGCGCGTCAGCGGAAGCTCAACCTCTTTATATAATGAGGAATTAATGGTTGTAGGGGCGACCGCCTCGGTCGCCCGCAGTGTTGAGGCGTTCGGGCGAGTCAGGGACTCGCCCCTGCAATATTGGTCGTAAAGCTCCGCCGCGTCCTTTATATCGGGTGTTTCGCACTCGACGTAGGATTCAAGCAGAACATCCGCGAGCGGAGTTCCTTTGAAGCAACGCATAAGCTTCTTCGCGTCCCACAGAATGAGCAGCTCGGGCTTGGCAAACAGCGCAGACAGCGCGTCGAGCGCGTCTTCAAGCTGTATTCCTTCGCCCGAGAGGTCGCGGAGCAGATTCGCGCGCCATAGGCGCGCGTCGTCCGCCAGCGTTAATCGGTCGGCGATATGGAGGGCGACGGGTTGGGTGATGGCGGCGGCGAGGGCGCGGAGGGCGGAACAATTATCAATGTAAACGGGCGAACGTTGTAGCCCGCGGGCGACCCGGGGGGCCGCCCCTACAGGGATTTCCCCCGTTCGATCGTCTTTCACCAAATCCTTACTAACCCGCCCCGCCAGCGACTTAAACCCGTACCGCAGAAACACATCGCGCCACATCGCCGTGTCGGGCGCGGTCAGCGCGTCAAAATCAATTGGCGCGGGAACATCGCGGTCTATCGTGGCGAGCAGCTTGCACTTGCGCGCCAAGTCCGCGTGTTCGATAAGCCGTTCTCGCAGCTTGCCCTTCTGCGTCTCCGCGTTCGCCAGAACATTTTCGAGCGTGTCAAACTCCGTCAGCAGCTTGACCGCCGTCTTATCGCCCACGCCGGGTATGCCCGGTATATTGTCGGAAGAATCGCCCGCCAGCCCCTTATAATCGGGAATCTGCGCGGGCGTAATCTGCATCAGCTCCACCAGCGATTCATCGCTGTTCAGCAGAAGCGTATCGGTAACGCCCTTCTTTGTAAAAAGAACGCTCGTCGTCTCGCATATAAGCTGGAACGAATCGCGGTCGCCCGTCACGATCAGCGAGCGGAACCCGCGCTTCTCACATTCCAGCGAAAGCGTGCCGAGCAAATCGTCCGCCTCGAAGCCCTGCTGAATCAGGATGGCGACGCCCATATCGCGCAGCGCCTCGCGCACCATCTCGAACTGCGGACGCAGCAGGTCCGGGGTCGGCGGGCGGTTCGCCTTGTATTCCTCATACTGAATATGCCGCCGCGTGGGTCCGTGCGTGTCGAACGCAACGCACAACATGGCGGGCTTGTGTTCCGTCATCAGCTTCATCAGCATCAGCATAAAGCCGTACATCGCGCCTACGGGCTTGCCCGCAGGAGACGTCAGCGTATCCGGCATGGAATGGAACGCGCGGTACATAAGGCTGTTGCCGTCTATCATCACGCAGAGGTTGTTGTTCATACATTCTCCTTTGTTATAAGGGGATCAGGTATTAGGTATGAGGTATCAGGTACGAGGTATCAGGTACGAGGTAACAGAAGGGCGGCGGGAGATTGTGCTGCGGCGGGTGAATGTTGCAGACCGCGGGCGATTTATGTGAACGGCGGGCGAGCCGGGGGCTCGCCCCTACAGGTTTTATTTACCTTCCCGATTGAATTGGACAATCCCCCTGTAGGGGCGACCGCCTCCGGGGCCCCCGACAAATCCGCAGATTTGGCGGGGTGGGTTGGTCGCCCGCGGTATTCAATCCATCGCCCGCCGCAGCACAACCGCCCGCCGTCTTCGCATTCCCCGCCTAATACCTCGTACCTAATACCTCGTACCTTTTACCTCGCCGCTGCGCAGCTTCTTCATGAACGCGGAAATCTTCGCCGCGCATTCCTCCGCCAAAACCCCGCCTGCCACCTTCGCGCGAAAGCCCAGCGACGCGTCCTGCGGTATATTGCGAACGCTTCCGCAGCAGCCCATCTTGCGGTCGAACGCGCCGAACACAACTTCGTCGACGCGCGACATGGCGATCGCTCCCGCGCACATCGGGCAGGGTTCGAGCGTAACATACAGCGTACAGCCGTCGAGCCGCCAATCGCCTATTACCTGCGCCGCGCCGCGCATGGCGAGCATTTCCGCGTGCGCCGCGCCGTCGCGCATTTGAACGCGCATGTTGTGCGCCCTTGCGATAATTTCATCCTTGTATACTACTACCGCGCCTATCGGCACTTCGCCCGTCTCCGCCGCCGCGTCCGCCTCCAGCATGGCTTCGCGCATGTACCGCTCATGCATCCGCTTTGTACTGCCCCTTCTTTATAATGACGGAAAGAACCGCAACGTCGGCGGGATTAACGCCGGGTATCCGCGCCGCCTGCCCGAGATTCGTCGGGCGCGCCTTCTTAAGCTTCAGCTTCGCTTCGGTCCGAAGACCTGACAGAGCTTCATATATTATACCCTGCGGGATGAGTTTGTCTTCGTTCGCGGCAATCTTTTCCGCTTCGCGCCGCTGCTTCTCCAGATATCCTTCATATTTCACGGTCAGCTCAACCTGACGCGCGGCGGACGGCGGAATATCGGGCAAGTTATGCTCCGACGCAAGCTGCGCGTAAGAAACCTCGGGCCGCCTTAAATATTCAACGAGACGCTTCTCACGCAGAAGCTCAAGCGTCCGTTCCGCAGCTTTCTTCTTCTCCGTCATACGGCAAAGCCGCGGCTCGGTAGCTAAACCAACCGCGGCGGCGCGTTCGGTCAGGCGGATGTCGGCGTTGTCTTGGCGCAGAAGAAGACGCAGCTCGCAGCGGCTCGTCATCATGCGGTACGGCTCGTCCGTACCCTTCACGGTTATGTCGTCCGCAAGCACGCCGATGTATCCCTCGTCCCGCCTTATGACGAACGGCGGCTCGCCCTTCACGTGCAGCGCGGCGTTCATGCCCGCGACGATTCCCTGCGCCGCGGCTTCCTCATAGCCGCTCGTTCCGTTAATCTGCCCCGCGAAGAACAGCCCGCGCACATCCTTGCTGTGGAACGCCGCGTCAAGCCGACGCGCGTCAATCACGTCGTACTCGATAGCGTACGCAAGCCGCAGCACGTTCGCGTTCTCAAGCCCCGCTATGCTGCGGTACATCTTTATCTGCACGTCCTCGGGCAGAGAAGTGGAAACGCCCTGCACGTACCATTCGGGGGACGCAAGCCCTTCGGGTTCCAGGAAAATCTGGTGGCGCGGCTTATCCGCGAAGCGCACAACCTTGTCTTCTATTGAGGGGCAATACCGCGCGCCCGTTCCGTTGAGTCCGCCGTTGTACATCGGGGCGCGGTGAAGGTTCGCGCGGATTATCTCGTGCGTTCGCTCGTTGGTATAAGTGAGATAGCACCGCGCAAGGTTTTTGGGCGGCGTGTCCGTCATGAACGAGAACGGTTCGGGAGAAGCGTCGCCTTCCTGCGGCTCAAGCTTGGCGAAGTCTATCGTGCTGCCGAGGATTCTGGCGGGCGTGCCCGTCTTGAACCTGCGCAGCTCGAAGCCGAGGTTGCGCAGCGCGTCCGACAGATACGCGGAGTTCGCGAAGCCCGAGGGACCTGTTGCGCGTCTGTATTCGCCGATAATTATATCAGAAGAAAGATATACGCCCGCCGCAACCACGACGGCGGCGCAGCCGATACGCCGACCCGTAGCGGTGACAATCCCCGCGATACGCCCGTTCACCGTCTCAACGGAAGCGCACTCGCCCTGCCGTACCGTCAGGTTCTTCTGCGACAGAACCGCGGCGAGCATCGCGTGATGATACGCCGCCTTGTCCGCCTGCGCGCGAAGGCTGTGTACCGCAGCGCCTTTGCTCGTGCCGAGCATACGCGACTGTATGCTGACCGCGTCCGTGACGATTCCCATTTGCCCGCCGAGCGCGTCCACCTCGCGCACAAGGTGTCCCTTGCCCGTTCCGCCGACCGAAGGGTTGCACGGCATAAACGCCACCGAGTCGATTGAAAGCGTGAGCAGAAGAGTGCGCATATGAAGGCGCGAGGACGCGAGCGCGGCTTCAACGCCCGCGTGACCCGCGCCGATTACGATGACGTCGAATGTTTCCATGCAGGTATTGTAGCATAGAATTGTTAATAATCACAACAACGCAAAGCGAACACTTTGTCCGATAAAGCATAAGGTGTAGTGTGCGGTACTTTCCGGAAGGGCGGCGATGAAAAGGGTTTTCATCACAGCCAAAAGGCAGCGATGACAGACGTTTTCATTACACCCGAAAATCCATTTTACAATATGCCGTTCGTAATTTCACGGCAGGCAAATCAAGAATCATATTCATAACAAATAAAGAGGTAAAACAATGAACATCAATCTATGTTTGAACATCAAGGATAAGAACGATCGCCCCGCGCATCCCGCATGTCCGAAGTGTCCGGTCGGTTACGTATACAATGCCGAATGGGACGCGTGTATCCCCTCCGCGATATTCCAGATGTATCCCGGTCCCTTCTCCCAGCAAGTATGGCTGAACCTGTTCTTTGAATGGCTCAGGTGCAAATACAAAACGGAATGCCGCCGCCCATACTGCCCGCCGCCATGTCCCCCGCCTTTCCCCAAGCCTTGCGCGCCGAAGCCGCCGATAGTCTGCTATCCGCCGCCTCCGAAGCCGCCCAAGCCGCAATGCCCGCCGATGAGCTGCTATCCGCAGCCGCCGCATCATTGCCAGCCGCCATGCCCGCCGCCATGCCCGCCGCCGCATAAGCCGCCGGTGTGCATCTATCCTCCTCCCCCGCCCGCGTGCCATCCGTCTTTCCCTCCCCCTCCGTGTCATCCCCCTTTCCCACCAATGCCGCCTATGCCGCCCATGCCCCCGATGCCGCCGTTTCCGCCTGCTCCGCCTTCCTTTCCGCATTATCCGCAGCAGCCGATTTTGCCGCATCCGCACGGCGGACCCATGATTGCGAACGTTGACGATGTAGCGCAGTTCCTTGCGGACTTCGAGAACAACAGCAAGCTGTACAACATCAACGGCACCAAAGAAGAATTCATGCAGAACTGCTGCTACGAGTGCATGGCGGAGGCGCAGAAGGCTTGCGCGAACGCGTGCGACACCGAGTGGAAAAAGGAAAAGCGCCGCCGTCTGAACAAGAGATGGAGCTGCTAGGAAACCAACCGATTGTTCATCAAAATATGAAGCGAGACGCCGCACTTGCGGCGTCTCGCTTCAGACTGTCGACAAAGCCCGTCGGTGTTGTAAAGTGCGGGCGAGCCGGGGGCTCGCCCCTACAGCATATTGAGTTCCTGTATACCGACAGCCTACACCCTGTAGGGGCGACCGCCTCGGTCGCCCGCCCGCATACAATACAATCGTTTGTCGTCAGCCCGGAATGAAGACCGCCTTCTATTTCTTCATATGCTCCGCCAAATAAGCCTCCAGCACGCAAACCCCGATAGACGGCACATACGCGTAACCCGCGGGGCATACGCCCACAGGCGCGGCCTTCGTGTAGTCAATCTGTATGCTTTGCGGCATCACGACCGCCTCCGTCACATCGACGGTCTGCGCCGTTTCCGCCGCGGGCGCGGCGCTTCGGTACTGCGGAACGGCTTGCGGCGCGCACGGTTCGGGCGGCCTGTATGTACCCTGGTTCCTGCATTCGTCATAGCAATAGCAGCTTACATCCTTCACGCATCCGTCCACCTTCTCGTCATAACGGAAGCCCTTCGGGCAAACGGGAATCGGGTTGCGCACGCAGCCGCCGCTGCCGTCGCTCTTCATGCCCTGCGGGCAAACGCCGGAAGACAGCTCGTCGTAGACGCACGCGTCGATCCGCGCGTTGTAATGCATGTGCGGCGGGCAAGTGCAGCGCATCTGCGGCGGAACGGCGTCGGGTACGCAGCGGTTCAACTCCGCGCTGAAGTGCGTGCCTTGCGGACAGCAGAAGTCATCTATATTGTATTGCGGATTAGGCGCAGTCGAACCATCCCCGGCAGGAACGGCGTCACGGGTGCGCGGTGCCGCCGCGTTCGGGCGAGCCGCAGATTCGCCCCTGCCGTCCTCGCTTTGACCCATATGAAAACTGAACATATCATTATTATCCTTTCACAAGTATCACTTTCACGAGTTTCGTTCACGCAATCATTTATATGCGTGACGGTTGATTCCGTGTAGGTTGTAACACAAATAGGGCTTATCCCATAGTATGTATCGGAGCGATGCTGAGGTCGCGCCGAAAGGTTATTTTGCACAGAAGGACAGACATAGGCGGAAGTCTATGTCGTGAACGGAGGAACTACATTGAGGGCGGACACTCACAACAAGAGCATTCTCGTGACGGACGCGGAAAGCGACCTGCTGTTTCTTTACGGCGGCGCGGATCACGCGGAAAAGGAACGGATAAAGCTTAAGGGAAGACCGGGGTTCATATATTCAGCGAACGATAAGCTATACCTTAATATAGATGAAGATATAGTTCGGCTTAACGCAGACACGCTTGAAACGGAAGACGGCCACATCGCGGGCGGCGACGTCGAGCGCATCCTTTTATCGCAAGACCGAAAGCTGCTCTACGTTCTGCTGTCGGGCGCGGATACCGTGCTTATGATGGACGCGGAAACAGGCGAATGGATTGCAAGCGGAAAGGCGGGCAGCAACCCGCGCGATATGAAATTGGACACCGACGGCAAGCGCCTTGCAATTGCGGGCGGCGACAGCAACAGCGTGTTCGTGATGGACGCTGAAACGCTGGAAACGCAGATAGAATACCCGCTCGGCGGAAACGCTGTCGGCTGCATGTTCGCGGGCGATACGCTTCTTATGCTGTCGGAATCCGGGGATTGGGAACCCGAGCCGCTGTCGCTCGTCTCCGCGGCGCACGAGAACACGGGCGAGTTCGAGCGGCTGTTTCTTCTGCCGAACATACCGACCTGCTTCGCGTTCGGAATGAACGGAATGCTTATCGGCCACATGAACGGAATCACGATGGTGAATCTGCAATACAGGGAGGTTACGTTCAGAATCAACATAAACGGACTGCCCGACCTGATAACGCCGATGCAAAGGTTCGCCTGCTACATCGACAGATTGACGGGCAGGGTCGGCGTGATAGACTGCTTCGACCCGACGCTGATAGCGCAGATTCGCGTGCCGGAGCCTGCGGGGATTGCGATTGTGACGAGGGGTTAGGTTTCAGAATTAGGGCGGGTGGTTTGGTTACGGTGAGGGTATGTCGCGGCGGGCGGTTGTGTCGCGGCGGGCGGTGTATTGATGACCGCGGGCTAGCCGGGGGCTCGCCCCTACAGGTTTTACCCTATCTTC
>JAITHB010000110.1 GCA_031280145.1 Oscillospiraceae bacterium | reverse complement strand
TGAGATATAGTAATTTTACCATCATTTGGGAAATATGGCTAATGTTGTCTTTATGCCCATATTATACCTTATAAGGAAGGTATTACCTTGGATAAATTTGTAAGTTTACATAGAATCGTAAGAACCGCCGCAATCGCCCTGCTCGCGCTTGTCATAATCGCCGCGCTCCCGCTGACGGCGTCCGCAATGGAAGCCGTTCCGCCCGGCTCAACCGTGACGTTCGGCGGCGACACGTTCATAGTCGAGGGCGATATTCTTCTCGCGCCGTCGTTCCGCCTTGAAGTACTTGCGGATGTTCCCGCGGAAGCCGGGCTTGATAACCTTACGATTGACTCCGCCAAGTTCGAGGTTGTGTACAAGAACCCGAGCGGCGAGTATCTGCCGTATCCCTCCGTACATGACATAACCGCCCCGTGGATTATCAGCTACAACGGAATACCCGTTCCGCAGTTCATCCCTTCCGATATAGAGCTGTATCTGCGCCAAACCGAAACCACGGCGGGATTTCAGGTTTCGCCCGATATTATTCCGCTGCCCAACAAGGGAGAAACGCTGATAATCCCGAACGAGCTTATCGGCGGCGCGGTTCGCGTTGGCGCGGAGACGGCCGTTCGATATGAAGCGCTTGACGGCTTCGGCGCGCTGAAATACCAAGGCGATGTCGCGGCGGGCGAAGCCGCAAGCTTTCTTGCGGACGTCGGCGAGTACACGCTGCGAATCATTCCCGAAGGCTTCGCGGAAGAAGCTTACGATATAACGGTTGAACGCGGAAAGCTGACGGAATACAAACCTGAAGAGAAGATACCCTCTTTGACTCCTCCAATTTTTTCTGAAGAAACAACCTACCTTACTTCCGATTTTGACATGGGCGGCTTCGTCGCAGCGATACCCGCGAGCGGCGATAATTACACCGCGCTCGGCGTTGAGATTTCGTTTGATAAAGCGCTCGCGGATTCCGACGTCGTAATTGCCGGCGTTTTCGTGAATGAGCATAATGAGCCGAGATACAAAGAAATAGCGGATGTTTATCTTTATCTTCTTATAAACGGCGAATGGGTATTACGGGAACCTGTTGCGCGTTCAGACGGCAAACTTGTTATTCCCAATTCGATTCCCGAGACGACCGCCATTCGCGTGTTAATCTCGACGCTTCCCAAAGAGGGGCTTTCCGGCTTCTTTGAGGGCAAAGCGGAATATCCCGCGGGACGTATGCAAACCTTCACCGTGGACGAGCCGCTTGACATAAACATAATTCTGTTGTCCCCACCTTTCTACTCGACCGCCGAAAGGTCTGTCTCCGCGCGTACCGCCGCGATGGTGCAAAGCCAAACGGGGTTCTACGAGTTTGACGAAACATATGTAACAAGCGGCAGCGCGGTTCTGCAGGTTTTGGAGCTCTCCGCGTTTTCGGGCTATGTGTTCGGCGATACGGATTTGGACGGCGTGCGTTCGGAAAGCGAGCTGCCGATTGCGAACGTATCCGTAAGCCTTACCGACACGATGAGCGGCGAGACGCAAACCGCCGTCACTGACCAATCGGGTATTTACAGGTTTGAACCCACAGCTCCCTCCGATATTATCATCTCCGCGGAAACACCCGACGGCTTCGCGCCGCAGGGAACAACCTCATATACGATGCGGGAAGGCTCCGACGCTGAGTATTCAAACGACTTCGCGTTCATTCCGTTCGCTTCGATAGAAGGAAGCGCGCAGCTTACGAGCGGCGCGCCATATGATTCAGTTAACGTAACCTTGGTCGGCGCGGACGGAGCAGCCGTTGCGCAAGCCTTAAGCGTTGGCGGCGCGTTCAAGTTTGAAGGGTTGCTCCCCGGTAAGTACACGCTCAATTATGGATTGGACGACAAGCGCTTTTCCTTCGTCGGAGACAAACCTGTATGGCAGCGCTCCGAAACTCTGGACGTTTCGGCGGGTTCCGCCAATCAAGCGGAATCGCTTGCGATAATTAGCCTCGCAAGCGTCAACGCGTTCATATACGCGGACATGAACGCGAACGGCGTTAAGGACGCGGACGAAGTGAGGTCCGCGCCCGTCAAAGTCAATCTGACGAAGCGGGGCGGCGAGCTTGCGCAATCGCTCACCGTGATGGACGGCAACGTTTCGTTTGAGGGAATCATGCCCGGCGATTACACGGTTGATGTTGACAGCGGGGACAGCGACGGCTGGGTAATAGTTTCCGACAGAATCGCCCCGCATATCGAATTCTACATAACACTGACGCAGGGCGACGTCTTCTCGCTCGGCGGCATTGCGCTGGTCAAACCCTCTTCCGTAAAGGGCAGGGCGGACGGCGGAAACGCACTGATATCGACGGAGCTGTACAACGCCGCAGACGACAGCTTCGCCGCGAAGGCGGACTTGGACGCGCAGGGAAACTACGCGTTCGACAACCTCATGCCGGGCAAGTATTACGTAAGGATTGAAACCGATTACGACATGATGTTCGCGGATACGGACGTTGCCGTGCGCAATTTTCCGATAACGCTTCTGATGGGCGAAACCGTTGTGGTTGAAACCGTTTCGGTTATCGCGGGCGCGTCGATTGAAGGCGCGGTATGGGAAGAATCCGCGCCGAGCGGCGTGCATGACGAAGGCGAAGCGTACGTTGCGGGCGTAACAGTGACCCTCGTGAACGCCAAGGGCGACACGATAGGCCAGACGCAGACGGACGCGGACGGCAAGTACGCGTTTCGCAGAATCAGACCCGAAGCCGTCAAGCTTCACTTTTCGCTGCCCGAGGAATTCATGTTCGCGGGCAAAGGCGCGGGCGCAGGCGGAAGCATAATAGGCAAGAGCGTAGACCATACCGCGTTTTCGGACGAGTTCAATCTTATGCAAGCACAGAGCGTGACAGACAAGAACGTCGCGCTGGTTCGCGCGTCCGCCGCCGCGGGCGTCGTTTTCCTTGACGAAAACATGAACGGCGCGTGGGACACGGGCGAGCCGCCGATCGAGGGCGTTGCGCTGACACTTGAATCGTCCGCGGGAATGCGCGGCGGTTCAACGCGCGCCGAGGGACTGTTCCGCTTCGACAGAGCGTTCCCCGGCGACTACAAGCTTACGCCCGACTTGGCGGGCAAGTATCAGCAAACCACGCCCGAGGTTGCGTTCAGCCTTACCGCGGGAGGCCTCGCGAGCAGCATCATTATAGGGTTGTCGCCGCTGCCCTCCGTTATAGGCGATTATGTCTGGCTGGACGAAAACATGAACGGTCTGCAGGACGACGGCGAGCAAGGCGTTGCGGGCGCGGTTCTTTCGCTCGAACGCAAGACGGACGCGGGCTGGCTTGCGGAGTATTCCGCGGAAACGGATGAATACGGCAGATATCGCATAAACGGGGTTCGTCCGGGCATATACAGAATTACGGCGCTGATTTCGGGCGGCGACTACTGGCCAGCCAAGCCTGTTTCCGACATGCCTGAAATCGACAGCAATCTTGAATTCACAACGGCGTTGATTTTCGTCACGCGCGAATTCACCGTCAGCGCGGGCAGCAGAAAGCTGAACCAGGATATCGGGGTTGTGCCCGCCGACGCCGCAAGAGAAGTCGGCTGGCAGGTTCAAGACGGCGGCGCAATATCCACGGGCGAGCCGCTGCCGAAGTTCGCGCCCGAGCCGGAGCTTACGGATATGTCGCGGCAGGTTCACGTTATCGGGCAGGTTTGGCGCGACGACGACGAGAACGGCGGATACGACGGCGGCGAGCCGCTTGTCGAAGGCGCGGAGATTTACGTGCGCTGGACTGACGACGCAGTAGTCGAGTGGGACGCGCGCACCTTAACCGACGACCTGGGCTACTTCACGCTGAGCGTTCCCGCCAAAGCCACGCTTCACATGAAGTTTGTTCTGCCGAGCGGGCTGATCTTCGCGGACGGCGCATATGAGTCGGCGCTTGACATATATTCAGGCGAGCTTGGCACGCTATTCGTCGATTTGCCCGCGTATATGCCGTGGGAGTAGTTTTACTTGGCTTGGAGGCGTTAATGAAGAAGTTTGCAAAAGAAATCCTGTGCGGAATAATCTTAGGCGTCGGCGGCATTCTGCCGGGGATAAGCGGCGGCGTGCTGGCAATCTCCATGGGGCTGTACGAGCCGATGCTCTCCGCCATCGGAGGCTTCTTTGACGTTTCAAAGCTCAAACGCGGCTTTAAAGAGTATAAAAAGGACATAAAGAAGAACTTCATGTTCCTGCTGCCGCTCGTGATCGGCGGCGGAATCGGTTTGATGATTGCGGCGACGGTGTTGTCCGCGATTGCCGCAACATATGAAACGCAGCTTACGGTAATCTTCACGGGGCTTATTTTGGGCGGGCTTCCGCAGCTTCTTTTGCAGTCGGAAACAAACGAAAAGGGCGGCTGGATAAAAACAATCGCTTGGAAGCGCGTATTCCTCATCGCGTTGTTTGTCGCGGGGTTTGCGACTACGTTCCTGTTCCGCCTGCTCGAGAATGTGTTCAGACCCGACGGAACTGCGGTCGCGCTTGAGGGAATGTTCGCCGTCGTTACAGGCGCGGTGGCGGCGTTCGCGACCATCGTACCCGGAATCAGCAGCACGTTCCTTTTGATATACTTGGGAATGTATCGCCCGCTGCTGGAAGCGATAAGCCGCCTGCATGTAATCCCGCTGCTGTACACGGCTGCGGGCGTTGCGGTCGCGGGGATAATCCTCGTTAAGTTTGTGGGCTGGCTGTTCCGCAGGTTCAGGCGGGAGAGCACGTATGTCGTGCTGGGGTTCTCCATCGGCTCGATAGTTCTGGTGTTCCGCTCCGCGGTGTTCTTTGAGAATTGGCAGGTGAATTCCGTTATGCTGATTGCGGGAATCGCGCTGTCGCTATTGTTCATGAAGCTCTTCGGCAAACGAGTGAGCGAGTAATCATAAATAGAAGTCATAATAGAAGGTGATGTCTGTGAAAAGAATCGTTGCGCCGGCGCTGCTGGCATTGTTGCTTATCGCGGGCGCCGCGCACGGCGACACATACTTTGTGTCGGAGGGGCTTGCGATTGGCGGCGGCTGGCAACTCGTGAGCTTTGGCGAGGGACAACTCGCCACGCTTGAGAAGGGCGGCGTGACGGTTCGGATCGCGCCGTACGCGGGAGGTTCCTTCGAGGATCTCTTCGCGATAGAATACGTGTCGGAAGGCGAGAGCCGTATTCGCACAGGCGCGGTTATCGCGGTGAATGATTCGCTGTATCTCGCGACCGCCGACGCGCCTTCTTCATATGGAACGGACGAGCTTCGCCAAACGCTGGAAGAGTTCCGCGGCGCGATAGCTGAAGCGCCTGAATACGTTTCATCTCCCGGAAAGAGGAAGATGCCGCAGAAAGGCGTAATCGACGATTATCTGTTCCATACGGTCGGTACGCTTCCTCTTTCTGTCAATATGGCGAACGGCATAACGAAGGACGGCTATGTGTCCTTCAGCGTTAAGACTTCCGCCGAAGCCGCGGTCTTCGTGTCCGCCGACGGCTCGGCTCTCGCGTACGCGAAGGCGAACGAGAAGGGCGAAGCGAAGTTCAACGTGCGGCTTCCGTCGGACAAGCCTGAGCAGGCGCTTTCCATATACGCCGCGCTTGACGGCAAGGCGGCGCTGTATGAAACCACAATTCTTTGCGCTACTCGCGAGCTTCCGCTGACCGTTCTTTATTCGCAGGACGAAGTGGAAACAGGCTCGTTCGATTTATACGTATACACTCTGCCCAGAACGCAGTTCATTCTTACGACGCCGTTTTCGAAGACGCGCGCGGTTGCGAGCGACTTCGGCGTTGTATATTTTTCGCTCAGCATTCGTTCGGGCGCGTCAAACGAATATAAGGCGGACGCGCACGCGGAAGGCTACGGCGAGCGTTCAGCCTCGGTTACGCTCACGCGCGGCGCTTCATTTTCGGAAGGGCTTGGCGCGTTCAAACGCACCGCCGCCGCCCTTGATTGGCGGCGCGCGAAAGACTCCGCGGAAACATACATAGGACGCGGCATAACGTTCCGCGGCAGAATAGAGAGCGTTACGACGGTCGCGGGTTATCCCGCGCTGATTATCGGCACCGCGAACATCGCGCAGGGCGTGTGGACGAACCCCGTCTGCGTCGTGACGCCGTACATCCTCACGTATGAGGCGGGTAAGTATATGACGGTTTACGGCGAGGTTGTGTCGAAGTCTGATACACTGCCAAGCGCGTATGAATACGAGGGCGAAACGATTCCCGTTATTTGGCTGGAGTACTATGAATAACGAAGAATTTTAATGACAATTTGCCGGATGGGAACAAAGAGGTTGTATGCCTGTAGGGGCGATTTCCCGGGGTCCCCGCCAAATCCGCAGATTTGGCGGGGTGGGTCCTATCGCCCGCCTGTTACGCGTACGACCCTATATGTGGCGGGTCATACGACCATCAGGGCGGGCGATTGGAAATCGCCCCTACAACAAATACGAAGAAAGTGGGTCTGTATAATGAAAAAGTCTTTAGCGTTAGCACTTTGTTTTCTGGCAATCTGCATCACAAGCGCCGCCTTCGCCGCGCCGATCACATTGCCTGAGTATCAGTTAGTAGCGGAGTTCCCCGAAGGCTGGACGGTCGTAACCTCGAATTCCGCGACGGTGAACGACGCTCACGCGGCGCTGCTCGGCACAACCCGTGATTTGGCGGCGGCAATCATGTTGTCGGAAGACAAGGTTATAGCCGCGTTCGCGCCGGGCAACGAGGTTTCCATTTCCGTATTTATGACGCAGACTGAAACGTCCGCGCTCTACTTCGACATTGCACGGTACACAACAGACATGCGCAACGCGATAAAGGCGGACTATGAGAACGTCAGCCTGTGGAAGACGATAGGCTTTCGCTTCACCGAAGCCGTGTGGAAGAACCCCGCCGCGACAGGCAGGATGCTGCGCTTGGTCTACAACAGGCGCGAAAGCGACGTGATCGTCGCGCGCGGGCTTATGGCGTTCACCGTGCATAACGGGCGCGAGATCACGTTCCAGATAGAAGCCAAGGGACGCTACCTCACTTCAAAAGAGACGACGGCGTTCGAGGATTTTCTGAAAACCGTCAAGCACACGCCGGAGCTTGCAATGCCACAGCTTCCGACAGGACTTGCGTTCGCGTCGCCGCCGCCGACGGAGCTTGCGAAGGAAACTCTTAAGTTCTCGGGAACAACCGAACCCGGCGCGAAGGTGACTGTCAGCGTTATGAAAAAAGGCGACAACGCGCCGTTCACGCTGGACGAGGAAACCGCGAAGGCGAGCGGAGCGTTCTCCGTCTCCGCCGCAATGCCGGGCGAAGGCGACTACACGCTTATAATCACGTCGGAGCTTGAAGGGTTCGTCACAACCTCAATCGAACAGCCGCTCTCGTTTGCCTCAAACAGGATTCCGATTAATCTGACGCGCGATTTGTCGGGCGAAATATGGGACGCGCAGCCGCGCTTCGCGGGCACTACGCTTCCCGGCGTCGTGTTCACCGTTTCGGAGAATACGGAGAAGAAGAAAGTCACGGCTGACGGCAGCGGAAAGTTCAGCTCCAAGCTGAATCAACAGCCCGAAGGCACGCGCATTGTGACGGTAACTGCGACGCTTCGCGGGTATCCCGAACGCCAAATCACATATTCGTTCGACCGCAAGTGGGACAGCGCGGACTATTCCGCATACCTCGACACGCAGAAGAAGACCATCGCGTACGCCACGCTCGTGGGTTCCCCCGAAAAGCAGGAGGGCAAGGTTGTGCGATATGACGCCGAGGTGATTTCTTCCGAATCGGTTGACGGCGTCACATATGTTCTGGTGAAGACAAGCGCGGGCAAGAACCCCGAGGAGGTGTGCATCGCGATACCCGGCGAGGCTGATTTGCAGCCCGGCAGCGCGTGGCGATTCTGGGGAACAGTCGCGGGCAGAATGTACACGGGTACGCCCGAGGTCGGCGACACCGCCGAACCCGCGCAGATTCCGTTGGTTGACTATTTGCTGCACCTTGTGCAGTAGGGTACGAGGTATTAGGTATAAGGTACGAGGTATAAGGTATAACGATGAACAAAGATACAACCACGCTGAAGCTTATCGCGATAACGCTGATGATTGTGGACCATGTGGGCGCGATGTTCTTTCCGCTGCCGGGCGGGCTGTGGCTGCGCGTTGTCGGGCGGCTCGCGTTTCCGCTGTTCGCGTATTGCGTCGCGGTCGGCGTGAAGCATACGCGCAGCATATGGGGGTACGGTCTGCGCCTTGTCGTGTTGTTCGCGGTGAGCCAGACGACGTATATGCTCGCGCTGAACCATGGGCTGTGGACGCTCAACATATTCGCCACGCTTCTGCTGGGGCTTATCATGTGCGCGGGCGTTCGCTTCAGGCAGTATTGGCTAACCGCGATATTTCTTGTTGCGTCGTTGTTTTCGCCCGCGGACTATGGGTTTCGCGGCGCGCTCGTCATACTCGTGATGTATTTGTTTCAGGATAACCCGCTCGCGTTCTCCGCCGCGTTTTCTTTGTTCTGCTTCGCGTGGGGCGAGAGCGCGGGAGTTACGCTCAATATTCCGTGGACGGACGTTGCGGTGCGGCTCAATTGGGGCGGCACGAGCCAACCCGTGTGGAGGGTATTCGGCAATCATGTTGTCAAGCTGCAGCCGCTTGCGATTCTGTCGCTTCCGCTTATGCTGTATCCCAAGAAGGAGCGCGCGAGGTATCCGCTGCCCGACAAGGCGATGTATCTTGCGTATCCGCTGCATTTGTTTGTGCTTTATGTTGTGAAGACGGTGGTTAAATAGTTAAGAGTTAATGGTTTGTTTGATAAACAAACCACAGACTGTCGGCAAACGATTGTTTTGTACGCGGGCGGGCGAGCCGGAGGCTCGCCCCTACAGGGGATTGGTTACATTCAATCGTGCATGTAATGTAAACCTGTAGGGCGACCGCCTCGGCCGCCCGCCGTTCACCACATTCGCCAGCCTGTTACCCGCAAAACCCGCCAACGCAGACATACACAATTTACATTTTACCTCAGATTGTTTCCTTATATTACAGATTGATTAAATTTCCGCGACGATGTATACTTATACAGAATTCGAGCGGAGGACTTACAATATGACAGAAACCTACCCGTCCACAATAAAGAGAACGCTTTCCGCAACCCATCCCAAGCTTATGCTTCCCGTGCTGCCTTTGCGCGGAATGATTATTTTTCCGTCAATGATAATTCACATTGACGTGGTTCACGATAAATCCGTCGCGGCTCTCGAACACGCCTTCGGCAGCGACAGGCAAGTCTTCTTTTCCATGCAGAAAGACAAAAAGGATAAAAACCCAAAGGCTGCGGACTGCGAGAAGGTGGGCACGATCGCCACGCTGCGCGAGCTTCGCCGTCAGCCGGACGGAAGCGCCCGCATTGTCGCGGAAGGCGTAGAGCGCGCCGGAATAACAAGCCTGTGCGATGCGGATTCATACATGGCCGTCACGCTGGAACGCCTGCCCGATACGGATACCGCGCACTCAACAGAGAAGGCCGCGCTTCACAGGTCGGCTATGCGCTATCTGCGCGAGCTGTCAACGCAAGGCGGACATGTGTCGCAGGACGCGGTCGCGGCGTTCGCAGATATTGCGGACAGCGGGCTGTTCTCAAACGTCGTCGCGGGCAATGTTCTGCTGAGCCTTGAAAAGAAGCAGCGGATACTCGACGAGCCGTCGCAGACGAAGCGCCTCATGCTGCTGTGCGAGAGCTTACTGGAAGAGCGCGAGATTGCGGTGCTCGAGCGGCAGATTCAAACGCGAGTGCAGAAGCAGATTGAGAAGCACCAGCGCGAGTCGTATCTCATGGAGCAGCTTCAGGCGATTCGCGAGGAGTTAGGCGAGGGGCACTCGCAGACCGACAAGCTGCGCGAGCGTTTCGATTCCGTCCGCGAATTCATGAACGAGGAAGCGAGGGCGCAGACGGAGCGTCTCATTGCGCGGGCGTCGCGGATGAACCCCGATTTCCCCGAGGCGCAGGTTCTGCTCAACAAGCTTGACTGGCTGGTGTCGATGCCGTGGGCAGGCGAGACGAATGAAGAATTAAAAATTAAGAATGAAAAATTGGCAGATGTAGGGGCGAGCCCCCGGCGCGCCCGAACGTCTGCATACCCGCGGGCGAGCCGGGGGCTCGCCCCTACAACCGATACTTCTTCATTAACGTTGTCCCGCGCCCGCGAAATATTGGCGCGCGACCACTACGGTCTCGAAGACGTGAAGACGCGCCTGCTGGAATACATTGCGGTGAACTCCGCTTCCGACTGCGCAAGAACGCCCGTGCTGTGCCTGGTTGGCGAACCCGGCGTCGGCAAGACGTCCGTCGCCAAATCGGTCGCGGAAGCGATGGGGCGCAAGTTTGTTCGGCTGTCGCTCGGCGGGATGCGCGACGAAGCGGAGATTCGCGGGCATCGCAGCACATATATCGGCGCAATGCCCGGCGGGATAATCGGCGGGATAAAGCGCGCGGGCGTATCCAACCCCGTTTTCCTTCTTGATGAAATAGATAAGCTCGGGCAAGGCGTTCACGGCGACCCCGCGTCCGCGCTGCTCGAAGCGCTCGACCCCGAGCAGAACGGCACGTTCCGCGATTACTTCCTCGATTGCCCCTTCCCGCTGACCGACGTGCTGTTCATCACAACCGCGAACACGCTCGACACGATACCGCGTCCGCTGCTCGACAGGATGGAAGTTATAGAAATACGCGGCTATACCGCGGACGACAAAACGGAGATTGCCAAGCGGTATCTTCTGCCGCGTCAGATGAAGGCGCATGGGCTTTTGCCCGCGCAGATGAGAGTGTCGGAAGCCGCGCTTTCTGAAATTTTGCGCGATTCTTCGCGCGAAGCCGGTGTGCGCGAGCTGGAGCGCAGTATCGCCGCGGTGTGCAGGAAAGCGAAGGTTCGGCTGATGGAGACGGGCAGGAAATCCATCACGATAAACGAGAGGGTGCTTGAGGAGATGTTCGGGCAGCCATCCGGTATGCGCCGCTCGCGGTATGGGGCGACAATCGGGTTTGCGTGATGGTAATTCCGATAAGTTAAGGAGTTTGAATCATGGAACCAACTGCGATTCATGTTAAGCCTATACAGAACTATCAGCTTTGTGTTACGTTCGATAACAACGAAACGCGCTTGTTTGATGTAAAGCCCTATCTGAATTATGAATGGTACGGTGAACTATCAGACGTCGAATTGTTCAATACCGTTCATATTGCGGGATTGTCTGTCGAATGGCTGAACGGGCAGGATATCGCACCGGAATGCTTGTACGATGATTCTGTACCAATAGTTGAAACGGATAGGAATGAGGAGTGAGGAGATAAGGAACGGCGGAACGAGACTTCGTACCCATCATTCCTCATTTACGTTATGATTGCTTCCTTAACAATTGCGTGATATAATGGATTGAATTGGCAGATAACCTAAGGGCAGCGCCGCAAAGCCAAAAACTTTGCTTTATGGGGTATAAAGATGGCATACGATAACACAGGTCACACAATGCCGTTCCGCGTGCTGGAAGGCGGAGGAAGCACGGCGGCAGCCATAATTGAATCGGTGTACGCGGCGCTTCGCGCGCGCGGATATGACCCTGTGACGCAGATTGTGGGTTATCTTATATCGGGCGATCCGACATATATAACCAGCTTCAACGGCGCGCGTCAGCTTATATGCCGTCTCGAACGCGATGAGATATTGGAAGAGATAACGCGCGTTTATCTGGAGCGGCTGGATAAATGAATCTATGTCGCGGGCGGACCGTAACAACGCGGAAAATCGCGCAATCGCGCGATTTCAGGCTGTCGACAACCGATTGTATTGTATGCGGGCGGGCGAGCCGGGGGCTCGCCCCTACAGTATATTGCGTTCCTGCATACCGATAGCCAACACCATGTATGGGCGACCGCCTCGGTCGCCCGCCCTTTACAACACAAAGGCCTTTTGCCGACAGGATTCCAACAACGCGGAAAATCGCGCAATCGCGCGATTTTTGTTATGTTAACATAATTATCCCGCGCTCTTCCTCCGGTTCCGCGTCCTTGCAGAACAATCCCCCGCCTTTCGGCAGGGGACTGTTCTAGGATATTAATTAGGATTGGTACTGTACCGCCGTATGCACGGTGTTCCAATCCGGTCCAGCGAAAAGGTGCGGAGCGGTTGCGCCAAGGTGCGCGACGATCGGATCGGCAACTTCGACATACGGGCAATTTTTAGTACCGTGGTCGCAGTGTCCGCTTGCATAGTCAGTCCACACGTCATGCGCGGAATCAACCGTTGAACTGGTAGCAAAGCAGGTTGCATCAGATGTTCCAGCTTTATCGAACCAGTCTTCACCAGAATTAAGCGTTACAACAGCCGACCCAGTCCACATCACAACATTTCCGCTTGACGGAGCGCGAAGAACGGGGAAAGTCTTTTCGCGAACCTTATTATTAGCATCGATACCTGTGATTGTGACATATTCATGTGTGCCAACCATTGGCGGTACGTTGCCGAAGTAACTCAGAAGCTTTGACGGAATACTATACGTGATAAACTTTTCATCGATTTTTCCGCCCGACTTAACTTCCTTCAAGCCATTAACCAAGGAGTAGCAGCACGCTGCCGCGATGGATTCGTTCATTAGCATTTCGTTAAGAACTACTACCGGCTTTTCAAATGTCTTCATTATTCGTTTTCCCTCCAAATTTTTGTTGTGTGAAGTTTCATGT
>JAITHB010000088.1 GCA_031280145.1 Oscillospiraceae bacterium | reverse complement strand
AACCGCGTACTATCGCCAGAGAATGGTGAACGCGCAGCGGTTCATGACGATGGACTATGCCTATACCGAAGACAGCAAGCTTACGGAACTGCTCGAACGTATGCAGACTCAAGCGAGGGGCAACGGGCTTGGTATGCTCCGCATTTACATGGCAAGCGTTTCCTTGGTTGAAGCCTTGTTCGGAATGGGGTTCTCGCTGTTCCTTCTGCTGAATTACTTCGCGATGTCAGGCGGACTTGCCGTATCGCAGTTTTGGATTATCGCGCTGTGCGTGATGTTCGCGCTCGGGCTGCTTGCAAACTTCATTATGCTGAGCGTGTCCGCGAAGAAGGTTTCGCAAATCTTCATCGACAACGAGAAATGCAACGCTTCGGCGGGGTACTATCTGACTTATATCAAGGCGGATGAAGCCGCGAAGGACGCGAGGCTGTACAACCAGAAGAACATGATTGTGAAGATTTTCGAGGAAAGCTTTCCGCTTCGCACGTGGTTGAACTTCTTCACGTTTGAGGGGCACACGCAGGCTATATTGTCCGCGCTGCTCGCGTTCGTGGGCGGTGCGTTCTTCATACTGTCGGGCGTCGGCGCGCTGGGCGGCGCGCCTGTCGGCGGCATAGTGCAGAGCGTCGGCGCGGTGACGACGCTTGCTTCCGCGTTCGCCGCCGTCGTGAACGTGGCAGGCACCCTGTATATGAACGCGCCGTTCCTCAAGCCGCTGCGCGACTTCATGCAAATGCCTGATCTTCTCGTCAAGGGCGATAAACCTATCCCTTTTATACTCAATAAAGCAGCGGGAAAGAATTGCATCGTCAACGCGGACGACATTGAGATTGAGTTTGCGAACGTATCGTTCAAGTATCCCGCGTCGGAGACATACGCGCTGCGCAACCTGAACCTCAAGCTTCACTCGGGGAAGCGTCTCGCGGTGGTCGGTCTTAACGGATCGGGCAAGACCACGATGATAAAGCTTCTGTGCAGGCTGTACGACCCTACCGAAGGCGAGATACGGCTGAACGGCGTGAATATAAAGGAACTCTCCAAGGAGGAGTATACGAAGCTGTTCACCGTCGTGTTCCAAGATTTCAAGCTGTTCCCGCTGTGGCTCGGGCAGAACGTTTCGGTCAGCGGCGAACCCGACGCGGCGCGGGTCGCGGAGTGCCTCGACAAGGCGGGGTTCAGCGAGCGTCTGCAAAAACTGCCGCACGGTATTGACACGATTCTGTTTACGCAATATGATGAGGATGGCGTTCAGGTTTCGGGCGGCGAAGCGCAGAAGATTGCGCTCGCCCGCGCGCTGTATAAGACCGCGCCGATCGTGGTGCTTGACGAACCGACCGCCGCGCTTGACCCTATTGCGGAAGCGGAGGTATACTCTACCTTCGACAGGACGATTGAGGGCAGAACGTGCGTGTTCGTTTCGCACAGGCTTTCGTCCTGCAAGTTCTGTGACGACATAGCGGTGTTCGACGGCGGAACATTGACGCAGCGCGGCGACCACGAAACGCTTCTTTCTGACACTACGGGCAGGTATCACGAACTGTGGAACGCGCAGGCAAGCCACTATACTGAATGAAGAATTAAAAATGAAAAATGAAGAATTGATTGTTAGGAACGGATAATCATGATATCGAACCTAAAGTAGTAATTATTCATTTTTCATTCTTAATTTTTCATTCAAACAGGGAGACAGCATGAACGACACACGCCCCACGTTAACCGATATGAAAAAGAATCTGCGCGACTTCGCGTCGGGTCTGCTTGATATGCACACGCCTGAAATTGTGCAGGACGACGTCCAAAAGCTGCGCCAAAAGCAGGGCTTTATATGCGACATGGACGGCGTTATCTATCACGGCAACAAGCTTCTGCCCGGCGTACTTGAATTTGTCGATTGGCTTCACAAAAACGACAAGCGGTATCTGTTCCTGACGAACTCGTCGGAGCGTTCGCCGCGCGAGCTTGCGCAGAAGCTGGGTCGGCTTGGCTTGGATGTGGACGAGAGCCACTTTTATACAAGCGCGCTCGCGACCGCCGCGTTCCTCAAGAGCCAGCTTCTGAGCCCGAACGACAACGCGAGCGCGTATGTCATAGGCGAGCCGGGTTTGTTCGGCGCGATGTATGAAGCGGGATATGTTATGAACGAAGTGAACCCCGAATATGTGGTGGTGGGGGAGACTCATTCGTATTCCTACGACAAGATTGAGCGCGCTATTCGCCTTGTGATTGACGGCGCTAAGCTTATCGCGACGAATCCCGACCTTACGGGGCCGTCGGAGGGCGGCATATCGCCCGCCTGCCGCGCGCTGGTCGCGCCTATCGAGCTTGCGACAGGCAAGACCGCCTACTACGTCGGCAAGCCGAACCCGCTGATGATGCGCCACGCCATCAAGCGGCTGGGCGTTCCGGCGGACAAAACCGCGATTGTCGGCGACCGCATGGATACGGACATAATTGCGGGTATCGAGTCCGAATTGGATACCGTGCTGGTTCTGTCGGGCGTGACGTCGCGCAAGGGCGTTGACGAGTTTCCGTATCGTCCGCATTATATTCTGTCGGGCGTTGGGGATATTGTGGGGTAGGGCGTCGCCGATTAATGAGGAATGACCTACGGTGTGGGTGGGTCGAACGCGTAACAGGCGGGCGATGTATTGTGAACTGCGGGCGAGCCGGGGGCTCGCCCGCCCTATGCAACGCCTGTGCGATTTACGATAGGGTTATCCTTGTATAGGCGCCCTAAAACTGCTTGCTCAATTCGTCCAGCTCCTCTACGACATGCCCCACGGCGCGCGCAACCGAACCCGATTCAAACGGATTCGACAAATTCGCAATCTTCAGAAGATTGAAATAGTTGGTGCTGCCGCCCGCCTTCACGAGATTCAAATAATCCTCCCACGCTTGCTTCGGGTTCTCCTTCATTCTGCCGTACAGTTCAAACGCGCAGGTTTGCGCCAACGCGTAATCGATGTAGTAGAACGGATACAGGAACACGTGCTGCTTCTGCATCCAGAACCCGCCGCCCGAAAGGAACTCGTCACCGTCGTAGTCGCGCCACGGCAGGTATTTCTTCTCGATATCGCTCCACAGAAGTCTGCGCTCCTCATGGCTCATATGCGGGTTTTCAAACACCTTGTGCTGGAACTCGTCAACCGAAACGAGGTAGGGCACTACGCAGAACGCGTCCGCGAGGTGAGTGAACTTCGCCTTCGCCGCGTTCTGTTCGCCGAACATATCGCGCAGCCACGGATAGGTGAAGTGTTCCATCGTCATAGAGTGAATTTCCGCAACCTCCGCCGTGGAGTGCGCGTAGTCGCGGATCGGCTGGCAGCGCGATGCGGTATAGCTTGCGAACGCGTGACCCGCCTCGTGGGTGAGTACGCCCGTATCCGCCGCGGTTCCGTTGAAGTTGCTGAAGATGAACGGCGCGAGCTTGTTCTGTATGCCGGAGCAGTATCCGCCCAGGTGCTTGCCGGGACGCGTGGATAAGTCGAACAGGTTGTGTTCCACCATGAAGTCGAAGAACTCCGCCGTTTCGGGCGAAAGCTCGCGGTACATCCTCTGGCCTATCGGCAGGAGAACATCCTCGCCGCCGACGGGGTCCGCGTTGCCGTCGGGGAACATATAGTTTTCGTCGTAATACTTGAGCTTGTCGATACCGATTCGCTTCGCCTGCGCTTCACGGTAACGAAGCGCGGCGGGTACGATAACTTCGCGCACCTGCTCGCGGAACGACGCGACCTGCTCCGCGCCGTAGTCCGTGCGCCCCATGTTCGCGTACGCCATCTCGGCGTAGTTGTTGAAGCCCAGCTTTTCCGCCATGCGCAGGCGAATCTCGATAAGCTTGTCATACATGTCGTCAAGCTTGTCTGATATGGATTCGTAAAGCTTACTCCACTCGACGAACGCGGCGCGGCGCGTCTCGCGGTCGGGGTCTTCCATGAACTTGAGCAGACCGTAGAAGTTCTGCGTCGCGCCTTTGAACTCTGTTTTGCAGGACGCGGCGAGAATGCTGTATTCTTCCTTAAGCTTGCTTTCCGCAATCTTGTCTTCGATGATGGCGGGGTTTTGAAGCTTGCGCTCAAGCTCCGCCGTCGTGAAGAGCTGCTTGCCGAATTCCTTCTCGAAATCGGGGCGGAACGGCGACTCAAGAAGCGCGTCGATGCCTTCGCGGCTGAGCGGAATCAGTTCCGCGCTGAACCTGTGCAGGAACTCAAGCTCGTCGTTGTAGAATTTGTCGGTGGTGTCGAGCGTTTGGCGGATGTGCGCCAGGCTGAACATGGATTGCAGTTCGACGGAAGTGTTCTGCGTGTCGATGAACGCGGCGCGCGCCTCTTCATATGACGCGGCGTTCTTCAAACGGTTGTTGAGCGCTTGGAATTCGGCGCGGAGCTTGGCTTCGTCGGGGCGGGAATACTCAAGTTCCGCGAACGTCCATTTTTCCATAGATATACCTCACATTATGTAATAATAAACAAGTCGCATGGGATAATCTCCCATGCGACATTATTTCACAACCGTTCAATTTTTTCAAGCGACTCTATTTCAGAAAGAACACCTCTCGCAAATACCTAACCCCCGTGCTGACGTCTCCGTTCTCAAGCTTCTCGTCAATCATTTTACTTGTGATTGCGTTCCAGCGCCGGCAATCAGGGTCGTTATTGCAATACTCAAACGCCGCGTTCGGGTCGCCGTCACACTCGAACTCGTAGATGAACTGCGCGCCGTTTTGGAAGATGGAATAGTTCTTGAACCCCGCCTTGGTGTGCGCCTCCATTATTTCGGGCCATGGGTTCAGGTGCATTCTCACATACTCTTCAATGCATTCGGGCTTGATGTTCCATACCCAGCAATACTTAGCCATACTATACTCCTATTTTATACTCTGTAAAGTAAAGCGCAAGTTCTGTAACGTCATGTTATCCGACAGGCGTCGGCGTCGGCGCGGCCATCGGGTTCTGCGGCGGAATCACCGGCACAGGCGTTGTGAACGGCGTGGGGGATGGGGTCGGCGTTGTGAAAGGCGTAGGCGACGGCGTGGGATACAGAACGTATTCGTAGATTGAATTCTGCGTAAGCCTGCCCGCCTTACCGTCCTGCGACAGACCGTGGTCCTTCTGGTATGCCTTTACCGCGTCGCGCGTTCCGTTTGCGTAGCCGCCCGTAATGCTTCCCGTGTAGTAACCCAGCTCGGTCAGTCTGCATTGCAGCCAAAACACGTCTTCGCCCTTTGAACCTACTTCGAGCGTGCGGAACGGCTGCGGCGGAAGCGCGTTTGCGTCATACTTGGGTGTAGGTGTCGGCGCAGGCGTCGCCTGCGGAAGCATGTTGTTGTAGTTGAGCGCGGGCGGCTTGAGCGCCTGCGTACCTTCGGGGTCGGGCTTGCCGCGTATCACGTCGACCACCGTTCCCGCGCCGCAGTTGTCGTATATCCATTTTGCGTCCGCGACCAGCAGGCGGATGCAGCCGTGCGACGCGGGCGAACCCAAGTTGAAATATGAAGAGGTGGACAGCGCCATCGTGTTCGGCGTGGTGTATATGACGGAATGGAACGCGATTGAGCTTGATATGCGCGTCCAATACTGCGCGTGGGTACCCCATGCGGGGAAGTAGCACCAGCGCGCGGTCGCGCCGTTGAGGACGTACTGCCGTTCGGGCGTCGGGTGTGAAGACGTGCCCGTCGAGCATATCATCCGCTTTATTACTTCGGTGTGTTCGCCGCGACTGTTCTGCCCGTATACCGTGACTATCTGGTTTACGACGTCTATCGTGATGTAATATTTCGCGGGAGCGGGCGTTGGCTTGGGCGTGGGCGTCGCGGAAGCGGGGCGCGCGTTTGGATCCGCGAACAGCTTCGTCCACGTGAGCTTGCCGACTACGCCGTCCGCCGTCAAACCGTTATTGTTCTGGAACGCCTTTACGGCGGCTTGCGTTACCGTGCCGAAGTAATCGGTAATACTTGAGTTATAGTAGCCCAGTTCCTTCAGGCGAAGCTGGATATTCCGCGCGTGAGTGCCGGAGCTTCCGACCTTTAGGTTGCCGGGGAACGCGGGCGGATTGCTCGGGTTGAACGTGGGATTTGGAGTGGGCGTGGGCTTAGGCGTCGCGGTCGGCTTGGGCGTGGGGGTAGCCTTGGGCTTCGCCGCGTCGGAGAATATCAGCATTTGAAGCTGAATCGACGCTTGACCCG
The DNA here is from genome assembly GCA_031280145.1 of Oscillospiraceae bacterium. GTDB lineage: Bacteria > Bacillota > Clostridia > Christensenellales > Aristaeellaceae > JAITHB01. The sequence goes on along the minus strand of JAITHB010000088.1, from coordinate 21,165 downwards.
TTATCGAGTAGCCGTTCGCGGTCTGAAACGCGTTTACCGCGTCGCGCGTCATCGCGTAGTAATTTCCCGTTATGTCGTTGTTGTAGTAGCCAAGCTCCTTCAGGCGCGTTTGAAGCGCGGTCACGTCCGCGCCTATTATGCCGTACTTGAGCGTACGCGTCGGCGTCGGCCACTGTTTCGCGGTCGTCGGCACTTGTGTCGGCAGGGAGAATATCACAAGCGGCGGCGTGGATTCCGTCGGAATCGGCGCGGGCGTTTCTTCCGGCTCTTGCGGCGCGGCGGTCTCGCCCAGGTTTATTTCCTCATCGGTGAGGACTTGACCGCTTTCGTCTGTCAGAACGACATTCTCTTCGGGGTTTTCCGCATATGCGCCGAATACGACAGTAACCGTCATAAGTATAACAAGAAACAGAGATATTCGCTTCTTCATAAGTTCACCCACCGTTTGCTTTCTGATAGAATGTAAGGCGATATATCCGATTAAGATATATCAGACTGTCGACAAACGATTGTTTTGTATGCGTGCGGGCGAGCCGGGGGCTCGCCCCTACAACGTATTGCATTCCTGCATACCGATAGCATACACCCTGTAGGGGCGACCGCCTCGGTCGCCCGCCCTTTACAACGCCTGTGGGCTTTTGTCGACAGTCCGGATATATCCGATTAAGATATATTTATCTACAATAAAACGGCGCAAACTGCGTACTTATTCCGTGATTCCTGTTATTTAGTGCGATTCATTGTGAACCGTTAGATTCTTCAACAGCGGCTCGAACGCAATTCCGAACCGCGTGTCAGTTCCGTTCAGTTTCGTTTGAAGAATCGCCGCGTGGGTGAAGTCGCAGGCCGCGCGGCAAGCGTCGTACACATTCCGCCCGTTCAGCATTCCGCCCAGCAGAACGGAGGCGAATATGTCGCCCGTGCCGTGCCACGTTCCTTCTATATATTCGCGCGCTGTTATGTCAAACATGTGCGTTTCGCGGCTGTAGACCGCCGCGCCGATTTGGTTTTCACGGGCATTAACGTCGCTGATAATCACATATCGCGGACCCATATCGGACAACGCGCGGCAGACCGCGAGAATATCTTCCGCGGAAGAAAAGTCTGTATCGTATTTCGCACCTGTCAGGATTGCGGCTTCCGTGCGGTTGGGCGTGATTATGTCGGCGAGCGTGACAAGCTTCTTCATGGCGGAAACCATAGCGGGCGTATATGTTTTGTAGATTGCGCCGCCGTCGCCCATGACCGGGTCTACCAGTATCAGCGTGTGTTCGCCTTTCAGCTTTGGTATGCTGTCCGTCAGTATTTCCATCTGTTCCGCGGACGACATGAAGCCCGAATATATCGCGTCGAACGAAAGGCCGAGCGCGAGCCAATGCTCGATGATGCGTCGCATGTCGCAGGTTAAGTCGCGGTATGTGTAGCCGTCTATGCCGCCCGTGTGGGTGGAAAGCACAGCAGTTGGCAGCGCGGCGACCTCGTGTCCCATGCACGACAGAATAGGCAGCGCGGTCGTAAGGCTGCATTTGCCGACGCCCGACAGGTCGTGGATTGCGAGAACGCGGCGTGGTATCATAATTACCTCGATTTGGGGGATTAGTACGAATGAGGAGTGAGTGTTTACGAATGAAAAATTAACAATGAAAAATTAACGGTTGATGTTCGGTATTGTTGGGTTCCGTTCCTAAACATTCAATTTTTCATTGTTCATTTTTCATTGTTCATTCATCCTCCCATCATCGCTTCCGCCGCGCGAAGCCCGTCCACCGCCGCGGATACGATTCCGCCCGCGAACCCCGCGCCTTCGCCCGCCGCGTACACTCCCGATATGGATGTTTCATACGCGCCGCTGCGCAGCATCTTCACGGGGCATGTCGAACGGCTCTCGACCGCCGTCAAGACCGCGTCAGGCGCGGCGAAGCCCGGCAGCAGTTGGTTGAAGCGGACGAGACCCGCGCGCAGCGCGTCAGTCAGGTTCGCGGGCAGACACGCGTCAAGCTCGCACCACGTCACGCCGCGCGGGTATGTCGGCTTTACCGTTCCCGCAAACCTTGACGCGCGTTTGGCGAGGAAGTCGCCCGCTTTCTGCACGGGCGCTTTGAAGCTTCCGCCGCCCGTGCGGAACGCCGCCTCTTCCAATGAAGCCAGATAGTCGAACGCTTGCAGGGGCGAACCCTCTTGCGCTGTGAACAGACTGTAGTTTCGCGGGGACACGAGTATCGCGGAGTTGGCGTTTGCGGAATCGCGCGCGTACGTGCTCATTCCGTTTGTCACAACGCCGCCCTTTTCCGAAGCCGCCGCGACTACCGTTCCGCCGGGACACATGCAAAACGTATATACGTCCGCGGTCGGAAGGTGCGCCGCTAATTTGTATTCCGCCGCGCCTATTGCGGGATGCCCCGCGAAGCCGCCGTACTGCGCGCGGTTCAGCCATTCCTGCGAATGCTCGATGCGAACGCCGACCGCGAACGGTTTCCGCCCGAACGTGATTCCGCTGTCGCCGAGCGTACGGAAGGTGTCGCGCGCGCTGTGCCCAATGGCGAGCAGAGCGTGGGTCGCCTCTGTTTCGAGGCGGACGGTCTCTCCGCGCTTCATTCCCGTTATGCCCGTGAGTTTGCCCGAACGAGAGTGAACGCCCTCAAGCTTCGTTTGGAACATGAATGCGCCGCCTAATTCCTCTATCGCGCGGCGCATATTCTTGATGACGGTCGGCAGATAATCCGTGCCGATATGCGGTTTTGCGTCAATAAGAATCGACTGCGGAGCGCCGTACTTCGCGAAGGTTTCAATCACCTCGCGCGCGAGCTTATCCTTTATGCCGCATGTAAGTTTGCCGTCGGAGAACGCTCCCGCGCCGCCTTCGCCGAACTGTATGTTCGATTCCGTGTTGAGCGCGTATCCGCCGACCCACCCCGCCAAATCTGCGGATTTGTCGGGGACCCCGGCGAACGAAGCGACGTCCTTCTGACGCGTGTCAACGTCGCTGCCGCGTTCCCATATGATTGGTTTCCACCCCGCCTTGGCGAGACGCAGCGCGGCGAACAGACCTGCGGGTCCCGCGCCGATTATGATTGGACGCATTGCGGGTTTCGCCATGGGCGGAACGAACACGGGCGGCGGTTCGATTCGCTTTATCTGCGGATTCGCGAGCAGCCGCTCCTCTTCCGCCGTGCTGATTTTGAGCGCCGCGTCAACGGATACGACAAGCTTCACGTCGCGTTTGTCGCGCGCGTCAACCGCCTTGCGCGATATTTTGCAAGACAGGATTCGCGCCGCGGGCAGCGAGACCGCCTTCGCAACCGCTTGGCGAAGCGATTCGTCCGTGTAATCCAACTGAAGGGGTATGTTTGATATTCTGAGCATGTGTGTCCTTCTGTCGTTATTGTAGGGGCGATTTACGAATGAACAATTGGGAGATACGACGGGCGATGGGTTGCATCGGGCGGTTGGGTTGTGGCGGGCGGTTGTGGTAAAGGGCGGGCGAGCCAACCCACCCCGACAAATCTGCGGATTTGTCGGGGACCCCAGGGGGGGGCTCGCCCCTACAGATTCCGGGGTCCCCGAGCAAACCTACGTTTTGGCGGGGTGGTTTGCGAAACCTGCCTGATTGAACGCAGACAAACACCTGTAGGGGCGAGCCCCCGGCTCGCCCGCAGTATTCAACACATCGCCCGATTTTGTACAACCATCAAACCACAACCGCCCACCACAACCCAGCCGCCCGTTGCAACCCATAATTTTTCATTTTTCATTCGTGCCTCCCTGCGTTCCTTCCCGCCAATATACCCGACGCGAACGCGAACATCAGGTTGAAGCCGCCGCATATTCCGTCAACATCCAATACCTCGCCCGCTGCGTATAACCCGCGAACCCGCCTGCTTTCCATCGTATCGGGCGAGAATTCGGCGCACGATACGCCGCCCGCCGTCACCTGCGCGCGCGTGAAATCGTGTTTGTTCGGCATTATCGGTATGCGCCAGTTTTTTAATGAAGGCGGATGAACGATTTTCGCGATTCGCGGGTGTATCAATCCGCACAATACCTTCTCGATATCGGGAACATATTCAAAGGCGGATTGCATGACCGACGTAAGTTCCTCCGCCGTATGGCGCGGGAACATGTCGATAGCGAGCGTGTCTTCATCTTCGACGAGCCGCGACAGGTTCATTACGGGTATGCCCGATATGGAACTGTCGCCGAAGATTATCTCGCCCTCTTCTTTATATATAACCATATCTTTGCGCAGCAGCGACGCCTCGCAGTCAAGCCTCACGCCCTTCAACCCCGTAATACACATCGGCTGCACATTGACATGCGTAAGCGCGGGCGCAAGCCTCGTTATCGCGTGACCGAAGCCCGATAGGAAAGAATAGCCCGTCGCGTCGCAAGGCAAGATTCCCGCCTTGCCGCCTGTCGCGATTATCACCTTGTCCGCCTTGTGCGAGTTGTTTATGACAAAAGAATCATCATTACGGACGACAGATTCGACGACCTCTAAGCGAACCTCAACGCCTCTGCCTTCCAGTTGAAAGCGAAGCGCGTCAATAACGCCGCCCGCGCGTTTGCTTGCGGGGTATATTCTGCCGCCGTTTTCTTCCGCAAGAACAAGACCGATGGAACGAAGAAACGCGCCCGTATCCGCGCTGCGTATGACGTGCTGCGCGAACGCCGCGTCTCCGCGATACGCGCCTGATATGTCCCCGACATTCATTATGTTGCAACGTCCGTTGCCCGTGCGCGCAAGCTTCTTGCCTACGCGCACGTGTTGGTCGAACACAGTTATATGAAGGAACGCTCCGCGTTCCCCGGATTCGCGCGACCTCTGTCCGCGCGCCGGAATACGCATATCGGGGTTTGCCATGGAGGCGGATATCGCGGCGGACATCCCCGCAGCGCCGGCGCCGATTATTGTAAGGTTACTCATCAGCCGCGTTGCGCAGCCAATAAAGCTGCATACGGTGTACGGAACCCGACGGAAGCGAAGCCTGCGCGATACTCGGCGTTTGCGTCACCATATCGATGTTGTATTCCTCGGACAGGCGCGCGCTTATCACTTGAAGCGTGAAGAACGACATGTCTATGTAGACGACGTCCAATCTGTCTACGGAATCGGGCAGCGGATTGGTCATGTTGAACCTCGCCATCGTGTCCGTAAAGCGAGGGCTGTACGCGTCATAGCTGCCCGCGATAAGGTTCTTATACGCGCCGAAGCTCGGCGCTTCCAGCGCGCTCGGGTTGAAGCGGTCGAGCGGATTGTCGCCGATGAACACCGTGTCAGGCGCTGCCGCAAGCGTCGCGAGAAGCTCCTCGTTCGCCGCGACGGAGGGCGACTGCGCGAAGTTATAGCTGCGCATCATATAGACCAGCACGACTATTCCCGAAAGAAACGCGACGGACGTTACGCCGAGGATGATTCTGCGCAGCGTCTGCGACTTCACGATATTCTTAATGTTGTCCGTCGCGACGCTTCCGTCAAACTCGCACATCATCGCGAGGATTCCCAATATGTAGAACGGCGCGATATCGCGGAAGGCGGTGTGATTCGCCAGAAGCTGAACCGCGTGACCGCCTGCCGCGAACGCGACTGACAGCACTATCAGCCATCCCGCGCCCCTGTTCGTAATCTCAAGCACGAGCGCGATAAACAGAAGCAGGGCGATGAGCATGAGGAACTGCGGCTTGCGCAGCGTCTGCGAGGCGCGCTCCGCGAAACCCTCAAGCTTCAACATCTGCGCGTTTGAATTAATCAAAGCGACTTTCGCGGGGTCGAGCAGCTTTGCGTCAACCGCGCTTCTTCTGACGAACAGGTCCGCGTCAATGAGAGTGAAACCCGCCTTGCCGAGCGTTCCCGCGGCTATCGCTTCTTCCGCGGATATTTCCGCCGCGGTCTGTTCCGGTTCAGCAATCTCGCCTTCGTCGCTGATTGTATTGCCGTATTTGTCGAGCAAGTCCTGCGTTTCCAAGGCGAAGTTGCCGTCCGCCGCGCGTTCGTACGCTTGTTGGTTTATGTGGAATTCATGCCAGACGGGGTTGAGCAATGCTGTGAGGGTGGGTATCGCTATCGCGAATATTATTATGGGAACAGCCGTCAGGTACGAGGTACGAGGTATAAGGTACGAGGTATGTTTTCTTACATGCGAGATGATTAATACCGCGGCCGCGTAAACGAGCGACAGATACGACATATACAGCGCAACGCCAATCAACAGCAGCAGCGCGCCGAACACGGTTCTGACTACGCCCTGTTTTCCGTCTCGCGCGCCCGATATAACGCACAGCGCGCCCGCAATCTGCGCGAGGGCGGACAACACGCGCGACTGCGGCGAGCAAGCCAGCAGAATCATGATTGGCGACAGCACTATAAGCGCGGGCAGCAAACCGTTTCTACGTCGCGCGGCAAGGCTTACCATCGCGCCGCCCGACGCGAACAGAACGAGCAGCAGCAGCAGCCCGAACCAGTTGACCGAGGGAATGAGACTGTACGCGAGCGTGACCAATCCGCCGAGCCACGGATGAATGTTCGCGACAATCGCGTCGTATTGTCCGAAGCCGCCCGCGAGAATGACGTTCGCGTAGTGGTCTTCTATTTCAAGCAGATATGAACCGGCAGTCCAAATACACGCGCAGATGAGAACTGCGCAGAATATTAATGGGTATAATGAAAGCCCTTTGCATTGCAGCCTTAAAGGCGGTATCCAAAACCGCCGAAGCTTCGATTGCATATTTGTTCTCCTAATCTCCGGTACCTTATACCTCGTACCTAGTACCTTATACCTCGTACCTGCCTTATTATACCACACGGGAGGGGGAATGCAAAATCGGGGAGGAGTTTGCAGGTGCGGTTTCCCCTACAAACGTATGGTTATATTGTTACGGGCGATGTATTGTGAACCGCGCGCGCCTGCCCTTTACAATACCGGCATGATTGTCGACAGGGAATCTTTGTAGGGGCGATTTCCAATCGCCAGCCTGTAGGTCGTACGCCCCTGCTGCAACGCAGGAGACGTACGACCCAACCGCAACGCAGGGAACACACGACCTACCTACAACGCAGGATATACATCAAACATCGTCGTCTGCCGCTCCCTCCGCTCTAACGTATGCATATACGCGAATATTTCATCGGGTTTATGCACAATGCCGTGCCGCCGGCATTCGTCCCGAAACACCTCGCAGAGCGCTGCGTTGCTCGGGCTGTTACATTCATAGCTGTTGCCGAACTCGCGGATATACTTCTGCTTCACATGGGGGAAATGCTCGTCCAGCTTTCTATAGAAATACTCGCGGTCGCCTTCGCGAAGCGTCACGCCGAAGCCGAAGCAGATAATGCCGCCAACCTTCGCGCGGACGCAGTAATCCAGTATGCCGCGCAGGTTTTCTTCCGTATCGTTGATGAACGGTAAGATTGGCGAAAGCCACACCACGGTCGGAATGCCCGCGTCACGGAACGCCGTGAGCGCGGCGAACCGCTCCGCAGTGGTAGAGACGTTCGGCTCGACAATGCGGCACAGCGCTTCGTCGTAGGTCGTCAGCGTCATTTGCACTACGCACTTGGCGCGATCGTTGATGGATTTGAGCAAATCCAAATCACGCAGTATCCGCGCGGATTTCGTTTGAATCGCCAGCCCGAAGCCGTGACGTTCTATTACTTCAATACATTGCCGCGTCAGGCGCAGCTCTTCCTCCAATGGGATATATGGGTCGCACATTGCGCCCGTGGCAATCATGCAGGGCAGCCGCTTCCTAATCAACTGCGCTTCCAGAATCGCGGCGGCGTCTTGCTTAACCTCAATGTCCTCGAAGTCGTGTTTCATCTGATAACAGACGGAGCGCGAGTCGCAATAGACGCACCCGTGCGTACAGCCGCGGTACAGGTTCATACCGTTTTTTGGCGACAGTATGGTTTTGTAGAGGGCGTAGTGCATGCGGGGCGTCTCCAATCCGGCTATGTGTTACGACGTTCATTATTGTATTACGCTGCGGGGATTATCAAATAGGGAGGACCTGCGTTACGACAGGGACGTACGAAAAGCTACGGTGAGATGGCGATACGTGACACAGGCGGGCGATTTACGAATGAGGAATCATGAGTGGGGACTGAGGAATTAGGAATGACCTACGGTGTGGATGTGTCGTACGTGTAACAGGCGGGCGATCGGAGATCGCCCCTACAAACGAAAAGCCACATTGAATCGGGCGATGTATTGCGAACTGCAAGCGAACGGGACGATCGGCCGCCCTATGCATTGTCGGTAGGGAATCTCTGTAGGGGCGATTTCCAATCGCCCGCCTGTTACGCGTGCTTTCAGGAATGCGGATATGTCGTTCATAACAGTTTCTCCAATCCGATCGCCCTGCGGAAAAACGCTTGAAAGCCGTTTGTCTGCGCAGATTCATCAGTCAAATCATTTTGAGCGCCGTCATAATAATACGTACCGGTTTGAATGTTTTGAGACAGGCAGTCGAGCGGAAAGCCCTCCACGCGTTTGGGATGCGGAGTGTCCGCAATATAGAACGCGCCTGACGCGATATCCGCGCCGAAATGTTCATACACCTCGCCGTCGCCCATCACCAGACAGACGGCGTTTTTGTACCGCGCTATCGCCTTGCCGCCAAGACGCCCGGCGATAGACGAATAATGAGCGATCATCTCGTCGTCGGTCAACCGCTTGCCGCCGACCATGCGGACATGGACGCCGGGTTGTTCGCTGTCGGGCAAGCCTTCTATATACAGCCCCGAATCGCAGGCGAAAACAGGACGCTTCAGCGCTTCGTAATAGGCGAGCGCTTTGATTCGCGCGTTTTCAAGCGGCGTACTTCCGCTTTCATCCACATCGGGAAGTGCCGCGCCGATTTCCTTTGCACCGATGAAATTCATGTTAATCGGCGCGAGCATTCTGCGCATGTGTTCGAGTTTGGCGGGATTGCCCGTGCCGTAAACCAAAACAGGTCGGCTCATCGTGTGTCCCTCCGAATCCGTTAAACCTGTGACACCAGTGACGGCTGTGACGGTTGTGACGGCTAATTTGGGGAAAGGGGTATCCCCGAAACAACCGTCACAACCGTCACAACCGTCACCAGTGTCACGGCGTAATTGTCTTATTTCATAAGAGCATTAGTTTTGCGGCTCGGCTTACGTTTGATATGCAATAAGTGGACGATATCCTCTGTCACAGAAGAATCCTGCACTCCTATCAACAGCCATTTGCCGTCATGATAGGTTTCCGTATCAGCGTAGAGCTTGCGGATTGAATCGGAAAACGCGGTCTGCTGTTCTTCAAATTTCGCTCTTTCTGCTTTGCCGAGGATAATAACGACATTGAAAAAGCCCTCGCGCGCGCAGAGCGTGACAAGCGTTTTGCCGCCGCGCCGAAACTTCAACTCGTTGCGGTAGTTGGAGTCGGGCTTGCCTTCAAACCAATGCTCGTCCATCGCGTAGTTGGCGCGAATGTATCCGACGAGCGTTTCCCACGCGGATATTGAATCGCCAAGCAAAGACGAAGCTTCTTCATGGCTTTTTATCGTAGATGACATCCTACCCCTCCCGATAAACAATATGCCGCACACCCTCGCAAAGCCGCGGCAGCAGCTCGGCGGCCTTGGCAGGATACACGTTAAGTTTCTTCACCTCACCCAGCGGAATCCAGTGAAACTCAATGAGATGCCCCCATGCGTGACGACCGTATTCTTTGCTTTGGAAACTGCCGTCAAGCGGAATCGCGCCTTCGCCCTTCAGCGTTACGATGAAGTCCGGGCAAATCTGGTGGCAGAACCGTTCGCCCCATGGAAACAGATTCTCCTCAACCCATTTCAGTTCGCCGACTTCAATTTCAACGCCGACCTCTTCGCGCCACTCGCGCGCAAGCGATTCGGCGCAGGTTTCCCCGAAAGCGACCTGCCCGCCGGGAAACGCATACTCGTTCGTGTCCTTCGGGGCTTGCAAAAGCACCTTGCCGCCGCGCACGAGAATTCCGGACACGCGATAGCTGAACGTAAAGTTTTCTGTTTTATATGAAATATCGCGGCCGCCGAATTCCTCTTTGGACTTATCGCCGCATATGTAGGACATATCGTTCAGCCGCTGAATCACCCTGATGCATTTTTCGTTCTCTGCCATCCAAGAAACGCCGCCTGATTTGCCGGAAAACTCGCTTTTTTCAAACATCGCGATATCCCACTTCTGCCAAACCGCAAACCACATGTGCAGGTTGAAACCGTGGGCGACGAGGATAATAATCTCATTGTCCGTCGCCATGATTTCATCGCAGAAAGCCGACATTCGATTCCACACATCTCGCCCGCATTCGGCATCCGGAAGCGGTCGGTCGTCCATGGAATGAATCGGAACGGCGTGTTCGTCAAACCACGCCCACGACTTGCCAACCGCTTCACCCAAATTATGTTCGCGCAATTCGACGCGGTATTCCACCAGTACGCCGAAATAACGCGCCAATGGCTCTGCGGTTTGCTTCGCGCGGATAAGGTCAGAGGAGTAAATCTTAACCTTCTTGCGTTTCAATTCGGCAGACAGCTTCTTACCGATGTTTTCGGCTTGCTCTTTGCCTAAGTCGGTGAGCTCCCAGTCAGTCCACGAACCGACCATGCCGTTTGTGTGGTGAACAGCTTGCGTATGCTGAATGGTGATAATGGTTTTCATGCGCCTCTCCTACGTATCCATACGGACAAGTCTTCCGTCCAGCGTCTTATTCCTGTAATTCAAATCCTCGCGAACCGTGAAGCCGAGGCGCTCCCAGAAGCCGTCGCCAAGCTCGTTATCCGCGAAGACCACAAGCGCGGCTTTTGTGATACCTTCGTTTTGCAGGGCGTCCATGGCGGCATTTACAAGAGATGTGCCGATCCCTCGCTTGCGCTCGGTCGTCTTAACGGCGGTATGATGGATGTATCCCCGCCGCCCGTCGTTTCCGCAAAGAATGACGCCGACGATTCCCGCGTTATCGTCCTCCGCAACAAAACAGGTTCGCGGATTTCTGTTCAGATACTTTTCGATGCCCGCCCTTGAATCATCAAGGTTATTCAATCCCATGCCCGGCGTGTTCGTCCAAAGCTCGTACACTCCGTCGTAGTCCGACATGGTCATAAGACGAATTTTCGACATCGCGTAGCACCAAACTTCTGCAGAAAAATTCTCAATATAGAACTTTCGATTCGGAAGACATTGACTTATAAATGATAAAGCAAAACCGCCTGAAATTCAAGCGGTTGTCGACTTACCTTTACGCGCAAATACCTATGATGGATATATCGATACATTGTTTCTGTGCTTATTGGCGGGTTCTTTAGACCCAATGTTTCGCTTACCCGATGCACGGCTGCGTCCGGCGAATACTTCTCTCTTAGAATCAGGTCCCCCGCCTTTTGGATAAACGCCTTCGCAGCTTCTTGTTTGCGCGGTTTCACACACCGCAATCGGCTTTTCTCGTACTCACGCTGTGCCGTATCCGCATAATACTTCCGCCTAACGCGCAGTTGCGTATCCAACTGATCTACCATATGCCGATTTATATCTCGTGCTATCGTGGATGGGTCGCGGTTCAACTGCCGCCCTATCTCTCACTTAGACACCTTATTGCGCACCAACGCCTCTATCTGTCCTCGCTCAGTTGTGGTTAAATGTGTATACGTTCGCGCTGTTTTTATACTATAATTCTCTCGTCCCATGCGTCTGCCTCCGGTTGTGGTTGCTTTTCACTCCCGCTTTACCAGACTTCGCATGGGCTTTCCGTTCTCCCCGCTTTCCCTTATCTCTGTCGCACTTGATTTGATTATTCACCATTTTGTAACCGCGGAATCGTTCTGAAATAATGACAATAATCGCCGCTTCATCGCTCGGAATTGCCGCACCTTGGCGAATCAATTTCAGCCGTGGGCAGTCGTTTGCGCTTGATTTGCGCCGCGTTGTGGTGTATAAATATAAAATGGTACAGATGGGAAATTTTGGGAAAGGCAGACAAAAGTGAAACGCGGCAAAGGTTTTTCGTCCATGGAAACCAAAAACTGTTCTAAAACACACAAAGGAGGCATATATGGCTACAATGGAAAACACGAACACCGAATCGGCAATCGAAAGACCCGAGGAGCTTAGACTGCGCAGGCGCACTTACAGTTGGTCCGCCTACGGTTTCAACAGGATGAGCCGCGACAGCGCGGCGTCGACCGAAAGACCCGCGCTGCGGTTGTGGCGTGAGATACTTAAAAGACAGTCAGTGTTAATACTGACATGCTGCGCCGTATTGTTCCTGTTCGGATTCATCGCGCTCTCCCGAATGTCGGCAGCCGCGGGCACGACGCAGAGCATTGATAAATACAGGAAAGAGCTGCTGGAACTCAATAAGGGCAACGAGCTTATCGAATCGGACATTGCGCTCCTTTCAAACGCTACGCGCATCTTTGAGAAAGCCACCGAAGCTCAGATGGTCGACCCCGCGTACGTTATTGAGATAAGCAGGTGACGATGTGTGATTAATGCGGAGTTAGGAATGACATACGGTGCGACAGGGTCGCCCGCGGTTCACAATACATCGCCGGAATAAATATAACCATACATCTGTAGGGGCGATCTTCCCGGGGTCCCCGCCAAATTCGCAAATTTGACGGGGTGGGTCCTATCGCCCGCCTGTACCGCATACGACGCTGCTGCACCGTAGGTAATTCCTAACGCCTCATTCCTATTAACCATAAGCGCTGCAAAGGAGAAAACCCGAATCATGAAGAAGGTCAGAAGGAATCGCGCAGTGTCCGCGTCTATGGCGAGTGAGTATTCGCAAAGCACTCCGGGAATGACCGTTCGTCGGCGATTGCTTGTTCTGACCGCAGTGATTCCCGTTCTGTTTCTTGTTGTATTGCTGAGAATCGGACAGCTCTCCATCGTGCAAAGCGAAGAGCTTACCATCCGCGGAATAGCGCAGTGGACGCGCAACGGAACTGTATCCGCCGCGCGAGGCAAGGTACTCGACCGAAACGGCAAGACAATCACGCAGTCCGTTACCGCATACATCGTCTACGCTTCGCCGAACCAAATAAGCAACCCCGAAGCGACGGCGGACGCTCTCGTCGCAGCGCTCGGCGTCGACCGCGCTTCGCTTATCGCGAAGCTGAACCAGAAGGGCGTCGGCTCCGTCATCGTAAAGCGCCAGGTAACGCACGAGATAATCGACGGTATGCGCGCGAAGATGCAGATTCCCGGCACCAAGGAAAACCCGAACCCGTTGGCAGGAATCAGCTTTGGCGAAGACAGGCTGCGCTACTACCCGTTAGGTCAGTTCTTCGCTCAAGCGCTGGGCCTTACGGATATCGACGGCAAGGGGCAAAGCGGTCTGGAGCAGATGTACAATGCGTATCTCGCTGGCGCGCCCGGCCGCATTATCTCGGAAGTGGACGCGAAAGCCAGAATGATACCCGGCGGGTCGGAATATTACGTTCCGCCGAAGGAAGGCGCTTCGCTAAAAACGACGATAGACTCAAGCATTCAAGCGTTCGCGGATAAGGCGATGCGCGAATGCGTGGACGTGAACGGCGCGGAACAAGCGATGGCTATCGTTATGGATCCCAACACAGGCGCGATTCTGGCGATGTCAATCTATCCCGGGTACGACCCGAACACACCGCCGCGCAACGACCTTGAAACGCTGCAGAAGCTGATGCGCATATCGACGATATCGGACGCGTATGAACCCGGTTCGACATTCAAGATGTTCACCGCGTCGGCGGCGTTGGACTTGGGGCTTACAAACCCCGCGGAAGGCTTCTACTGCTCGGGCAAAATTACCGTTGACGGTGATATAATAAGATGCTGGGGCGCGCCGCACGGCGCGGAATCCATGCAGCGCGCTCTGCAGAACTCTTGCAACCCCGTTTTCGTGCAGTTGGGTTTGCGTCTCGGCACGGAGAACATGTATAAATACCTTAAGGCGTTCGGCTTCGGAAGCCTTACGGGAATCGACCTGCCCGGCGAATCAAGCGGAATAATGATACCCAAGTCGTCCGTTCAAACTGTTGACCTCGCGAGAATCGGGTTCGGTCAGTCGGTCGCTGTTACGCCGATTCAGATGATAGCCGCGGGAAGCGCGGTCGTGAACGGCGGCAAGCTTTATAAACCTTACATTGTGGAAGAAGTTATCGCGGCTGACGGCGAAGTGCTGGAGCGCACTGTTCCGCAGGTCGTCTCACAGCCGATAAGCGCAAACACGTCCGCAACAATGCGCGGTCTGCTTGAATCGGTTGTGGAAGACGGCGGCGGAAAGAACGCGAAGATAAGCGGATACAGGATTTCGGGCAAAACGGGAACGGCGCAGAAATACGTGAACGGCATTGTCTCCCACAGCGTGCACATCGGCTCGTTCATGGGCTTCGCTCCTGCCGACGACCCAAAGCTTGCGGTTATCGTAATAGTAGATGAAGCTACGCTCAAGCCCGATTACGGCAGCACGACTGCGGCGCCGTTCGCGCGGCAGATTCTGTTTGATTCGCTGCAATACCTCGGCATTCACGAAGAATACGCCGATAAGCCGCAGGTGCAAGTCACCGTTCCCGATCTTACGGGCAAGACGGTTTTGGAAGCTTCAAACGCGCTTCGCGCGCTGGACGTTGACATAGTCGTAAACGGAACGGAGAACATCGTTCTATCGCAGCTTCCCGCACCGGGCGCGACCGTTCTTTCGGGATCGCAGGTTATGTTATACGTTCACGACGGCGACATCCCCGACGCGCAAACGCTTGTGAAAGTCCCCGACGTGCGCGGCATGTCCGTCGTTGAAGCAAACAGGCAGCTTCGCGCAAGACTGCTCAACATGAAGATAGAGGGCAGCGGTATCGCGCAGAAGCAGGCACCCGCGCCGGGCGAGTTTGTGAACCCCGGGGCGACGATTACGGTTACGTTCGTCGCTCCGTAAGATAAACTTCCGCTGCGATGATCATAGTAAAAAACTCATTCCTTTGAGGAGGATTATTTGATGCGGTTATCCCGACTGATTGGGGATATAACAAAGGATTGCGAAAGCCGCGGCGATTTGTCCGCGGATATAACGCGGCTCGTTATGGACAGCCGCGAGGCCGACGACTTTTCGGGCGGATTGTTCTTTTGCATAGTCGGCGCGTCGTTTGACGGGCATACCGCCGCCGCGCATGTGGTGAAGCGCGGCGCGGCGGCGCTCATTGTGGAACGTTTCATGCCGCAGCTTGACGTGCCGCAAGTGAAGGTTTCAAGTATGCGCGTCGCGATAAGCAAGATTGCGCAGACCTTCTACGACTATCCGGCAAACGGCATGACGATGATAGGCATAACGGGAACAAAGGGCAAAACCACCACGACATACCTTCTTAAGGGAATACTTGACACCGCGGGGCTTAACGCGGGTCTCATCGGAACGACAGGCGCGCTTTATACGGCAGAAACGATTACCCGCGACGGTTCCGCCCAAAAGGCGGACAAGATGATACCGTCAAGCTTGACGACTCCCGACCCGATAGAGCTTCAGAAGATTCTTCGCCAAATGGCGGACGCGGGCGTGAGAGCCGTCTCGATGGAGATTTCCGCGCACGCAATCGACATGAACCGCTTCGACGGAATGCAGTTCAAGGCGGGCGCGTTCACAAATATCTCGCAGGATCACTTGGACTATTTCCACACTATGGAGAACTACTGGCAGACAAAGCGCAAGTTGTTCACGGAAGGATTCGTGCGGGCCGCGGCGTTCAACGCGGACGACGAAGTCGCCCAAGGAATGATGGAAGGCGTTGCGATACCCAAGGTTACGTTCGGAATTCGCGAGGACAATTCGGACATTCTGGCGCGCGACATTGATACGAACGAGAACGGCGTGTCATATACGCTTTGCGTGAACGCGGCTTCGCTTCACGGAATGAACGACAGCGTGCGGAACGGCTCCGATTCTGTCAGAATAAACCTGCGTATTCCGAGTACGTTCAACATATACAACAGCCTTGCCGCTGTGTCCGTCGCTCTTCTGCTGGGAATCGACCTTGAAACTATCGCGCGCGGATTGGCGTCCGTGCGTTCGGTGCCGGGGCGTATCGAGCCGCTGGACACGCATACGCCGTATAAAGTGGTGCTGGACTATTCCCACTCGCCCGCCGCGCTTGAGAGTATTCTTGAGGAAGTGCGCAGGTTCACGAAGAAGCGTCTGATATGCCTGTTCGGCTGCGGCGGCGACCGCGACCCATACAAGCGTCCGATAATGGGCGAGATTTCGGGCAGACTTGCGGACTTTTCCATATTGACGAGCGACAACCCGCGCACCGAAGACCCGTTCGCCATACTTGCGGAAATCGAGGAAGGCATAAAGCCGACGGGCAAGGCGTATACGGTGATCGAGAACAGGCGCGACGCCATACGGTACGCGTTAAATTTCGCCAAAGAGGGCGACATTGTGGTGCTTGCGGGAAAGGGTCACGAAACATACCAGGAGATAAACGGGAAGAAGTATCCATTTGACGAGAAGGTCGTCGTACAGGAACTGTTAAGCAACTAGATAGTAGCGCCCGTAGAGGCGATAAAAGAGGTGCTTGTATGCAACGCATGATCTGGTCCGCGCTGGCAGCGTTTGCCGTTACGTTGGTCATTGGTCCGACGGTGATAAAGCTTCTGATGCGCCTTAAGGTGGGTCAGCAGATATACGGTCTCGCGCCTGAAGCGCATAAGTCGAAGCAGGGAACGCCAACGATGGGCGGTCTTATGATAGCCTTTATCGCGATATTGTTCGCGTTCCTGTTCCGCAGCCATACTGTTCCCATAATATTTGATATTCCCTTCGCAATCTGCGTGTTTGCGCTGTTGAACCTCGCGCTTGGTTTCGCGGACGACTTCCTTAAGGTTCGCAGGAAGAAGAACCAAGGCGGACTGACAGAGATGCAGAAGACTGTTCCGCAGGTTATCATCGCGGTTGCGTTCGCCGCGTACTGCGCGTTCAGCCCGTATATCGGAACTATGATTATGCTTCCGTTCACGTCGAACGAGCTGAACCTCGGCTTAGCGTACATACCCATAATGGCGTTCGTCGTCTATTGCGTGCTTAACGCCGCCAATTTTCTGGACGGGCTTGACGGGCTTCTGGGCAGCGTGTCGCTTGTCATATTCGCCGCGTTCGGAATCATCGCGTTGATTTTCGCAAGTCAGATTGGCGCGGGAGCGAACCAAACGCAGCTCGTAAATACCGCGACGCTTTGTGCCGCGACGGCGGGCGCGCTTATGGGATACCTGCGATACAACCTTCATCCCGCGCAGATGATGATGGGAGACACGGGTTCGATGTTCATCGGCGCGGTGTTCGTCGGGGTCGGCATGACGATGCGGATTCCGATATGGCTTCCGTTTGCGGGCGTGATGATGCTTGTCTCGCTTCTTTCAACCACGATTCAGCGCGTGTATTACAAGGCGACGCACGGCAAGCGCGTATTCAAGAACTCGCCGTATCACCACCACCTCGAGATGATGGGCATGAGCGAAACGAGGATTGTCTCGATGTACGTTCTGGTAACGGTTCTGTTCTGTTTGCTTTGCTTCCTGGGATTACCGATCACTATATAAACGATGGAAAGACTGCACTTTGATTGATTAGAGTATAAAAACGGATAAAGAGGAGTAGGCTATGATGTATGACGTAAAAGGAAAACGCGTTCTTGTCGTCGGAATGGTGCGAAGCGGTATCGCGCTGGCTCGCCTGCTGAACTCGCAAGGCGCGGCGATAACGCTGTCAGACCTTAAGTCTAAAGAATCGCTTTCGGGGCTTTCGGAGCTTGAGGCGGAGCTTGGTTCGTCCGCGGCGTGGTCGCTTAGCAGCGAGCCTGATTCGCTCCTGCCGAACATCGACCTTGCGATAATAAGCCCCGGCGTTCCGATTCAGTCTTCGTGGATTGAGAAAGCGAAGGCGCGCGGCATCCCCGTTATCGGCGAGCTTGAATACGGCGCGTCAATCGCTTCCCAATTGAGCGGCGGCATAACGGCGGTTACGGGAACGAACGGCAAGACGACCACGACGACGCTCATCGGAGAAATGCTGAAAGGCGCGGGACGCGTAGCGCACGTCGTCGGAAACATCGGCGACCCCGTTTCGGGCGCGTCGCTTATCGCGAAGCGCGGCGACTCGTTCGTCATAGAAGTGTCGTCATTCCAGATGGAATCCGCACCGACCTTCCGGCCGAACATCGGCGCGCTGTTGAACATCACGCCCGATCATCTTAACAGGCACGGCGACATGGCAACATACATCGGTCTTAAAAAGCACATGTTCGCGAACCAAACCGCAAGCGACACTTCAATCGTCAACGCCGACGACATTCTGACAAACACACTGCTGGACGATTTACCAATGCGCAAGCTCAAGTTCTCGCGAAAGACGGAACCCGCGCAAGGCGCGTTCCTGCGCGGCGGCGAAGTCATTCTTCGCGCGGATTCCGCGGAGAAGACGCTTTGCCGCGCGGACGAGATACGCATACCCGGCGCGCACAATCTGGAGAACGCTATGGCGGCGATATGCGCCGCGAGCGCGCAGGGTGTGCCGCCGCCCGTAATCCGCCACACGCTGCGCACGTTCGCGGGCGTGGAGCACCGCATAGAGACGATACGCACGCTTGAAGGCGTGACATACATAAACGACAGCAAGGGAACGAACGTCGATTCCACAATAAAAGCGGTCGAAGCGATGACGAAACCGACCGTAATAATTCTCGGCGGATACGACAAGCACGTCTCGTTTGACGAGCTTTCCGACGTAATGGTAAAGCTTACGAACATAAAGTCCGCGGTTCTGATAGGCGACGTCGCGGCGCAGATTCGCGCTTCGCTTGAGAAATCGGGTTTTACTGAAATACATGACGCGGGATATGATTTTGAGAAGGCGATCGCCGTATGCCGTGGCATCGCACGGGACGGCTGGAACGTTCTGCTGTCGCCCGCGTGCGCCTCGTTTGATATGTTCAAGGATTACGAGCATCGCGGACACGAGTTCAAGAGGATTGTCGCGGCGTTGTAGGTTTATTTAAAGGGCGGCCGAACCCACCATAGGGGAGGGTCGCCCAAGTAACCCGCAACTTTTATTTCTTCCATCATATTTAGGACAACTTGTACATATATATACTAATGATAAATCCGCTTGAATAAAGCGGAAAGAAGGTATTCCATGGAACAACCCGCGCTGCATATAAAAAGAAAAGCGCGCCGACGCTGGCGCGACGCAAGCCTGGGCAGCATACCCGGCGCGCAATCCTGCGTTCGCCCCGTGGATAGGGGAGTGCTTGTCGCGCTTGCGCTTCTGCTTATGGCGGGTCTGCTGATACTCTTCAGCGCGAGCTACTATGTCTATCAGGAGCAGGGAAACGCGTTCCAGAAGATATTCCAGCAGCTCTTCGGAATCGGAGTCGGCAGCGCGCTTATGTTCGTTCTGTCGCGGATAGATTACAGAATATGGCGCAGAAACTGGATAGTTGCGGGAATGCTGCTGCTTTCAGTCGGACTGCTCGTATTGGTTTTAATACCGGGCATCGGCAGAATAATGAACGGCTCGCGCCGCTGGATTGTGGTCGCGGGCGTATCCTTCCAGCCGGGTGAGTTCGCGAAGTTCGCGGTCGTGCTGTTTCTGGCGTCTGCGCTGTCCTCGATGGGTCATAACATACTCAGGTTCTTCCGCGGAATAATTCCGCTCATGATTGTGCCCGGCATATTTTTCCTGCTGATTCTCGAGCAGCCGAACCTCTCGACCGCGATGAGCATACTCATTGTGGCGGTCATTATGATATTCATTGCGGGCGCAAAGTTCTTTCATCTTGGCATACTCACCGTTATGGGCGCGGGAGTCGGGTATTTCTACGCGTTCAGCGAGGAGTACAGGGCGCGCCGCATGACGTCGTTCCTTGACCCGTTCAAGTATATGAGCGACGAGGGCTACCAGCTTTCACAGTCGCTTATAGCGTTCGGTTCGGGGGGACTGTTCGGCATGGGGCTGGGGCAGGGGCGGCAGAAGATGGCGTATCTGCCGTATCCGGAGTCGGATTTCATATTCGCTGTGGTGGGCGAAGACTTCGGGCTGATAGGCTGCATAGTAATAGTCGCGCTGTATCTGGCGTTCATCTTCGCGGGGATGCGCATAGCGCTCAACTGTCAGGATAAATTCGGCACACTGCTGGCGTCGGGTATAACGCTGATGATCGGCATACAGGCGTTCCTCAACATGGGCGTGGTAATAGGCATACTGCCGACGACGGGCTTGCCGCTTCCGTTCTTTTCCGCGGGAGGAACGTCTATCATGATATTTATGGCGGCGATCGGAATACTGCTTAACATAAGCCGATCGTGCGACGTCGTGGTGTAGACAGAGACTACGTTGCGCGCCGTGTTTTACACGGTTAACGCACACAAAGGAGACGCTGGGGTAGTCGTGAATGGGATATTGCAGCTTTTCTGTGGGACGGTAATACACGATCATGACGCGAAACTGTATAAATATGGAAGTCGGCACGGAACGTGCAACGCGCATCTGCTGCGCGATTTACCGGGGATGGTCCAATTATGGAAGCTCAGTTGGGCGGAAAGAATGCGAAGTGTGCTGTTTGAAATGAAGGCGTACAAGGATAAAGACATTTCAAGCAGCGAACCCGCAGTAACTTTAAGCGGCAAACCCGCAGCGACCTGTTGCGATATGGAAACATATGGCAAGTTTTCCGCCTGCCGGGACGAGTGCGTCCAAGACGGGAAGCATGAGCTTGCCCAAATGCAAAAAGTCGACTTTGGTTATGTTGAGTTACGAAAGATGGTCGCCGGACTAACTTCATTCAAAGCTAACCATATGCTTTTTCTTGCGGACTACTCCGTTCCATTCACAAATAACTTAGCGGAACGCGATTTGCGCCTATGTAAACTGAAAGAAAACATCTCTAAGACTTTCCGCTCGTGGAACGGCGCGAAGCGTTATGCTGTCGTTTCTTCCGCCATTGCCACTGCCCTCAGATCCAATCTCCCTGTTTTTACTTCTCTCGTTTCTCTTTTGGGGCGAGGGGCTGAACTGTAACGAACCCTCGTTACAGCTCAGCAGGCGGCAGGAAAAGCAAAGCAGGAAGCGATGGCGAGGAGTAGATTGAGAGAGCGCTTTCTGGAGGTATCAGTCAATGATCGGATTTTACAATAGTCAAGCAAGC
>JAITHB010000048.1 GCA_031280145.1 Oscillospiraceae bacterium | reverse complement strand
CCACGTCGCCCGAAACGCTGCCGCCTGTCGCGGAAAGTGACTTGCGTACGGTAATCGTGTACGGCGCGACCCCGCCGACCGCCTTTACGGAATAGGAAATCTTCAGCCTTACCGCCTTTTCCGCGTCCATCAGCATACCGTCGGAGTCCCACGCGAATATCGACGCGGTAAGACCTGAGGAGCTGTCGGCCGCCGTGTTAAGCGTACCCGACTTCGCTTTGCATATTGCGCCCCAATCGAGCAGCGCTTGGGTTTCCACCGAGGCTTCGCCCGGCGTCAGCGTAAGGTCGTTCAGAAGCTGAAGCTTCGCGATCGCGTTTTCCAATGCGACGTCGTAGGTTGTGTTTATCGATTCGGACTTTATGTATCCCAAACCGTGCATGGCGCGCTTGAACGCCAAAACCTCGTCGCCTTTGTCGCCGAGCTTCAGCGCCGTATACTGAAGGCTGTCCAGTTTCAAAAGAAACTTCGACATTACAAACCCTATGGTTTCCTTATACTGAACCTGCGACCACTCTCCGTAGTCGAACAGAACCTTGACGGCTGACAAGTTTGGTATCTTCGCCAGAATCCTTGAGTCGTCGTCCTCCTTCTCGCGAAGGTTCAGTACGCCCTTTTCGGTGCTGACCCTTGCGTACTGTGCGGGGCGAGGAGGTAAGAGTTCGGGTATTATAACCAATTCGGCTGCTTCCGCGAACGGAACAAACAATATCAGCAGCGCAAGAAATATGGTGAAAGCATATCTTCGCATAAACGAATCTCCTATACTCGATATTCCTTTTATATATTAACACATTCTTAAAACTTGTTCAACATATTCGGTGTATTTAATTGAATGCCGTATATCATGCTTTGTATGGGCAATCTCCGACCGCCCGCACTATTATTAATGATGCTCCGCGACGCGGCATAGGCTGCGAAAAGAGCGGGCGATTTCATGGGTGTAACGCAAGCGCTTTGCATTGCAGAGTTAAAATCGCCCAACAGTGTTTGTCTGATTTATTTGAAACAAGGCATTCTGCGCGCAAACGCCCGCGCTATACCGCTTCAGAGGAAGCGGACGCCTTTTCCGCATCCTGAATGGATACATGAGAAGTATTGTTGATGACAATCTCTCCGTTGGGCTTCTGATAGAACAATATCTTGTCGCCTTCGTGAACGTTCAAGGCGCGGCGAATTTCTGCGGGAACCGTAATCTGACCGTTGGTGGAAACCCTTGCAAGATTCATGTTATACCTCCGCTTTGCGCGATAATGTGTGTAAAGCCATTCATAACTTTATGCACTTTATGCAATACTGAAGAAGGAACAGTTAACAAGCCGGAGACCGTTCGGCATGCGCCGAAGAACGTCCGTCTCTTTCCATTATAATAGAAGCTTTGTCTTTGGTAACTTGCGCGCGAATATCACGCGCGCGGAATTTCGTTAGGTGAAACACATTAGAATACTTTGTGCATATCAGCTCACCGTATTCATTTTATGTGTTTTCGGAAAACATGTCAAGGTAAATTTCGCACTTAATAAAGAATTAACATGTTTCGATTATTATTCATCGAATATGCGCGCGAACGAAAGGGAGCGGCTTAACTTCAGCGCGTGTCCGCCGGAGCATCCCAAAGGCATCCCAAAGAAAAAACCAAAAATTAAGGCAAGTTGGTAGAATGTCCGCCGAACCTTTCGCATAATGTTTGGCGCAAGATTATTCCATGGGTTTGGGCCCTTGCGGCTAGCCTTAAGAAAAGCCAAACGTATCAAGGGTTTTCGGCGATTCCGAAAAGAGAGTTTTCGATACGCTTGTCCTACCGTCCACCGTCGGCACAGGGTTTTACTGAAAAGGGCTTGCCCCTTTTTGAGGTCTTTGTACAAAATTCCGGTCACCAGGAGGCGCTATGTATAACACGACATCAGATCAGACCATGTTCGGGCAGGGAACCTATCAGGATCCGAATCAGTACCCGTATCCTTATCCGAACGCGGAGAATCCCCCAAGCCCGTCACATATGCCGATAGGGTATGACCCGTACGGCTATAATGATCCGAGTTACATGGCGAACTTCGGGTTTAATTTCAACCCGCAGCAGGGCTATGACATAAGCCCTGCTTATCAAGGATACCCGCAGGAGCAATACGGCGGCGCGCAGGGCTATGCGGACTACTCGCAAAACCCATACCCATACGCGGACCCGAACGCTTACGCCGCGCAATATGCGGCGCAAGCCGCCGCGCCTGCGCAGTATGCGCAGCCGCAATACGCGCCGGCGCAAGACGCGCAAAGCGCGGCGCAGTTTGACGCGCAGTCGCAGGCTTACTATCAGCAATATCAGCAGCAGCAGCAGTATCAGCAACAGCAGCAATATGAACAATATCAGCAGCAGCAGACGGGGTTCATGCCGCCGCCGCAGTGTCCTCCGGGTATGCGGTGGGATACCTTCCAGCAATGCTGCGTACCAATACCGGGGCAGTATCCGCCACCGCCCGCGCCGCCAATACCGGGCGTTCCGCCCATACCCGGATTTCCGCCCGTCCCGCCTGAAACGCCCCTCCCGTGTCCGCCGGGCACCCACTATGAACCCGGCAAAGGCTGCACTCCAAACGCGGTATACGACTGCCCGCCCGGCTTGCATTTCGTCGCGGGCGTCGGATGCGTTCCGAATATGGATACAAACCCGATATCCTGCCCGCCGGGCTGGCACTATGTACCGGGACACGGCTGCGTGTGGGACCACAGCGACCTGAGCGTCGGAAAGCCGCCCGTCTGTCCTTCGGGCTGGCACTACGTCGCGGAATACGGCTGCGTCTACGACGGCGATTCCAGCGAATGCCCCGAATGGGCGTTCCCGAACGCTTCGCTTGGCTGCGTATGGGGACCCGGCGACCAAGGCTCAAAGATTCCCGACAAGTGTCCCAGACACACCCACTTCGTTCCGGGGCTGGGCTGCGTGAACGACAGCTCCGACTGCATGGGGCAAGGCAGATATTACCCCGCAATCGGCTGTATCGCGGACGGCGCGACATGCCCGTCGGGTTACTTCTACGTACCGCGCGTCGGCTGCGTCCTCGGCGAACCCTCGGAAACGGGAACGGGATGCCCGCAGGGCAGCCACCTTGTCCCCGGCGTCGGCTGCGTAACAGACACGTTCACATGCCCGCCGGGCAGCCGCTACTTCCCCGCGGTCGGCTGCGTCAGCGAGACTGCTTACTGCCCGCGCGACTCCGTCTACATTCCCGGAATCGGCTGCGTGAAGGGTCAGCACAAGATAGAAGGCGCGGAAATACCCGAAGGCTTCTATGAATATCAAGGCTTCGGTCTGGTTGAAGACCTTTCGATATGCCCCGTCGGAACGACCGCTTCAAAGGTCGGGTGCGTCTACACGACCGCCAACTGCCCGCCGGGCTTCCACTATGTGCCGCACCTGGGCTGCGTACTCGGGCCCGCAAGCCCCGACAACATCAACTGCAAGGCGGGCACGCACTACTCCGCGGGAATCGGCTGTGTGCAGGACGTTCCGCGCGACATGCCCAACTACTGCCCGCAAGGCTCGACATACATACCCGACATCGGGTGCGTCGCCGAAACCGCCATCTGCCCGCGCGGCTACTTCTATACACCGGGTATCGGCTGCGTCGCGGGGCGCGAATCCGACAACGCTGAATGCCCGCAGGATTCGCACTATGTACCCGAAGTTGGCTGCGTAACCAGCCGCTTCAACTGCCCCAACGGATTCCACTACATCGCGGGAATCGGCTGCGTCAAAGGAACGCTCGGGTGCCCGAAGGGTTCGAGCTACGTCCACGGCGTCGGTTGCGTTCTGCACAACTCGCATCAGCCGCACCATCCCATCGACGACTCATGCTGCCCGCCGGGCAGCAAGATGGTTCCCGGCGTCGGGTGCGTCCTCGTCGACCCATGCGACCCATGCAGCGGATACACGCTGCCGCCGCACGGTCTGGTCTGCCCGCCGGGTTCCGTGTACATCGAAGGTTACGGCTGCGTGCGCGCGCCTGACTTTGACGAAGACTGCAAGAAGCGCCGCTGCCCGCCGGGCTGGCTGTTCGTGACCGACATAGGCTGCGTGCTGGACGACGGAATCTGCGATCACAGGAAGGGTCATCACCACGACCATGACGATCATTGCAAGCATGAACATGAGCACGATCACTGCAAGGAGCATTGCCGCGAGCATGATCGCTGCAAAGACGATTGCCGCGAGGATTGCATGGATTACTGCCGCGAGCATTGCAAGGAGCCGCACGGCTGTCCCGAACACTGCAAGGAGAAGCATTGCCCGCCGGGCACCCACTGGGATATAGACGACCGCGAATGCGTTCCCGATTTCCACTGTCCGCAAGGCACGCACTGGGACGCTAAAACGCACACCTGCATTCCCGACGTATACTGCCCGCCGGGCACCCATTGGGATCACAAGGAACAGAACTGTGTTCCCGACGTAAACTGCCCCAAGGGAACTCATTGGGACCATAAGGAACACAAGTGCGTGCCTGACGTGGAATGCCCGCATGGTACGCACTGGGACCACAACCTGCACAAGTGCGTCCCCGACGTACACTGCCCAAAGGGAACGCACTGGGATTTCCACGAACACGCTTGCGTACCCGACGTCCACTGCCCCAAGGGTACACACTGGGATCACGACCTGCAAAAGTGCGTGCCCGAGATAAAGTGCCCCAACGGAACTCACTGGGACCCCGTTCTCTTTCGGTGCGTGACGGACCACGTATGCCCGCCGGGTACTCACTGGGATGAAGTCCGCGGAACATGCGAGCCGGATTGCCCGCCGCCACCGCCGCCTCCGCCGCCTCCACCGCCGCCTCCGTGTCCCGTCTGTCCGCCGGGGATGGAATGGAATCCGTATACGGAACGCTGCGACCCTTGCTGCCCGCCGGGTACAAAATGGGACTCCCATAAGTATCGCTGCGTACCCGTTACGCCATGCCCCGAGGGAATGAAGTGGAATCCCGAAACGTTCCGCTGCGAGCACGAACCCGCGCCATGCCCGCCGAAACCGTGCGAGCCGTGCGAACCGCCGCCGCCGAAGCCGTGCGAGCCGAAGGAGCCGTGCGAGTGTCACGGCTACGGCTTCCCATGGATTCCTCCCCCGCCGCCGCCGCCGCCCGCGTATTGTCCGCCGCCGCGCGACGACTATCCCGCGTACCATAACACCATCAAGGATTGCCCGCCGCGGATTCCGACAAAGACGGTTATGCAGGATGGCGTTGGCATAAACTACGACGTAGACCCTTGGAGTCTGTAATTCACACAACGCGAAGGCGGCCGCTGCGGCCGCCTTCTTGCTGCCGACAAGTTTGACATATTTGGGATACTTAGGATCCGGAATATATTATTGTTCATTCTTCTTTTTTGTGAGATTTCGCTTGACAATTTTAGCACGATGCCATATGATTTGTATAAATCTAAATCAAAGAGAGATGCACTTTATGATGAAAGCATCCATGGTATTGGACAGGGCATATACAATCGGCAGAATCGACCCGCGCATATACGGTTCGTTCATCGAACACTTGGGGCGCGCGGTGTACGGCGGAATATACGAGCCGGGGCATCCGACAGCCGACGCGAACGGATTCCGCCGCGACGTCATCGACCTCGTCCGCGCGCTGGACGTACCCGTGACGCGTTATCCCGGCGGCAACTTTGTTTCGGGGTTCAACTGGGAAGACTCCGTCGGCCCCCGAGATCAGCGCAAGCATAGGCTGGACCTTGCGTGGTTCACCACCGAAACGAACGAAGTCGGCATGCATGAATTCATCGATTGGTGCAAACAGGCGAACACCGCGCCGATGTACGCCATCAACTTGGGTACGCGCGGCGTGGAACAGGCGCGCGACGTCGTGGAATACGCGAACCACAAATCAGGAAGCTTCTTCAGCGACCTGCGCATAAAGAACGGCGCGAAAGAACCCTTCGGCATAAAGCTGTGGTGTCTGGGCAACGAGATGGACGGTCCGTGGCAGATAGGTCACAAGACCGCCGTGGAATACGGCAGAATCGCGAACGAATCCGCCAAAGCGATGAAGTGGGTCGATCCTTCCATTGAATTGATCGCGTGCGGCTCGTCTTCGTCCGAAATGAAAACGTTCGGCGACTGGGAACTCACAATGCTGGACGAATGTTACGACAATGTGGATTATGTTTCGCTCCACCGTTACTACGGAAACCCGACGGGAGACACGCGTTCATTCCTCGCGCGCTCCGTTGATTTGGACTCGTTCATAAAGACGGTCGCCGCCATCTGCGATTCCGTCGGCGGCAAGAAGCACCGTAAGAAGAAGCTGAACCTGTCGTTCGACGAATGGAACGTTTGGTATCACAGCCGCGAGCAGGATAACGAAGTGTGGAAGCGCGACAAGTGGGGACGCGCCCTTCCGCTGCTCGAAGACATATATAACTTTGAAGACGCGCTGCTTGTCGGCGCGATGCTGATAACGTTCCTGCGCAACGCGGATCGCGTGAAGATTGCGTGTCTCGCGCAGTTAGTCAACGTTATCGCGCCGATCATGACGAAGAACGGCGGCGGCGCGTGGGCGCAAACTATCTACTGGCCGCTCAAGCACGCGTCGGAATTTGGGCGCGGCACCGCGCTTCGCGCGATTGTCGATACTCCCGTATACGACTGCAAGGATTACGAAGGCGTGCCTGAACTGGACGCCACCGCAACCCAAGCGGACGACGGCAGCGTAACTATTTTCGCGGTAAACCGCAGCAAGGATGAACCCGTTCATCTGACCGTAGACCTTCGCGGCTTCGCGGGGCTTGCGAACGTTACGCATCAGGTTCTGCACCACGACGACGTGAACGCGGTCAACACCGAGCAGAACCCCGGCAACGTGCGTCCCGTCACGGGAAACGGCGGCACATTGGACGGCGGCAAGCTTGATATCGATATCCCCGCGCTCAGTTGGAACGTTATTCGGCTGTCGGCGTGAGGGTAGCACCGTAAGCTTAAAGGTTGGGGCGATCGAGACGGTCGCCCTTGCGTAATCCACTCAGACGAATAATACGGTCTTCGATGAGCGCGGGTTCCAATAGCCAAGTACGCTCGGTACGCGGAGATATCAAAAGTAATGAAAACCGCAGACGCGCATGGTAATCCCGTGCGCGATGTACGCAGATAAACATAAGGCTGTCACATCAAGCCATTAATACGAAGGCATAAGCACATCAGTAGCTTCGCTTACAGCAATAGCAGAATCATCAGCGAATAAGTTATTATAGCAGAAAAGCACCGGTAATTTAGTATTCCCGTTAAGTCTTTTATGCCCGGCCCAGACACACGGAGTCTGGTGACGCTTGCTGCGTCGCTTGTCCGTATTACCCCTTTCGATTTACCAACGGCTTTGCGTACCGCCGCTTCAAAGTTCGCGTCAGGGAATTGAATGATGATATCTTCGGATATTTCAGGCGGGTAAACCTCTTCGCTCAAAACGCCCGATGGGCAAAAAAGCAATATAATCGTTGCGAACATGAACCCGGACAGACAGTTCTTCATAGCGATTTTCTCCTTCGGATATTTTCTCATAATGCATGATAACTTATTCGGACGATTCCCGCAATTTTAAGCGGGTCGGCAGAACCCACGCCGCAATAAGAAATTCTTAAGAATTGCATAAGCAAAATCCTCCGAACGATAGGGCGCGATTGTGGAATAATAACAGCGATCGAATCAGCCTTAGAGGATGGAGACGCCGCGAAATGAATTATGTTTCCAAATCGCGTTCACGAGCGTACTATGGATCACACTATCGTTCTTACGGCAGACTACGAATGCTGCGCGTCATTCTTGCGGCTTCGACCGTTCTGCTGGCGGCGATGGGTTTCACGCTTCTTGCGAACAGACCTCGCTTGTCTGTTGGCAGCAACACGCCCGAGCCGCTTGCGCAGCCGAAGGAAACGGAGCAAACCATCCGGTCCGAGCCGCTTGCGCAGCCGAAGGAAACGGAGCAAGCTATCCAACCCGAGCCGCGCCCGACCGCGCAAGCCGCGCGTAACGGCGTACTGCTGGTTAACGCGGCCGTTCTGCTGCCGAGCGATTATAACGCGGGAGAATTGGTGAACCTATACGATATGAAGCGCTCGTTCCAACTGGCGAACAGCAGTATACGCCTGACGCGCGAAACGTTCGAGGCCGCAAACCGAATGTTCGCGCAGGCAAAGCGGGACGGTGTTGACGGCTTCATAATCACGAGCGGATACCGAACAGCGACCGACCAACAAAAGCTTTATGATAACACAACGGACGGCACGGCGGCGCTGCCCGGCGCAAGCGAACATCAGACGGGTCTCGCGTTTGACGTCACAACGCATTACGACAGCGGAGGATTTGAAGGCGCCGAACAATTCCGCTGGCTGAGCGAACACTGCGCCCAGTTCGGCTTCATCCTGCGATATCCCAAGGGTAAGGAGAACATCACGGGGATTCCGTACGAGCCGTGGCATTATCGCTACGTCGGCGTTGAGATTGCGGAGGAAATCATGAAAAACGGTCTGACTCTTGAAGAATACTGCGCGGGAATGATATTCTGACGCGCAAGAACCGCGCGGCGAAGTTGACATCCGAAAGAATTATCCCTATCATGCAACCGTGGTGATGAAGTGAACGAGAAGATTATGGTAGTGGACGACGAGCGCGAGATTGCGGACCTTGTGGAATTGTACCTCAAGAATGAGGGATACGACGTTTACAAGTTCTACAACGGAGCGGACGCTCTGAAGTGCGCGGAGGATACGCGGCTCGATCTTGCGATACTGGATATCATGCTCCCCGACGCGGACGGTTATGAAATCTGCCGCTCCATAAGGGCGAAGCATACTTATCCCATTCTTATGCTGACCGCGAAGGAAGAGGAAATAGACAAGATAACGGGTCTCACGCTCGGCGCGGACGATTATGTAACAAAACCGTTCCGCCCGCTGGAATTGGTTGCGCGCGTGAAAGCGCAGCTTCGGCGCTACACGCGCTACAACGACGGTCAGCCTGACCGCCGCGAGAACGTATTCGCGCTGCGCGGTCTCACCTTAAACCTGGACACCCATGAATGCACGCTGGATGAAAGACCGCTTCAGCTTACGCCTATCGAGTTCTCGATATTGTGGCTGCTGTGCGAATCGGCGGGGAAGGTTATTTCTGCGGAAGAGATATTCGAGCGCGTGTGGGGCGAAAAATATCTGAACAACGCAAACAACACCGTCATGGTACACATACGGCATCTGCGCGAGAAGCTCGGCGATTCGCCCGAGCGCCCAAAGTATATAAGAACGGTATGGGGAGTTGGATATAAGCTTGAAAAGTGACGAGCGGCGATTCCTTCGCAAATGTCTGCGGACCGCGGTGTTCATTACCGCGGCGCTTTTTGCCGTTCTGTGGATTTTTGACACGATGTTCAACGGCTTGCTTTTGGAATTC
Source organism: Oscillospiraceae bacterium (assembly GCA_031280145.1). GTDB lineage: Bacteria > Bacillota > Clostridia > Christensenellales > Aristaeellaceae > JAITHB01. The sequence goes on along the minus strand of JAITHB010000048.1, from coordinate 270 downwards.
TTCGCGATGCTTTTGAGAAGACCTTTCAGGGGCGAAACTCTGTCGCGCGGCGGAATGCTGGGCTATGGCGCGCTGGGAGTGCTGATTATCTCTTCGGTCGGCGTTATCGCGGCTTACAGGACATACGCGGCGCAGCATTCCCTGTTTACCGACGCGAAAAACGAAGCGGACCGCGCAAGCATGCTGGCTCAAACGGAGGCGCAGCGCAAGAGCGACCTTATTACATACCTCGCGCACGACCTCAAGACGCCGCTCGCGTCTGTAGTCGCT
>JAITHB010000142.1 GCA_031280145.1 Oscillospiraceae bacterium | reverse complement strand
CGGTGAAACGATTCGTCTTCTGGAGGAACTCAAGACGGCGCAGCATGAGACAAACAACCACCTGGCAACAGCCTACGCTCTTCTGTGTGAGGATAAGAAAGAAGAAGCGAAGGACTTATTGTCCGATCTGTGCGCGCGTCCGATGCCCGAACCCGATCGGGTCAACAGCGGCAACTCATATGTGAACGCCGTGCTGAACCAGCGGCTGCAGCAAGCGCGCGCTATGGGCGTTCCTTATTCGGTCGACGCGTGTTTGTCGGAGCGGCTGCCTATTGCGCCTTCAGACCTTTGCAGTCTGCTCGGCAACCTTCTTTCCAACGCGCTGGAAGCCAGCGTCGACGCGCCGGAACCGTTTCTGAGCGTCACCGTAAAACCCGTGAAAGGATATCTGATGATCAACGTTCGCAACGCCGCGGGCTGCGACGTTATGAAAGAAAATCCCGACTTGGCGACAACAAAGCATGATTCTGACAAACACGGCTTCGGCATTAAGATAATTCGAAACATCGCGGGAAAGTATGACGGTATGACGGATTTTTACATGGAGGGCAGCATTTTCACCGCGCAGGCTATGTTGAAAATCAACAAACTAAAGCAATAGTATTATGAATAACGCTTAGAAGTAGTGATATATCTATTATTTATATTTTCAAGGGTGCCGCAGTCAACCTTTGCATTTCGCGCACTCTTCAGCACATTTCGCGCTGTATTTGCTGTGCGCCGCTCGTTTATGTGTTATCATTCAGACAACCAAATTATGGAAAGGGGAAACTGAATGAGTAACATGAACCAAAGGATTCGCAAAGCGGCCGCCATGTTCTTGTGTCTCGCGCTGTTCATCTCAATGGCGCCGCACGGCGCGGCGCTTGCGACGGAATCGCCAATCGTCACGTTCGACACCCACGGCGGCTCGCCCGTCGAACCTGCCGTCGCTGAAAACGGCGCCGTCAACATGCCCGCCACACCCGAGCGCGAAGGGTATATTTTCGCGGGATGGTACACAACAGAAACACCGCAAGGCGACGGCAGAGGCGAAGCGCCTGCCACGGCGGGCGGCGGCTTCTTCGGTCCCGTTCAGTTCGTCGGCATCACGGCGGACGCAACCGTTCACGCTCGCTGGATAAAGGATACGGCGGACGAACCGAACGTTCGTTATCTAACCACCGCGGACGACGGCGTCGCCGTCACGCTTGGTTATTCCTTGTATTCGGGTCTTACATTTTTGGATGAAAACGCGCAGCCCGTTGATCCCGCGGCCTATGTCAGCAGCGGGTCAAACCCCATATTTAAGGACCTTAACAGAAACGGCAAGGTTGACGCATACGAAGATTGGCGCCTTTCATATGTGGAACGCTCCGCCGATCTCGCGGCGCAGCTTAAAGCCGACCCTGACGGTGTTCAGCAGATTGCGGGGCTGATGCTCTACAGCGGTCACCAGACAAGCTGGACTTCTTCCGCTCCGACGCAGGACCAAGTGACCTTCCTCATAAATGACGATCTGCGCCACGTGCTTATCGCAAGCTCCGCGCCCGCGGGACAGATGGGCATTCACGCGGATTGGAACAACAACGTTCAATCCATCGTCGAGGGAATGGGTTACGGCATTCCCGCCAACAATTCATCAGACCCGCGGCACGGCACAAGCTCAGGCTCGAACGTGGAATACTATTCCGCCAACGCGGGCGTATCCGCGTGGCCGTCGTCCCTTGGTATGGCGGCGACGTTCAACACTGACCTGAATAAACTGTTCGGTAAGATAGCCTCCATTGAGTACCGCGCGATGGGTATCGCCACCGCGCTGTCTCCGCAAATAGACATCGCCACCGATCCGCGCTGGGGGCGCTTCAGCGGAACGTTCGGCGAAGATCCCAAGCTTGCGTCCGCTATGTCGCAGGCGTACGTGGACGGCTTCCAAACCACGTATGACGACGACGCTGACGTAACCAACGATCCCGCGGCGGGCGGTTGGGGAACGTCAAGCGTCAACGCGATGATGAAGCACTGGCCGGGCGGCGGCGCGGGCGAGGGCGGACGCGACGCGCACTACAATTTCGGCAAGTACGCAATCTATCCGGGCAATAACTGGGAGGCCCACCTCATCCCGTTCGTCGACGGTTCGCTGAGCCTGCAGGACGGCACGGGGATGGCGTCTGCGGTTATGCCGTATTACACCATCTCATACATGCAAACTCCGGGCAGCGAGTCGAACGAGAAGGCGGATGAAGACGGCTCGGAGCTCAACGTGGCAAACGCGTACAACGAATACATGATAAACGGCGTACTCCGCGACGCGTACGAATTCGACGGCGTAGTATGCACAGACTGGAACGTGGTCGGACCCGCGGTCACCGCGGGCGGATTCATGTTCGACGGCGACCTGGCGGGCATGATTTGGGGCGTTGACGACCATTACCCCGAATCGCAGGAAATCGATCTGGACGGCTCGTACGCCAATATGGCGGAGCGCGCGCGTCTGCTGCTCAATGCGGGCGTAGACCAGTTCGGCGGACTGAACACCACCGCGCCTATCGTCAAAGCGTATGCCGACGCGACCGACGCGGACAAACTGTTCCTGCTTGAACAGTTGGAGGATTCCGCGTACCGACTTCTCAACAATATTTTCCGCACGGGACTCTTTGAAAATCCGTATCTCGTCCGCGCGGAATCGGAAGAAGTCATCGGCAATCCCGAATACATGAAAGCGGGTTACGATGCGCAGCTTCAGTCCATGGTTCTTCTGAAGAACGAATCGGAACTTTTGCCGCTCGACACGGAGAACACAAAGGTTTACGCGCCGGCTTCCGACGAAGCGACGATCGCTCTTCTTGAAGCGTATTTCGGCGAAGGCAGCGTATCCGCCGAATCATCCGACGACGCGGACGTTGCGATCGTGTTCATGCAGTCCGTTTCAAACGGCGGCGGCTCGCGCGATCAGCAAAACCACGTAAACAACTACACGCCGATCAATCTCGATTTCGCGGACTACACAGCGGATCAGGCGCGCTCCGAGAGCTTCGCCGGAGAACCGATTCGCGACGAATCCGGCGAAATCATAGGCATTGCCAACCGCTCCTACAAAGGCGTAACCACATCAACACAAGCCGCTCCGGACGCGCTTGCCGCGCTCTTCGGACCTGCGGATACAAGCAATTCCGTAACCGCGCAGCTCGAACGCCTGCAAGCGGCGTATGACAGCGGAAAGCCCGTCGTCGTAGTGTTCGATACCTCAAACCCATCCGTATTGACGCAGATCGAGCCGAAAGCCGCGGCGATACTCGTAAGCTTCCAGTCCCAGAAATCCGCGGTGCTTGATATGCTCATCGGCTCGACGACATATGGCGACGCGGACGGCGAGCCCATCGCGATCGTTCCTACAGGTATGCTTCCGTTCCAGTTCCCGAAGGACATGGAGACGGTCGAAACCCAGTATGAAGACGTCCCGCGCGATATGGAAGTTTATGCTGACGCGCTCGGTAATTCGTATGATTTCGGTTACGGTCTGAGCTGGAAAGACGGGCAGACTGTCCTCGTCGACGAGACGGTGAACCCCGGCTACACGAAGTTCGTCTCCGAAAATCAAATTCCAATGAGCCAACCAATCAACAAAGGCGATCCGACCAGCGATTTCAACATCCGCGATCGCCGCTCGGTAACGTTCGACTATGGTTACAAGGCGGACGAAGCCGACGCAGCGAACAAATACCTCATCAAGATAGTCAACCTCGGCAGCGCAGTCACCAATGAAGCCGCGCCGAAGCGCGAAGGCTACGCTTTCCAAGGATGGTACCTTGACGGCGAGGCATATGATTTCACAGCGCCAATCAAGGAAGATATCACCCTAACGGCGCAGTGGCTGGCCGAGTAAGCCGCAGCACCGATACTATTGCGGACTTACTGAAACCTTAATAAAACAGGGCGAGAAGTTTATGATGCTTCTCGTCCTGCTTTATTAAGTATTCCTCGTGTCACCGAGTAATAATGTTCTCCCTGAATGGTCCGTTGCCAATATAGCGTATCGGCACACCGATTTTTTGTTCGATAAACTGAATGTATGCTTTGGCGGCGCGTGGCAGCATCTCGAAAGATTTACATTCTGACGTGCCTTGCATCCAACCTTCAAATTCTTTAAAAATCGGCTTTATGCGATATAGGTCATTCGTATCCGGCATGCTTTCTGTAACTTCACCGTTCAACATATATGAGGTGCAAATTTTGATGGTATCCAGTGTGTCTAATTTATCGAGCTTGGTCAGCGCGATTTCTGTGAAGCCGTTGACTGCGTGTGCGTATTTCAGCATGGGAATGTCAAACCAGCCGAGCCGCCTCGCTCGCCCTGTGCGCGCGCCGTATTCGTCGTCGGCAGCGGTTCCGTCGCCGCGTAGCGCCGCGCTTTTTTCATCGCTCATTTCGGTTGGAAACGGTCCGTCGCCTACAGCACTTACAAAAGCTTTCGCAACTCCGCATATCCCGCCGATTTTTGAAGCGGGAAAACCACCGCTGACGGCGGCATAAGCGGCAACGGGGTTGGATGATGTTACATATGGATAAATCCCCAAATCAATGTCCTTCATTACGCCAAGCTGCCCTTCAAATAAAACGTTCTTTTCTTCGTTCAGAAAGCCGTGCAAAAGTGAAAACTCATCGCAGATCAGCGGCGAAAGGGCGTCGCTCCATCCCCGCATTTTAAGAAGCAGCATTTTCTCGCTTACTTCCGGAGCGCCAAAAAAACGCAGTTCGGCGTTAATGAGCGGCAAATATTCGTGAAGCTTTGGCTGCCGGCATTCGGGATTACTCAAATCGCTCATGCGGAAATTCTTACGCAAAAACTTATCGGCATAACACCATCCAATCCCGCGTTTTGTCGTTCCGATACCGGCTTTTTTCTCCATACTCACATCCAGCGTAACATGGTATGGCATGACGACTTGCGCCTTGCTTGATACAAAGAGTTTTTTGACAGAAATGTTGTTTCTTCGGAGCATCTGTATTTCTTCAATCAACACATCCGGATTAACCGCCGTTCCGTTTCCGATAAGGCAAACGCACTCTTTGTTGAAAATACCGCATGGAATCAAATGGAGCTTAAATGTTCCGCACTCATTCATAACCGTGTGTCCTGCATTATCTCCGCCTTGAAATCGCACGACCATATCTGCCGCCTTTGCGAGATAATCGACGACCTTGCCTTTCCCCTCGTCGCCAAACTGTGCTCCGACAATTACCTTAACCGACATAAATGAATCTCCTTTCCTGAAATACAAATATATTATAACCCGTTGACAATTATAAGTAAAATTGATATTATCTATATAATCAATAAATAATAATTATGGATGCGGCAGATGAATAATGTTTCCTTGGAACTGTACAGAACCTTCTTGATGCTTGGCAAAACAAAAAACATTACAAGCGCCGCCAAGCTTTTATATGTATCACAGCCGAGCGTGAGCTTTGCGCTGAAAACATTGGAAGAGCAGCTTGGAACAACGCTTTGCACTCGCGGGAAAAAGGGTGTGACGCTTACTGCGGAGGGTCAAGTGTTGTTTGATGAGCTTTGCCCCGCGTTTGAACATATCGAAACCGCGGAGCGAAAGTTGTCAAGTCTTTTACGCCTCGACAGCGGAGTTGTTTCAATCAGCGCAGGCGATA
>JAITHB010000169.1 GCA_031280145.1 Oscillospiraceae bacterium | reverse complement strand
CGGGCGAGCGCTACACGAGCGAAGAGCTTGTGGATTTGGAGCGCAGGATAATAGGCAGCCGCGACAAGGCGCAGAAACTTGAAGAGCAGCTGTTCTGCACACTGCGCGACTACATTACACAATACGCGAAGTCGATCGCGCAGGTTGCAGGCGCGCTCGAAACGATTGACGCGCTGTGCTCGCTCGCGCTGTCCGCAATCGAGAACCAATATGCGCGCGCGAGCATTAACGACGACGGTATCATAAAGATTATCGGCGGACGCCATCCTGTCGTCGAGAAGAAGCTAAGCGAAGGGTTCATTCCAAACGATACGCTTATCGACGCGAACGAACGGTTTCAGATAATCACGGGACCGAATATGTCGGGAAAATCCACATATATGAGGCAGGTCGGTCTTGCGGTTATCATGAACCAGGTAGGCGGGTTTGTTCCCGCGGATTCAGCGGACCTGTGCATAGTGGATAAGCTGTTCACGCGCGTCGGAGCGTCTGACGACTTGGCGTCGGGACAGTCCACGTTCATGGTCGAGATGAAGGAGATGGCGGCTATTCTTGCGAACGCCACGCCGTCCTCGCTGATTCTGCTTGACGAAATAGGAAGAGGAACCGCAACGTTCGACGGGCTTGCGATAGCGTGGGCGATTGCGGAATATATGTCGGACGCGCGGACGCTCGGCGCGAAGACGATGTTCGCCACACACTATCACGAATTGGCGGAGCTTGAGGGCAAGCTTGCGGGCGTCGTCAACTACTACTTCAAAGTGAAGCTGCAAGGCGAGGATATACTGTTCCTGCGCAAGATTGAACGCGGCAGCGCGGGCGCGTCGTTCGGCGTGCATGTCGCGCGGCTGGCGGGTCTACCGAGGACGGTCGTCACGCGCGCCTCGTCGGTTCTCGCAAAGATTGAGGCGCAGACGCACGGCAGGAACTCCATCTCGCAGAACATACTCGGACAGGATAAGAAAACCCGCGCGATGCAGATTCAGCTTGGCGACAGCGAGCGCGCGGAGTTCATCGAGTATGCGCGGAAAATAAACGTTCTTTCAATGAATCCGATTGAAGCGCAGACGGAGCTCTTCCGCATACACGAACGCGCGCTAAGGTTATGAGACGATGCAATACTTGCGCATTGCTTTATAGAGTATAAAAAATGGACAAAATAAATCACATTCGACAGCTTGACTCAAGCGTAATATCTCTTATAGCGGCGGGCGAAGTGGTGGAGCGCCCCGCGCTTGCCATAAAGGAATTGGTCGAAAACAGCATTGACGCGGGCGCGACTTCAATTTCAATTGACGTGAAGTCGGGAGGGCTTACGCAGTTCCGCGTGACCGACAACGGCTGCGGTATTCCCAAAGAGGAATTGCTGATGGCGTTCCGCAGAAACGCGACAAGCAAGCTTCAGAGCGCGGACGGGCTTAACGAAATTGCGACGCTCGGCTTTCGCGGCGAAGCGTTGTCGTCTGTCGCGGCTGTCGCGAAAGTTACGTGCGCCTCAAGAACGCGGGGAAGCGAGGACGGCGCGTGCATTACGATAGAAGGCGGGCAAGTTATATCCGTGCAGGACGCGGCCGCGCCTGCCGGAACGTCCGTAACCGTGCGCGAGATATTCTTCAATACTCCCGCGCGCCGCAAGTTCATGAAGAAGCCGGCGGTCGAGGTGAACTATATTGCGGAGTGGGCGGCGCGGCTCATGCTCTCCCATCCCGACATTTCCATGCGTCTCACCTCCGAAGGCAAGCTCGTGCTGCGCACGCCGGGAAGCGCGTCAGCCGACCCGCTTTCATCCGCCGTTTCCGCCGTATGGGGGAAAGCGCTGTCCGAAGGGATGATTACGTTTGGCGGAACGGCAGCGGGATGCGCCATGCGCGGGCTTGTCGGAGTTGGCGAGCTTGCCGCGATGAACAAGGCGCGGCAGATGATATTCCTCAACGGAAGATATGTCGTGAGCCGTCACATTGCGGACGCGGTGGAGGAAGCGGCGCGCGGGCGCGTGATAATCGGGTACCATCCGTCGTTTATTCTGTACCTTGAGATGGATTACGCGCAAGTGGACGTGAACGTTCATCCCAACAAGGTGGAGGTGCGTATGCGCGACGAACGCGCAGTCTGCGAGGGGATAACGGGGATTGTCGCGGACGCGCTGGCGCAGCCACCTGCCGATGATATAAGGCGGCGGGCGAGCCGGGGGCTTGCCACTACAGAAGATTCGTTGTTTAATAATGAGCCGCAATGTAACGATAATTGTAGGGGCGACCCCCCGGGTCGCCCGAACGTTTCAATACCGATCGTTATATCGCAAGATGTCGAACACGGTGCAAAGGATAACGGATTCACTGCTGTGACACCGCGCGCGATTCCTTTTTATGCGGCAGAAAATCAGACGGGTATCGCCGCAGCCGCCCGCGACAGCGCGCCCGCCGTATTCGCCAAACCGCGCGAGGAACAGCAGAGTATTATCGCGGAGGTTGACGAGCGTCGTCCGTACAAGCTTATCGGCACGGCGTTCACGCAGTATATCATTGCGGAATACAGGGACGCGCTCTATATAATAGACCAGCACGCGGCGCACGAGCGTTATCTGTACGACAGGTATGTGGCGGCGATAGGGGAGAGCGTGGTATCCCAGCCGCTTCTGACGCCGCTGACGTTAAGCCTTACGCCGACCAAGGTTATTGAGGCGCAGAACAACGCGGCCGTACTCCTCGAAAGCGGGATTCGGTTTGAAGCGTTCGGGGATTTCGCGATTCGCGTCACCGCGGTTCCTCTTGTGCTTGGCAAACCCGCGGCGGAGCTTGCGCGAAGCATGATTGACGCGCTGTCCGAATACGGCGAGCGTCCCGCAAGCCGCCGCCGAAAGGACGAGCTTCTCAAGCTCTCATGCAAGAAAGCGATAAAGGGAGGCGATATGCTGACTGACGAGCAGATTGCGACGCTGCTTGAAGCGGTATCCGCGCAAGGGATGGCGCCTACGTGTCCGCATGGGCGGCCGATATGCGTGTCGATCGACAAGCGCGAGCTTGACAAAAGGTTCAGGCGCGTATGATGCGTATGATGAGTGAGCTGAAGGAGAAGCTTCCCAAACTGATAGCCGTCGTGGGACCGACCGCGTCGGGCAAGACAAGCATATCGCTTGAGCTTTGCCGCGCGATCGGCGGTGAAGTCGTGTCAATGGATTCAATGCAGATATACGAGGGCTTGAAGATTGGCACGGCGCGCATTTCGCCTAAGGAAGCGCGCGGCGTTTCGCATAGTATGCTCGGGATTATCCCGCCGAACAAGCCGTACAGCGTCGCGGAGTATGTGGCCGACGCGCTGCCGATAATCGCCGGGATCCTTTCGTTAAGCAGCGTGCCTGTGCTTGTCGGCGGAACGGGTTTATATCTTGACGGAATAAGATATGAACGAAGCTTCGGAAGCGCGCCCGCCAGCCCCGTTCTTCGCGAGAAGCTTGAACATCTCACAAACGAGGAACTGTATTCCGCGCTGCTGATGCTGCACAAGGAAGCCGCGAGCCGCGTTCACCCCGCGAACCGCAGGAAAGTAATCCGTTATATAGAAATAATCACGATGAGCGGCAAGCCGCCGTCCCCGAACGAACGAAAGCCGCGTTACGACGTTCTGCCCATCGGCATACATGTTCCCAAAGAGATTCTCGACAAACGCATAGAAGAGCGTGTTCGCGCGATGACGGACGCGGGGCTGGTCGACGAGGTGCGTTCGCTTCTCGCGAGCGGGGTAAGCAGGGCGGCGCAGTCTATGCAGGCTATCGGTTACAAGGAGATCATCGAATACTTAGACGGAAACCGCACGCTTGACGAAGCGGTCGAGCGAATCATTATCGGCACCCGCCAATACGCGAAGCGCCAGATGACGTGGTTCAGGCGCACAGAGGGCATCGTTTGGTTTGACGCGGAGGACACGGCGGGAATCATTGAAGCCGCGAAGAGGTTTTTATACTCTCCTTGAATAGTTGAAGCGCTGCGAGGTTTTTGTTTAGTGAAGACTGAAGAATACTTGGACTTTTGTACAGCGGAACTGGCTCCCGTGTTCCGCAGGTTTGAAGCAGTTGAGCGCGTTGTGTTCCGCCGCGTTCAGGAGGCGTTCAGACGCGAGCGCGTACAGCAGTCGGATTTCATGGGCAGCACAGGCTACGGCTATGGCGACGTTGGGCGCGACAAGCTGGGTCGCGTGTTCGCGCGCGCGTTCGAGTGCGAGGACGCGCTCGTGCGCCCGCAGATTATGTCGGGTACGCACGCCATTTCCACCGCGCTGTTCGGTCTTCTTCGGCACGGGGACACAATGCTCTGCGTTTCGGGCGAGCCTTACGACACGCTGAAGAGCGCTATCTCCGCCTTTCCGCAATTCGGCATTCATTATGAACAGACAGAATTGATTCATTCGGGGTTGGATTATGAATCGATAAAGAACCGCTTGGCGGCGGGCGATGTGAAGATGGTGTATGCGCAGCGTTCGCGCGGGTATGCGTCAAGGCGGTCGCTTCTGCCCGATGAGCTTGGCAGACTTGCGCAGCTTGCGCACGGCATTGACAAGAATATTATCGTGATGGTCGATAACTGTTACGGCGAGTTTGTTCTGGAACATGAGCCGACTTACTATGGCGCGGATGTTATCGCGGGTTCGCTGATAAAGAACGCGGGCGGCGGACTTGCGCCGACGGGCGGATATATCGCGGGCAAGCGCGAATACGTCGAGACGGCCGCGGAACGGCTGACTGTACCGGGTATAGGGCGCGAGATAGGTTCATATGAAGCGGGCTTGCGTTTGTTCTATCAGGGCTTGTTCATCGCGCCGCACACGGTTTGCGAAGCGCTGAAGAACGCCGCGCTTATCGCGCTCGCGTTGTACGGCAAGGGATACCGCGTGTCGCCCGCGGCGGATGAAGCGCGCACGTGCATAGT
>JAITHB010000139.1 GCA_031280145.1 Oscillospiraceae bacterium | reverse complement strand
CACGCGGAATGGGCGATACCCGGGGAGCCCGGGGTTTCCCCCGATTCCGCTTGCGTGTTTTTTCCCTGTTTTCCTGTCCTCGCTATTGACTATGGTGCACTCCTCTCGGCGAAAATTTCCAGACTAAATTCTACTCCTTTTCCTTCCCACGCTTACTTCCACCTCTTCGTCCACTGTGGACCTTACTTTGGAAATTTACTGTCCAGCGGGGCGAACTAGGAACATCAAATATGTCCTCTAGAAACGATTTTTGACAATGCAACAGACGATTTTTAACCTGTAATGGTCAAAAAACACGCTACAGAGGCAAAATATCATCGCCTTACACGCCCCGCTGGACTGTAACTTTGGGAATTTACCGCCGGAAATTCTTCCCCCGCGCACCCTTGCAAAGCAATCAAATTGCATGTATAATATTGTAGTTTGGCAAGTCATCCTTGCTTCCGCCATATGAGCGGAAGCCCGGGCGGAACGATTGTCATCCGCCTGAATGGCCAGAAGGAGGAAAAATATTGAACAAGTATGAACTCATGTACATCCTCGATCCCTTGGTGGAAGGCGAGGAGCGCAAGGAACTCATCGAGCACTTTACGAAGCTGCTCACGGACAACGGCGCGGTCATCGAGAAGGTCGACGAATGGGGCAAGCGCAGGCTTGCGTATCCCATCAACTTCAAGAATGACGGATACTACGTTCTCGTGAACTTTTCCGCGGGATCGGATGTTCCCAAGGAAATTGAGCGCAACCTTAAGATTTCCGACAAGGTTATGCGTTCGATGGTCGTGAAGATTGAAGAGAAGAAGTCCGGCATCAAGCCGCGCGCGCAGGGCTTCCGTCCTTCCGCGATGGTGTTTGACGCGCAGGTTTCGCGCGACCGCGACGACCGTCCGGAACGCGCCGCGCCGATCGTCGCGCCCGCGGTAACGATTCCGACGGAACCGACGGCGCCTGTTGAAGCGGCGCCCGCGTCGGAAGCCGAATAATTGCAGTGATATTTCTGCGGAGCGGATTCCGCATTCGCCTAGTTGAGGGTTAACATGAACAAAATATACTTAATCGGAAACCTGACTCGCGACCCTGAAACACGCACGGCGCAAAGCGGAATGTCCGTCACGAAGTTTGGTTTGGCGGTGAACCGCAGACGCAAACAGGATGGGCAGCCCGATGTTGATTTCTTCAACATCACCGCGTTCGGCAAGCTTGGCGAGAACGCGGCGCAGTATCTGCGCAAGGGCCGCAAGGCGTGCGTCGTCGGACCGTGCCAGGGCGAATCTTTCATGGGTAAAGACGGCACTCCGAAGTTCTCGATGAACGTCGTCGCAGAAGACATTGAATTCCTGCCGAGCGCGCCGCGCGACGGCGAAGGCGGTGCGCAGGGCGGCGGCGGATACTACGGCGCGCAGGCCCAGCAATCCGCGCCGCAGGGCAAGACCTATCAGGGCGGCGGCGACGGCAAGTTTTCCGCGTTCGACGAATCCGACGAAGACGAGCTGCCGTTCTAGATCAATACGAAAACATGTTTTATACTCCGAAAAGCAGCGCGCGAGCAACGCAACATCATGATTATGAAGTGAGGAATAAAAATGGCTGACGATAGAGACAGAGACCGCGGCGATCGCGGCGACCGTGACCATGGACGCAGACCGCGCGGACGCAAGCCGCGCAAGAAGGTATGCAGCTTCTGCGTTGACAAAATCGAATTCATCGACTATAAGGATATATCGCGCATCCGCCGCTTCACGAACGAGCGCGGCAAGATAGTTCCGCGGCGCATGTCGGGCAACTGCGCGAAGCATCAGCGCCAGTTGGCGGAAGCGGTGAAGCGAGCGAGGATTGTTGCGCTGCTGCCGTATATCGTGGAATAAATTTACATTGTATAATTGCCGCAGTGCGAACAGCGCTGCGGTTTTTTTGTTTTCTTTGCAAGCCCATTGACTCATGCGCAATTATTGCGTATATTAATAAAGAAAAAGAGAGAGTTGAAATAGTCCAATTGCAGGGGCGGCGTTTTTGCCGCCCCTATCTGTCGACAAACATGTTTGTTGCAGAAACGGAACAAGGAAAATTTTCATAATTCATTGGCTACGAGGTGGATGTGCTGTAAAATTATAGAAACAGTGTACTACTAATGAAAAATCGTGTCACATAATGCGTATATGTAAGCTAACACAAGAATATATGAAAGGATAAAAATTATGGATAGTGACTGTTGTCCTTACTACTACTGGGACGGGAATTGGCATTGCTTGCACAGTATTGGACACCGATGTACTCATCACGACTATGATACATATTGCTCCGATCCTAAGAGATGTACTCAATGTCCGTATTTCAACAGACCTATTCAAGACAGAGATTGAGGAAATAATAATTTACTCAACAAGACTGTCGACAAAACCCATCGGCGTTGTAAAAGGCGGGCGACCGAGGCGATCGCCCCTACGGTTTTTGTTTTCATTTGTGTAGTTGTATATTCATTCATTCCCAGTTGAACTGTAACGTGAAATGCGTACATCGTTAATTTACAATCTTTGAAATTCATTGCATTTGCTCCAATTTTTCAACCAACACATCCACCTCCGCCGCCGTATTGTAAAACGCGACGGATGGCCGAACAGTCTCCGCCACGCCATATCGCCGTAAGGCGGGCTGGGCGCAATGATGCCCCGCGCGAAGCGCAATGCCGTGCTCGTTCATGCGCTTGCCAATGTATGTCGGGTTGAACCGTTCATGCGTGAACGAGAGCGCGCAGACGCGCTCGATGTCCCCGCCCAGCACGTTTACGCCGTCAATCTGCGATAATCCGTCATACAGACGGCGCATGAGTTCCGCTTCGTACGCGTATATGTTCGCCATGCCCAGCCGCATCAGATACCGCAGCGCCTCCGCCAGACCCACCGCGCCGGATATGTTTCCCGTGCCCGCCTCGAATTTGCGCGGCGGCGGTTGGAACACGGAGGATTCGATTGTCACGCTCTCAATCATATGTCCGCCGCCTTGGTATGGGATTCCGCGCGACATGACTTCATCGGTCGCGTACAGCGCGCCGATACCCGTCGGCGCGCAAGCCTTATGCCCTGAAAAGGCGTAGCAGTCCGCGCCAAGCGCGGCAACGTCCACGGGCATATGCGCGGCGGCTTGCGCGCCGTCCACAAGAACGGGTACGCCGCGCGAGTGCGCAATCCGAATCATTTCCTCTATCGGCATAACAGAGCCGATGGAGTTCGTCACGTGCGCGACGGAACAGAAGCGCGTGCGCGGCGTGAAGCATGACGCGAACTTCATCAAATCCACACTTCCGCAATCTTCAGCCGAACACGCGACAATCCTCGCGCCCGTCTCTTTGCAGACAAGCTGCCACGGGACTATGTTCGCGTGGTGTTCCATCTCGGTAATGAGAACCTCGTCGCCTTCGTGCAGAAGCGGACGCGCGAAGCTGTGCGCCGCAAGGTTTACGGCTTCCGTCGTTCCGCGCGTGAAGATGATATTCCGCTCCGACGGCGCGTTGATGAAAACCGCTGCGACGCGACGCGCGTCCTCGTATGCGTCGGTGGCGCGCGCGGCAAGCTCGTGCGCGCCGCGATGGATGTTTGAGTGCTCGCGCGATTCATATTCCGCAAGCCTGTCGATGACGCACTGCGGGCGGAACGTGCTGGCGGCGTTGTCGAGGTATACCAGCGGCTGTCCGTTCACGCGTTCCGCAAGGATTGGGAAGGCGCGGCGAACTTCGTCGATGGGGAATCGGCTGTGCGAGCCGCTGTTCCAATGTTTGCTTATGAGGTTATATATTGCGGGGTCGATATAAGTATCAAGCATATCAATATTGCCCAACGTCAACGTCTTCCAGCACCGCGACTGCGTCGTCCGCAAGAACGGCGGCGGCGCAGTAGACCGTCAGCAAATAAGAAGACACGCCGTGGTCGTTGATTCCGCGGAAGCGCAGCGACATGCCGCGCGCCATGTCGTTCGGTACGCCCTTCTGATAAAGACCAATCGCGCCGCGCTTGTTCTCGCCTGTGCGCACAAGCATTATCGACGTCTTGCCGCCCTTCCCCTTGGGATATTTCTCGCCGTCGACGAACAGCTTATCGGTCGGAACGATGGGTACGCCGCGCCACACGATGAAGTTGCCCCCGTTGATTTCCTTTGTGACGGGCGGTACACCGCGCTTCGTGCATTCGCGTTCAAACGCCGCGAGCGCGCGCGGGTGCGCGAGAAAGAACGTCGGCTCTTTCCACACGAGCGAGAGGAGTTCGTCCAGGTCGTCGGGCGTTGGCGGACCCGCGAGGGTCTTCGTTCGCATATGCGGCGCGGCGCAGATTAGCAGCCCATAGTCAGGGTCGTTGACGAGTTGGCTCTCCTGCCGTTCCTTCAGGCTTTCGACCGCGAGCGCAATCTGTTCCTCCGTTTGGTTGAACGGCTTGGAATACAAGTCTTGCACGCGCGTGTCGACGTTAATAATGGTGGAGATGCCCTTCATCAGAAGCTCGCGCGGCGTTTCCGCATAGTCGACGAAGCCTTGCGGAATCTCGTTCGTCATAGGCGAGTCCTTGCTGCAAAGAACGTCCAGCGGCGTGCCCGTCTCCACTACGCGGTTTATTCTGTAGATACCGTTGTCGATACCCTTGAATTCCAGAAAGCGCGTGATCCAGCGCGGCGTTATAGGCGCAAACTGCGGCTTCGTTTTGACAACGTCGGCAAGATTGATTGCGGCGGGCGGCTGAAGCGCTTGTATTCTATCGAATGCTTGATCCGGCATAATTATTCTCCTTTGGTTGGTGATGCTAGTTTGGCTTGATTGGTGGGAAAATATGTATGCCGTCTGCGGAAATGGTGGTTCGCCGCCGCCGGTGTTCAATTTCACATGAAACTTCACACAACAAAAATTTGGAGGGAAAACGAATAATGAAGACATTTGAAAAGCCGGTAGTAGTTCTTAACGAAATGCTAATGAACGAATCCATCGCGG